>NZ_CP045497.1 GCF_015500075.1 Mesorhizobium sp. INR15 | reverse complement strand
ACAATTCCGCGCTTTGGCAGCACCTTGGCCCAAGAATCGCAGTGCTGCGACATTAAAATGGACGAGACTTAATGGGCAATGCCCGCAACTTGATGGTTTCCGCCGCCGCAATCGACCCAGATGACCTGCCGGACATTGTCGACGTCGTCATGGAGATGGGGCGGCCGGATGAAGACCCCTCCCCTTCCCCGCCGGTCCTCGACCCGCTGCGGGCATCGTTGCCTACGCATCTCGAAAAGCTCGCCGACCGCGCGCGTGATTATGTCGAGGCAGCCAGTTCAGCAAACACCCGTCGCGCCTACGCCGCCGACTGGAAGCATTTTTCCGCTTGGTGCCGGCGCCAATCGTTCGATCCGCTGCCGCCAGATCCACAAGTTGTCGGCCTCTACATCACCGCCCAGGCCTCGGGATCGGAGCGGGTCAAAAAGTCGGTGTCGACGATCGAGCGCCGCCTGTCGTCGCTGACTTGGAATTATACGCAACGTGGCCAACCGCTAGACCGCAAGGACCGCCATATCGCAACCGTCCTTGCTGGCATCCGCAACAAACACGCCGCCCCTCCCCGACAAAAGGAGGCCGTCCTGCGCGACGATCTCATCGCCATGCTGGAGACGCTCGACCGTGGCACGCTGCGCGGCCTGCGTGACCGCGCCATGCTACTTTTGGGATTCGCAGGCGGCTTGCGCCGCTCCGAAATCGTCGGCCTTGATCTTGGTCGCGATCAAACGGAGGACGGTCGCGGCTGGATTGAATTTTTCCCGGACAAGGGCGTGCTGGTTACGTTGCGAGGCAAGACCGGCTGGCGCGAGGTCGAAATTGGTCGCGGTTCGTCCGACGCCACCTGCCCGGTCGTCGCCCTGCAGACCTGGCTGAAGCTGGCCCGTATCGCGCATGGCCCCCTCTTCCGCCGCGTCACCGGTCAGGGCAAAGCGGTGGGGGCCGAGCGGCTGAACGATCAGGAGGTGGCGCGGCTGGTCAAACGCGCGGCCTTGGCCGCCGGCCTGCGCGGGGATCTTTCCGAGGACGAGCGCGGCCAAAAGTTTTCTGGCCATTCGCTGCGCGCTGGCCTCGCCTCCTCAGCCGAGGTCGACGAGCGTTATGTGCAAAAGCAGCTTGGTCACGCCTCGGCGGAGATGACTCGCAAGTACCAACGCCGGCGTGACCGTTTTCGGGTCAATCTGACCAAGGCGTCCGGTCTCTGAAAAACTCCCTATCAGGCCGCTGCGCGACGGTAGCTAGTTTTCGTCTGGTCAGCGAAATCGACCCACCATTCGTCCTGACACTTGGCATTTATCGTGGTGGCTGATGAGCGCTGCCCCCTCAGCTATGAGCTGACACGTTTCGCTTAGCTTCTTCAAGGGAACGAAAGATGACATGGCTGATTTGCAACATCCGGTCAGTATGTGGTCGCGTTTCATCTGCAGATATTCGTCAAAAGCTCAATCTCGTGATCACTTGCCAGGCTGTGGCAGCGGTGCGGGTTGTACAGGTACCCCGTTAAGAACTGCATGACCCCTAGGGAAGCAAGGGTTTGTCCGCAGACAAAATCAGCGAATTGTATAGCGTATTCAGTTGCATGAGGAGTGATGCGATCTCGTCCCTAGACCGTTAAGCTTTTGTTAACTTTAAATTTCTTGCCCGGGCGAACGAATCGGACATAATGACGGTTGGTTGGCGCCTTTACGTCAAAAATCGTTTTTAGAGAGTCTTGATCGAATGAACGTGAGTTCGCCCGTTCCTACGAAAATCCCGCTGCTGTTCGAGAAAAGCATCCTCGATCAGGGCGACCAGATATCGAAGAAGTTGCACCTGCTTTCGATGCAGCGCTTCCCTCCCCACGCAAAGAAGAATCTTCGTTCGTTTTCGCTGGCGGAGGTTGCCGCCTACCTGGGGGTTTCTCAGAGCCATCTGAAGAAACTGCATCTGGAAGGAAAGGGACCGGTGCCTGAAACCTCGACGTCGGGCAGGCGCTCGTACAGTGCTGAGCAGATGCTTGAGCTGCGCCAGTATCTCGACCAGTACGGCCGATCTGACGCCCGCATGTATGTTCCCCATCGGCGACCGAGCGAGAAGCTTCAGATTTTAGCTGTGGTAAATTTCAAGGGCGGCAGCGGGAAGACCACTACCGCAGCCCACCTCGCCCAGTATCTTGCGCTTACCGGCCACCGTGTCCTAGCTGTTGACCTCGATCCGCAGGCGTCGCTTTCTTCGTTGCATGGGTTCCAACCTGAACTCGATCAGACGAAATCGCTTTACGACGCGATTCGTTATGACAATGAGAAGGTGCCTCTCTCGGAAATCATCAAGCCGACGAATTTCCCAGGCTTGGATATCGTCCCTGCTAACCTAGAGCTGCAGGAATTCGAATACGACACGCCTCTAGCAATGACGGACAAGTCTTCGAATGTGGGCAGGGCGTTTTTCACGCGCATCTCGACGGCATTGATGGAGGTCGACGATCGCTACGATGTCATAGTTATCGATTGTCCGCCGCAGCTTGGCTATCTGACGATCACCGCACTGACCGCTGCGACCTCAGTGTTGATCACGATCCATCCACAGATGCTCGATGTGATGAGCATGGGCCAGTTTCTACTGATGCTCGGGAACATCCTGGAGCCGATCAGGGCGGCTGGTGCGGAGGTGAATCTGGAGTGGTATCGCTATCTTGTTACCCGATTCGAACCCACGGATCAGCCGCAAGCGCAGATGGTGGCATTCCTGCATACGCTGTTCGGCGAATTCATCCTCAAGAACCAGATGCTGAAATCAACGGCGATTTCCGATGCGGGGATTACCAAGCAGACCCTCTACGAAGTCGAAAAGAATGCGATGACCCGGTCCACATACGAGCGGGCAATGGAAGCCTTGGACGTCGTTAATGGCGAAATCGTAGCTTTGATTCATGAAGCATGGGGGCGTTGACTTGTCTGCTGACAAAAGTACGCCTTTTCCAAATGTATTCAACGGCCTACGATGCCGGGAGGTAGAATATGGCACGTAAGAATCTTCTTTCAGGCCTCGTAGAAGCGGAAGCCGGCGAGCGGGAGTCATCTGCCGCAGCTTCGGCATATCCGATCCGTGGAGCGTCAAAATCCATGATCCGCTCGGTCAACGAGTTGGCAAAGCAAGCGGATGCGTATCTTGAGGGCGAGCATGTCGTGGAACTCGACCCCAGCGCAGTCGACGGCTCGTTCGTTTCCGACCGCATGGGCGACGACCAGGAGCAGTACCAAGAGCTGCTGGAAGCGATTCGGGAAAGGGGGCAGGATTCTCCCATACTTGTCCGTCCGCATCCGGGCTCCGACGGCCGCTACATGATTGTCTTCGGCCATCGCAGAGTCCGGGTCGCTCGTGAGCTTGGACGGAAGGTGAGGGCGGTCGTCAAGGAGATCGACGACAGGACCCATGTGATTGCCCAGGGTCAGGAGAATTCCGCTCGTGCAAATCTTAGCTTCATCGAGAAGGCGATGTTCGCAAAGCGTCTTGAGGATTTGGGGTACGACAGAGATGTGATCTCGTCAGCATTGGCCTCGAACGCCGCTGCGGTATCAAAGATGGTATCAGTCGTCACAAGACTTCCGGCGTCTGTGATCGGCAAGATAGGATCCGCTCCGTCTGTGGGCCGCGAGCGGTGGGTTGAGCTGTCTCTGCTCGCCGGCAAGAAATTCGATATGGTTAATGCAATCTTGTCCGAACCAGAATTCGGTGAGTTGGAAAGCAACGAACGCTTCGAAAGGCTGCTAGGAGCCCTGAATGCGAAGGGGAAGCCGGTTCGCAAGCTAGCTGTGAAGTCCCAAGCACAATCCTGGGTCCCGGAGGACAAATCAGTTAGCGTTAGCGTCAAAAAGGCAGGCAAGGCCATCACGATCGCCGTGAAGGAGATGGACGGCAGCCGCTTTGGTACGTGGATTTCCGATAATCTGGGCAACCTCTATGAGGCGTTCAGAAAGTCGGAGAAGACATCAACAGGAGACTGAACCGCAAAAGAAAAAGGCCCCCGAACGTCACCGTCGCGGAAGCCCTTCTCGTCTGTCGCAAGCTGAGAATCGCATTTCCCCGAATCACTGTCAAGAGTCATTGGCGTCGTTTTGGCGAGCAGATTTCTTTTGCCTAATTGAGGGTGAAAGAAAATGGAGACGGGTATTGCAACGACGCCCTTTGGGCGGCGGCCGATGTCGCTTGCCATGCTGGCAGCGCAAAACGATTCACGTGAAATCCCCAAGGGCAGGGTCGTCGACAAGTGGCAGATTTACCGCAACCTCTGCGAGGGTAAGAGCATCGTTGGCATCGGCGATCGCGCTTTGGCCGTGCTGAATGCGTTGCTGTCATTCTATCCTGACAGCGAATTGAGTGAGGAAAACGACCTCATCGTCTTTCCCTCGAACGCACAGCTGTCGCTCAGGGCGCACGGAATGCCCGAGCCCACAGTCAGGCGGCATCTGGCGGCTCTTGTGGGCTGCGGGCTGATCATCCGTCGGGATAGCCCGAACGGCAAGCGCTACGCCCGCAAGGGCAGAGGAGGGGAGATCGAGGAAGCATTCGGCTTCTCCCTGGCGCCGCTGCTGGCCCGTGCTTACGAGTTCGAGGCGGCGGCCGAGCGTGTTCGTGCCGACAACCGGGCGCTCAGGCTAATGCGCGAGCGGATCACCTTGTACCGCCGTGACATCCACAAGCTGATAGAGGCGGCCCTTGACGAAGATGTCCCAGGCGACTGGGGAGGCCTGTGGAAGCGGTTCCGCCGCGTTGTGGAGGCAATTCCGCGCCGAGCTTGCATTGCCGAGCTAGAGCCTATCGTTGCCGACCTGGCCGCCTTGCGTGATGATGTGGATAAGCTGCTGGAAATCCATATGAAATCCACGAATCCGAGCGGCAATGACTCTCAAAACGAGCGGCAGCAATCTGATTCAAATACAGACTCTATTTTTGAATTTGAACCTGCTTTAGAAGAAAGCGGGGCGGCGGCCGAGTCCAGGACGAGAACCGCAGAGGCGCCGAAAACATACCCGCTGGGGATGGTGCTGAAGGCCTGCCCCGAAATTGCGGATTATGCCGTCGACGGGATCGGCAATTGGCGCGATCTCATGATTACCGCCGCCCAAGTGAGGGGATATCTGGGCGTTTCGCCGTCAGCGTATGAGGAGGCTTGCCATGTGATGGGCCAAGAAATCGCGGCGATCGTGATTGCCTGTATTCTGCAAAGGGCGCAGCACATCAACTCGGCCGGCGGCTATTTGCGGGTATTGACCGAAAAGGCGACGGCAGGGCAGTTCTCCGTCGGGCCGATGCTGATGGCGGCGCTCAAGGCGAACGGCGCGACGGCGAGGATGACGGGATGACGATCGCCAATCCCTGTCGCTTTGCACCTGGCTCAAAGCATTTCAGCGATCGCATCAGGCACGCAAGCTTCAGTGCACCAAGACAACAAATCGGGTGGCCTACAGCATGTCGTTGAAGCGTAGCCCTTGCTCACCCATATGCTCAGTGCGCCGGATGTCTCCTCCCATTCGTCTGGCGCGTTCCCCTCTGGAGGTTTTGACCTTCATACCTGGCCGGGCCTTTGGTCCGGCCTTTTTCTTGCGCGCGAGAAACAGGTAAACTGGGGCGACGACGTCCGGCCACTGGTAGTTCACCGCGCAGAACCTGAAGACATGCATCCATAGCCAGTTTTCGCTTCTCCGTCTGATGAGGGAAACTCCGCAGCAGGATCATCGCTGCGTCGTTCACATCGAATACAATGCGCTCACGGTCATGACGGCCAACTTGCACCACCACGGGCCGGACGAACCTGCTCGACATACAATTCACTCTCAATCCCGACCTCGATAAAGTCTTCGCGTATCATGACGTTGGGTCAATTTATACATTTCTGGCTAGGGCCAGAACAGAACTGGCAATTGCCCAATCTCAAGACAAGTTCCGGACGGTCTCGTTGCCCAAGCAAGCACCGCGGGATTCTGTCGCGGCTGGAAGGTAAGGCGCTTGGTCCCAGGCTCGGGCTTTCCCGAAGCCCGAGCCTTCCTTCCTGGGTGCCAGCCTTGAAGCGGCTGCAATGGCGACCTGGTAGGGCGCGCTGGTGCAGGAGAGGAAGAGGGCGGGCGGGTTGCGGTGGCGGGTAAAGGTCCGGGAGAGAGTCTCCCGGCGCCCGCTAAGGAGCAACACCCATGACCCAGATGGAAATTCTTGCGCCCAAGCGCAACGAGCGTGCCGGTTACAAGGTCGACGTCAGCCGCGGCCAGCGTATTGGCCGCGTGTCGTCAGAATGGTTCAACCGGCCGGCGGATGAGCGATACCTGTCGCTCAACGACCTTGGAAATGCGGTGAAGAGCCGGTCGGTGCGCAGCAAGACCCGCATCGTCGAAAGTGAGCTGATCCGCGTCGAGGCCAGCCGCGACGATCCGGAGCGCCTGAGGCTGATGCTGCCCGATGCGCCTGCCCCTGTTTCCCCCACGCATTGGAGTTTTGGCCAACTCGCCAGCCTGGTCGGCGCGCCGGCCGCCTATCTGCGCCAGCTTCCGGCACCGCTGGCGGCGATCAACCTCCAGCACGGTCTTCTCAACCATCGTGCCGAGCAGGTGAAGACGCTGGAAATCGAGAACGGACGCCTAGAGCTGCGAGCGGTAACAGGCCCTGATTACGGCAGAATATTTGACTCAGAACTGGTGGACGCCGTGCAAAAGATCGCCGGCAACGGCACCGGCGACACGCGCTGGAAAGTGCCCGGCGTGCTCGACTGGTCAACGGGAATCTACAATCCACACGTCGACATCTCCAACGATACGACTACGCTCTATGCGTCCGACCGCGATATCTTCGTGTTCCTCGTCGACGACCTGAACCCGATCGAGGCCGGGCGGCTGCCGAACGGTGAACCGGACCTTTATTTTCGCGGCTTCTACTGCTGGAATTCCGAAGTCGGGGCCCGCACGCTCGGCATCGCCAGCTTCTATCTGCGCGCAGTGTGTCAGAATCGAAATCTGTGGGGCGTGGAAGATTTCGAGGAAATCACCATCCGCCATTCGAAATACGCGGCCTCCCGTTTCGCCCTGGAAGCCGAGCCGGCCCTGATCCAGTTTGCCGATTCCTCGCCCATGCCGTTCGTCAACGGCATCAAGACGGCGCGGCAACGGATCGTTGCCAGAGACGACGAAGATCGCCAGGGCTTCCTGCGCAAGCGAGGCTTCTCCAAGTCCGAGACCACGAAGATCATCGATACTGTTCTCATGGAGGAAGGCAGACCGCCAGAATCTATTTTCGATTTCGTGCAGGGCATCACGCGGGTCGCGCGCGACAAGCCGCATCAGGATGTCCGCCTGGAAATGGAGGGCAAGGCCAAGAAGCTTCTCGATTTTGCCAACTGATTCCGCGAGGCCGGCGGCGAAAACTCTCGCCGCCGGCCTCGCCTCCGGGCCGTCCCATCAATTCCAGCGCGGTCCTCCTAAGCAAGAGACGGCGCTTTTTCGTGGATAGAACCCGGCGACGCCAACATGCTGAAGGCCGCCGCGCGGCTCGGTCGCGTCGAGATCCGCGAGCCGGGGCCGGGTCGGCGTGAGGCCTGGAGGCAGAGGGGGGAGGGGAGGGTTCTGACGGGCTTGGAGGTTCGGGGAGAGGCCCCGGGCCGCCCGTCATGGAGAACCTGACCATGGCAAAGGCCATTCAGAAGATCGCAATGAACGCCGCGGAGAACATCCCCTACGACAGACTGATGCTATCGCAGAAGAATGTCAGGCGCATCAAGGACGGCGTTTCCGTCGAGCAGCTTGCCGAAGACATCGGCCGGCGCAAGCTGATCCAGAGCCTGAACGTCCGTCCCGTGCTCGACGGCGATGGCGAGGAAACCGGCACATTCGAAGTGCCCGCCGGTGGCCGTCGTTTTCTTGCGTTGGGCATTCTCATCAAGCAGAAGCGCCTGGCGAGAAACGAACCGATTCCCTGCATCGTCAACCGGGTGCAGGAGACCTCGGCAGAGGAAGACTCGCTCGCCGAGAATCTGCGCCGCGCCGATCTGCATCCGCTGGATCAGTTCCGTGCGTTCAAAACCCTGGGTGACCAGGGCCTCGATCCGGAGGAGATCGGTGCCCGCTTCTTCGTGTCGCCCGCGACGGTCAAGCAGCGCCTGCGGCTTGCCTCTGTGTCGCCAAAACTGCTCGATCTCTACGAGAAGGACGAAATCCGGCTCGAGCAAATCATGGCGTTTTCAATCTCCGACGATCACCCGCGCCAGGAACAGGTCTGGGAGCGGATA
Organism: Mesorhizobium sp. INR15; assembly: GCF_015500075.1. Classification (NCBI taxonomy): domain Bacteria; kingdom Pseudomonadati; phylum Pseudomonadota; class Alphaproteobacteria; order Hyphomicrobiales; family Phyllobacteriaceae; genus Mesorhizobium; species Mesorhizobium sp. INR15. Next base: position 297,263 of record NZ_CP045497.1, on the reverse strand, counting down.
TCCGGCTCGCACACGCAGGAGCCCTACTACATCAGGCGTCTGCTGACGGAGACCACGGTCCGGGCCGATGATCGCCGGGCCGTCTATGTCGGCGCCGAAGCCTATGAGGCCGCTGGCGGCGTCATTCTGCGCGACCTGTTCGAGCAGGATTCCGGCGGCTGGTTCCAGGATGCAGCACTTCTCGAGCAACTGGTCTTCGACAAGCTGAAGGTGGATGCCGAGGCGATCCGCGCTGAAGGCTGGAAATGGGTCGAGGCGGCGATCAGTTTCCCCTATGGCCACACCTCCGGCATGCGCCGCATTTATGCCGAGGCACAGGAGCTGAGCGCTGAGGAGATCGAACGGCACGACGCGCTGAAGGCCGAGTACGACAAACTCGATGCAGACTATGCCGCGGCCGAGGATGCCGACGAGGCAATCGAGGCGAAGCTCGACCAGCTGGGCGCCGAACTCGACGCGGTCGACGATCGTCCTCAAAGCTACGACCCAGCCCAGAAGACCATTGCCGGTGTGTTCGTGACGCTTGCCGCGAACGGCAAGCTCCAGGTCGAGGCCGGTTTCGTGCGGTCCGAGGATGAGCCGCGGACCGAGACCAGCGATGGCGACGAGCGCGAGGAATGGGACGCCGAGGGCGAAACCCGATCCAATGGTGACGACGATGGCGATGGTGTTTACGTCAACGGCAAGCCGGTGGGTGACAGCTCTGGCGACGACGGCGAGGACGACGGCATCAAGCCGCTGCCCGATCGGCTCGTCTTCGACCTGACCGCGCAGCGGACGCTGGCGCTGCGCAATGCGCTCGCCGGCGACGTCGACATCGCGTTTGTCGCCGCACTCCATGCCTTCGCCCTGCAGGTCTTCTATCGCTTCGCGCCGGACACGTGCCTGGAGATCAGCCTGAAGAGCGGCAGCTTCAGCCAGGTCGACGGTCTTGCCGAGACATCCTGGGCCAAGGAGATCGCCGAGCGGCACGAAGCCTGGGACCGCGATCTGCCCGATGAGGCGGAAGGCCTGTGGGACTTTCTTCTCGGCCTCGACGAAGCAAGCCGCAAGGCGCTGTTCGCGCACTGCGTTTCGCTAACGCTCAATGCGGTGATTGAACCCTGGAATAGGCGAGCGAAGGCGCTCGAGCATGCCGACGTGCTGGCCAACTCGCTCCAGTTCGACATGGTCGACGCAGGCTGGACGCCCACGGTCGAGTTCCTCGGGCGCCTCACCAAGGCGCGGATCCTGCAGGCTGTCCGTGAAGCCCGCAGCGCAGAGTCCGCGCAGCTGATCGACCACATGAAGAAGGACATCATGGCCCGTGAGGCCGCCCGCCTCCTCGAGGGATCGAACTGGCTGCCCGAGCCGCTGCGCCTCAAGGTCGACGACGCTGCTGCCGATGTTGGCGGCGCCATCGCCGGCGACATGTCGGACGAGGCGGCTCTCGACGGCGATGCGGCCGAGCTGCCGGCCTTCCTCGCCGATGATGCGGATCCGTCCGCCGATGAGCCGGTGACCCTCGACGGCGACGGGACAGACCACCTCCAGGCCGCCGAATAGTCGGCCTCCCGCTCGCACCAGGCCCGGCACCTTCGCCGGGCCTGTTTCATTTCATGGAGATCGACATGTTAGACTGGAACCGAAGCTGCTCCTACGACGAGCAGCAGAAGAGACGTTTTCACACGACAGCCCGTTCACGGCTGAAGAAGCTCGCGGCCGAGCTTGCGCTGCCGCCGGGCAACTTTGACCTGCGCTCAAACAAGGCGGGCATAGCCATTTCCGGCGAAGTCACCCTGCACCATGACCGGGCGTATATCCAGGTCAGCCAGTTCGGGCTTTCCTCGGGCCACGGCATCCTGATCCGCACCTGCAAGGGCCTCAAGGACTATACCGGCGGAGCCAATCACTTCGTCGCACTCTGCATGCTGGACGACATTCCGGCGCTCGCCGCCGCCGTCCGTGCCATCACTGGGGTTGGTCGAGACGCTTCGCGTTCCTCCGAGCGACGCGCCGCCTGAACCCTGCAAACCCCATCATCGCCGGTGCACGCGCCGGCCGCAGCTCGACCCGTCGCCAGCCACAACACACCAAGCAGTTGCCATGGCGCGGCGATGCCGCGCGTGGCCGAGCTGCGTTCAGGAGAACACCATGACCGCACATCCACCCTTCAGGAAGGTGCTCGACGGCGTTGCCACGCGCGAGCAGATGTTCCAACTGTTCAACCAACACAAAGACAACCCCGACCTCGATCCGTTTTCCGGCACGCCGTATTCAGGTGAGTGGTTCCAGATCGACGCCGCCTCGTACCATTTCATGCTCGGACTGCTGCCGCCTCTGTTCCAGAGGACCGGCCTGTTCGGCATGTCGGAATTCAAGGCCGGCAACGTCACCAGTGTATTTTTCGCGATCCGAATCCGGGGCCGCGAGCGCTGGTTTCACGGCTTCTGCGATCTCACGGATCGGCAGTCGCCAGACAAGATGCGCGCCGCTATCATCGCCCACGAGACCGGCGCGAGCGACAGCATGACCCGCGCGGAAAAGCTCGAGGCGATCTGGAACATGACCCCTGTCGAGCTCAGGGGGACCGCCCGCAGCGCAGATCCCGAGACCGGGTGGGCCGAACATCGCGGCAAACGCACGATTCTCGTTAACGCCGGAAGGCATGATGCTGCCTTCAGGCTGCTCGATGATCTATCGGATCTCGCGATCGACGAGTGCCTGTCCAAAGTCCGATTGCGTCGGAGCTGACGAAGGAAGACGACGATGGGCATCTATAAGAACCGCCCTTCGGCGGCGAAGCGTCTCCATCACGGTGACCGACTTTCGCTCAATGGATGCACCCGCGTACGGCCCATGCGAGACCGTATGGCCAACTGCCCCGAGGATATAAGCATCCGGCCCTCAGAAAAACTTCGGGTCAGTGCCTGCCACCCGGGAGGTACCCGGCATTGCGTAAAGCGCCGATGAACAGGCTGGCCGGGCCGGCGATACTCGTCTTGGCCTGCGTTGTGAGCGGCAGCGTGTTCCAGTCCTCCAACGGAGCGATAAAGCTGGAGAAAGTGCCATTGACCATGCAATGGCTCGTCAACAAGCCTTGCTTATCCAGCACCAGAACGCCTGTCTGATTGCTTGGATACCGGATGGCGGCGACGCGCTGAAGTTCCATGTCGCCATCGATGCGCAAATTGAAAAGCAGTACGCCGTGGCTTCTGTGGGCGATTTCTGCGACTTTTTCCGTGAAAGGAACAGAAAGCGCCCGAACGCTGTCGACCGCCATCCCGAAAACAAGCGCGTCCAGCTCATCCGCCGCCATGAGAAGATTAGTTCCCAAGAAAATTTGGATTGCAATCGCTCCCAGCCGGATTGTGCACAGTCATCGCACGCCGCCGGCTAGACGCCTGAGCATGGCGTGTATGGATGCAGCTCTGAAGATCACTCCATCACCTCTCAGCAAGCATGCTGCCCCAGTTCATTGAGCCGGTACCCCAAGCCCTCATGACACACCGCTTGCTCGTTGCGGGGCTTCTCCGATAAAGCACGGCGAGAGCGATAAGATGCTTTCGCGTCGGATACTCGCTAACGAACAGCGACTTGGCTTGCAAGTCATGCTCACATCAAGGAACAGACTATGACGCGCCAGATCCGGCCATTCATCGTGGAAGTGAAACAGAGGCGCGGCACCCAAAAGCCAAGCCATTCGATCTGGGGCGATCTTGACCTGTCCAAGATTGCCACGGAGATGACGCAGCCGGCTTATGCTGCTCAGCTCCCAAATTCCCAGGTGATTGACTTCAGTATAAGACCCCTTGATGCTGAAGAAGGGGACAAACCACAAGCGGAGTATATCATGGCCGATTTTCAGGACGCTCAAACTGTTCAGACGACGGTGGCGCCAACCAAAGTGGAAGTGCCTGAATCCAAGAAGAAAGTTCCGCGAACAAAGAAAGCGAAGGCAGAGCTCACCAAGCCGGCACGCAAGAACGGGGCGAGACCAGTGCCCCAGGCCGCGGAAGCTCCCGTGGCAGCGAAGACCGCCCGCAAGACATATTCCGAGAAGGAGCGCGCCCAGAAGCTTGCCCAGATCGAGAAATCGATCGCTGGCGGCGCGACCAGCAAGATTGCGGTCGGCCAGGCCGGCATATCCGAGCAGACCTATTATTATTGGAAGAGGGCTGCCGCACCGTCTTCAGACAGCGGCGACCTTCGCGATCTTGTCGCGCTCGAAGAAGAAAACAAGCGCCTCAAGAGCCTGCTTGCCGACCGTCTGCGCAAGGAAAATGCCGAGCTCAAGAAGAAGCTGGGCCTCGCCTAAGGCATCGTGAGCATCGCTGGAAATTCGGCACGACACTCAAGGCGGAAGCGGCGGCATATCGCCATCGCCGACCCGCCATACCCAAGAGCCGATGTCCGGTCGCGCGCCGATCATCTCGCCGAGCGACGCTTCGAACGTCTCGTCCGCCCCGGCCGGAACGACGAAGAGCGCGATTGGCTCGTTCCTGTTCTGAAGCAAGGCGTTGGCGATCGGCTGGTCGGGTTGCAGGTCGTAACGCAATCCTTTCACGCTGTTCTCGCGAAGACGGGCAAGCGCATCGACGAGCCTCTTCTCCGGGACCGTCTCATAAGGAACCCAGTTCTCGGACACGACCATCAACGCGATCTCCTCGACAATGGCAAGGCCGGCCGGGTTCAGCCCGAAGGTCGCGATCGCCACGAGATGTGAAGTCGAATCCGCTTCCCACAGCGACAATTCTCTCTCGAAGCGTGCCTGCAAACGCCGATACAATGCGTCGTCAATGATGAAGGGAAAACCGGGCAAATGCCTGATGACGAGTTTCTGACCAGATCGAGCAGGCACGATCTCCTTCACTTCACCGACCAGGACCAGCAACTTTCGTGGACCGGATTTCGGCGGAAGTGCTGTAGCAAGAACCGCATTGCGACGCTGCTCGATCGCTTGCCTGTTCTCGGCCCGAAAAGGCTCGGGGACGAACAGGATGTCAGCGAGCGGTCCGCCCCTCACCGTCATTTGCCCGGCCGCCTCGAGAAGGTGCCAGCGGACATTCCACCAATGTCGCTTGCCGGCCCATCTGGATGTCCAGACCGTCAATTCAGCCTCGTGCCAGAGATAGTGAAGGAGACCACGCAGTGACATCCGGCTTGGATCTCCGGTTACACTGGTGGAGTTTTGGCCAGCAGGCACGGACGCTGCCCGGTTCCCCGTCTTCGACAGGCTGAAATCGAGTTTCAAAGCCGCCATGCCGCTTTGCGGATCGACCTGGATCGCGCTGCCCATCAAGGCGCCCAGCCCGGACAATTCGTAGGGCGATTCATATGAATCGCAGGACGGATCATGCCCGCCGCCGCTGAGCGGCATGCGCTTGATCAGGTAGAGGTCGCCGATGCGGGCGACATACATCGGGCAGCCCGGCTCGCGGCACAGGCATAGCGGACGCTCGGTGCGGGCATAGGCGTTCGCCAGCACCGCCTGCAGGTCAGGCGCTCCCTCGTCGTAGACCTCACTGCCGATTCTGAACCGTCGCATTCCCTCCGCAGCTCCAGGTCGCCGCCGCATCCCCTGTCCGCGCATTCAAGTCATGGCTTTGCGCGGAGCGCAACCCGTTTGATGCATCGGCCCAGAGGCAGAGGGGAGCCGGGAGGAGTGTGGCCCGGCTGGCGCGGAGAGAGTGTCGGCGTGCGGGCCGCTCCCCCCTCTCGCGAAGGACATCTCCATGAACATCGTTACGACCACACCGGCCGCCACCCGGACGGCCACTCACCTTACCGCGCCGGCACCCGCCGCCATTGGCACCGCGCACGCGATCCGCCAGGCGGCCACGCGGCTGCTGCCCTTCCTCGAGCAAGGCAAGCCGATCAGCACCAGCACGCTACACGTTTTCATGTCCGAAAGCTTCGGTGGCACCGATGCGCAAGGCTTCTGGGTCTGGAAGGACGCCTATGAGGCGCTCGAAGCCGCCCAGGTGCTGTTTCTCCGCCGCTTCGGACCGGCGATCCTGTCGCGATCGACCACGCCGCAGGCGACGTTGGCGATGATGAAGCGGATCGCCGAACTTCTTCCCACCCATACGCGACGGTCAGGCGAGAGCCAGGCCATGCAGCAGCTCTCCACGCCGCTGCCGCTCGCCTTCGTCACGGCGCAAGCCGCGGCAATGGCGTCTTCAGACCTCGTCCTAGAACCCTCGGCCGGCACCGGCCTGCTCGCCGTCCATGCCGAGACCGCGCGGGCCTCGCTGGCGCTCAACGAGCTCGCCGCAACACGTGCCGATCTGCTCGGCTTGCTGTTTCCACGTGTTCCCCTTTCGCGGCACGACGCCGCCCATATCGACGACCATCTCGATGCCGCCATGGAGCCGTCCGTCGTGCTGATGAATCCACCTTTTTCGGTCGGTGCCTATGTTGACGGCCATGTCGCCGATGCCGCATGGCGGCATCTTTCCTCAGCATTCGCACGCCTACGCTCGGGCGGCCGTTTGGTCGCGATCACGGGCACCGGCCTGTCTCCCGAGAACCCCAAATGGCGGCCAGCCTTCGAACGGTTGCAGCAGCAGGGCACCGTCATCTTGACCGCTGCGATCGACGGCCGTGTCTACGCACGCCACGGCACAATCGCCGAGACCAGCCTGACGGTGATCGACAAGGTGCCAAGCGCCGATCCGTCGCGTTTCGTCGCGTCGCCGGGAAGGGCGCCCGACGTCGACCGCGCGGCCTCAGTTTAAGGGAGGCGATGATGGCCAGCAAAAATTCGGCATCCGAACTGGCGCGCCGCCTAGGCGAACACGCCGAGGCGGTGTGCCGCGAATATCTCTCCAACGGCCATCACTCCGGCAATTACTGGATCGTCGGCGATGTCCGCAACACGCGCGGCCGCTCCATGCATGTGCGGCTCGAGGCCGTTGGCGGCAAGGCAGCCGGGAAGTGGGTCGATGAAGCGAACGGGCAACATGGCGACCTACTCGACGTCATCGAGCAGAGCTGTGGTCTGGTCGACTTCCGCGAGGTCGCGGATGAAGCACGTCGCTTCCTATCCATGCCGCTGCCACCGCCCCTTCCCCCTGGGGCGCAGCGCAAACCCGACGCGGCACGCGGCTCTCCCGAGGCCGCGCGTCGCTTGTTCGCAATATCTCAGCCGATCGCCGGCACGCTCGCCGAGCGCTATCTTGTCGGTCGCGGCATCGTGCTTTCCATAAGTGAGCGCGCCCTGCGCTTCCATCCCGGCTGCTATTACCGGGATCTCGTGACTGGCGAGACGCAGACCCTGCCCGCGCTCATCGCCGCTGTCACCAGCCTTGACGGGCGTATCACCGGCCTGCAGCGTACCTGGCTCGATGCAGGCGGCAACGGCAAGGCGCCTATCGCCGACCCGCGCCGCTCTCTCGGGAATCTTCTTGGCAACGGTGTCTGGCTTGGCCTCCCGTCCGGTGCGCCTGTTCCGGTCATGGCCGCCGGCGAGGGTTTTGAGACGATGGCCTCGCTCCGGACGGTAATGCCGACGCTGCCGGTGGCCGCCGCCACCTCCGCCAATCACCTTGCCGGCCTGATCTTCCCGTTTGGCTGTCGCCGCCTTTACATTGCGGCCGATGGGGACGCGGCCGGCCGGCATGGCATCGAGCGTCTCAGCCAGCGAGCAGGCGAGGCTGGGATCCTCGCTCTGGCATTGCGCCCGCAACTCGGCGATTTCAACGACGATCTACGCCATCTCGGCCCGACCCATCTCGCGGCATGGCTCAGCGATCAGCTTGCCCCGGAGGATGCCCGTCTCTTGCCTCCGTCCGGCTGAACGGGCCGGGCCGGCAGGCGGGCAGGGGCGGCGTCACCGGAAGGCCTGCCGGCATGGCGGCGGTCTGCCGGAGAAGCCGCGCCCGCGGCCTGCCCGAGAGGCGATCCCTGCCACCCCCCGTTCACGGCCGCAACGGCTGCGCCGTCCTCCGCTTCGCTCCGGCCTTCGGTGCGGCCGCGCCTGGGGCGCGGCCGGGTTTCGCTGTCAGGCCGCGAAGGGCGCGGCCACAACCGACGGAGACACGCCATGACCTACGATCTTCCTTTCGACGACGCCTACGAGCCCTACCACGCCTCCTCGCCGACCGATCGCGTCATCCTCGAACTGCAGATGTACGGCCACCGTCCGCATCAAGACGAACCCGATCCTCGGCCACTTCCCGACGACGAGGTGATCCGGGCCGGCCTCGCCGGGATCGTCGAGACCTTTGCCGGCATGCTCGGCGACACCAGGCTCGAACCCGACCTCGACGATCTGCTCTGGTCCTTCGCCAACGTCTTCCACCGCGCCGCCGAGCGCGTCGCCCGCAGCCTCGACCGCAACGAGGATGCCCAGCGATCCAGCCAGAACGAACAGGATGGGTCGGAGGTGAAGTCCGTCGAGCTGGAACGGCTCACGGCCGAAGGCATCACCTATATCGAGCGCCGCAACGTGCTGGAAATCATGCGCGACGAGGCCGCCGACCTCTACGAGGCGGAAACCGGATCGGCATGGCGGCCGCGCACCGGCTCCAAGGTCTCCCATATGGCGATGACAGCGGCGGTGATCGACAGCCGCGACTTCCTCGCCGCGCGCCGCCGCGCCGAGACCGAAGTATTGGTGCCGGCCGGCACCAAGATCGCCTTCGCCGGCGGCCTGGACTGCAACGAGCACGACCGGATCTGGGACGCCCTCGACAAGGCCCGCGAGAAGCACCCCGACATGGTGCTGCTGCACGGCGGCAGCCCGCGCGGCGCCGAGCGCATCGCGGCCTGCTGGGCCGAGAACCGCAAGGTCACGCAGATCGCCTTCAAGCCGGACTGGAACCGGCACGCCAAGGCCGCCCCGTTCCGCCGCAACGACCAGCTCCTGTCGGTCGTGCCCTACGGCCTGATCGTCTTTCCCGGTTCCGGCATCACCGAGAATCTCGCCGACAAGGCCCGCCGCCTCGGCATCCCGGTCTGGCGGTTCGCAGAGGGTGGCGCGTGAGCGCCGCCTTCCTCCATGCCCACGCTCGGCGCCCCTTGCATCACGTCGACGAATTCGACCCCGAGCGGTCGGATCCGTCGCGTGCACCTGTCTGATCGCAGCCCATGCCCGCCTCGAGCGGCCAACGCCTTCTCATGCTGGCGATTCAGGATGTGCGCCTCTGGCTGGCGGACCCGCCGGCTAGATGCTCGATATGACGTTCGCCGGTTCCGATGATGTCTGGCGCGCCGGCCTGCGGCCGGCCGGGCTCTAGTCGCGGCGTCTCGCCGCTCCCCGAGCCGGCTTTGCCATCTCGGCCTTCGGTGACGATCCCTCGCGCAGAGGCAGAGGCAGAGGCAGAGGCAGAGGCAGAGGGAGAGGGAGAGGCAGAGGCAGAGGCAGAGGGAGAGGGAGAGGGAGAGGGCCGGGGGCGCCGAAGAGAAGGAAAAGTCACAATGTCGATGATATTCATAGGCGGATCACGCGAGATATTCGAGCTGCCGGAACCTGCCATCGCTCGCATCGGCGCGATCGTCGCCGCCGAGCACGGCGTTCTGATTGGCGATGCACCCGGAGCCGACGCCGAGGCGCAGGGCCTGCTCGCGGGCTACGGCTACGAACACGTCGGCATCTTTCATGCCGGCAAGGAACCCCGCAACAATCTCGGCGACTGGGCTGCCTACCACGTCCCGTGTCTTGAAGGCGCTCATGGATATTGCGCCCACGCAGCAAAAGACCGGGAAATGACGCGGCGCGCCGACTTCGGGATGATGGTCTGGGATGGCGCATCGCCAGGCACCGCCGTCAACGTGCTTCGGCTCGTCATGGCGAACAAGCCGTGCGTCATTTACGATCTGGCCAGGGGCAGTTTGGCGACCGCGCACAATGTGGAAGACTGGTGCGCCACGCTTCACCATGCTGGCTCGGACATTCGCCGCCAAGCCGAAGCCCGCATGACACCGGACGAGCGTCGGGCGTTGCCAGGATGATATGCACGCGGTCCACCGGCAGTCCCGATCCGATATGGTTGACCCGCCCTGCGCGCCAACTCCGCTGTATGAACGGCCGGGAGCCGTCCCTTTCGAGCCGGCCCACGCGCGCTACGGAGGGGCGCGTGCAGATGATCATCCTGGTCTGTCTCGCATCTGAAGCGGGGGCAAGCCTGCCGAACATCCTGTCTTGCACAGTCATCCAACTTGGCTGCGAGGTATCGCCTACCGAGGGTGCTTGCTGGTCGCTGCGAGCCGCCTCCGATCTCGAAACCCCCTGTGCCGCCATACCGAAGACGCAAGGCGGTTCACGCGCCGTGCTGCTATTCCAGGTGTCGACGATGCAGGCGACATGACCCGAGAGGCTGGCGGGGCAAGCATGTTCCTGCGATCCGGCAGCGTTGCGTGGGCGGCCAAGCGATGGCGGCCTGGGTTCTAGTCCATCTGCCGCATCCGGGGCCATTCCCGTTTCATGTCGCCTTTGTAGACGACCGCCTGCTTTGTGCGGTCAACCCCCGGTGGGGGTACACTCGGCGAATATTCAGGAAAATTCGATTTCTGTTTCTCGGTCGCGGGCAGGCGAAGGGCCTGCCCGCACTTTTTCGGCAAATAGAATTTTCCAGAATTTTCGCCGCGATGACCGCAGCAGGACGGCCCTCTCCTTTGGCGCCATCGGGAATGGTCCCGATGCAACCGAAGGAGAACTACCATGGCCACCACGATCGCAAACCTCACCACCAAGGCCGACGGCTCGATGGAAGGCGTCTTCGCCACACTCCGGGTCAACGCCCCGATCGCCCTCATCCCCAACACCAACAAGTCGCGCGAGGACGCGCCCGACTACCGGATCGTCAACAAGCGCACGGGCTTCGAGATCGGAGCCGGCTGGCACCGCATCTCCCAGCGTTCGGGCGAGGAGTACCTCTCGGTCAAGCTGGAGGCCCCCGAGATCGGCGTGATCTTCGGCAACCTCGCTCCCGCCCCGGGCGGCGACGAGAACAAGAAGGTCATCCTCTGGAACAATCCCCAGTGACAGCCACGAGCGGGCCGGCTTCGAAAGGGGGCCGGCCCCTTCACCTCACCTTTCGGAGCAAGGAGGCTATCGTGAGCCGCTATACCATCACCGTCACTGGATGCGGCCGCTCGGACCCCGAGGCTATCATCGGTTACGACCCACCGCTTCGGACCTACTTCCTGCAGGCGTTCCCCCACGAGGTAACCGATGAGCCCGCACTCTGGCTTGGCACTCACGATCAGGCGTTTGAGATGCTTGAAGATATTTGCCACGCCGCCAAAGCGCACGGCTATGATTTCATGCCGCTGCCGCACGAGGTCGCCTCGAAGCTGGCAGAGGACAAGGCCGTTGCCGCAGCGCGATGGGATCCTCGGCGATCTTCTAAAACGCCTCAATGACCCCGACTAGCGGAACGAAAAAAGGGTCCCTTTTTTTGTACGGTCATAAAGAGCCGCAACAGTCGCTCATCACCTGAGGCGAGAGCGGTATCCAGGCAGCTGCTTATCCCTTCGGCAGCTTGTGCTTATGGGTGTGGATGTAGTCCTGCACCGCCTTGCGCAGCAACTCGGTCATGCTGTGTCCGTTGCTGACTGCCAGCAGCTTGAATTGAAGCTGCTCCGCGGCGGTCAGATAATAGCCACACCGAACCATCTCCTCCTCCCGAATCTTTTTTCCGGCAATCGGGTCCTTCTTCTGGCCCTGCCGCACGAGTTTCCGAAAATCGGGCGCGGCCGTCGAGACTGGCTCTCCCGGTTGCGTCGCAACTGACTTATCCTTTGCCTCCGGTGTATCGGCTTTTGGCGGAATGAACATGCTCGGAAGCAACGGCGGCTGCGTCGAGATCGCCTTCATCATGCGGGCTTTCTTGTCGGCGTCGACTTTGGTGTCGGTTTCGTTGCTCATGCCACGTTCCTCGTAGCTTCAATGAAGGTCTTCAGCACGTCGTCAAAAACCCCTTCGCTCTCGGCAATGGCCTTCGCATCGGGTTCCGCCGGGCTGTAGAGCGTCTGTCCGGTCTGGAGATCGCGATAGGCAACGCGATTGTGCAGTAAGTGTTCGGCGATCGGCGTACCATTAGCCTGGATGATGGCGCGCAGCTCGGTCAATGCGCGCGCCCTGCCATCGATGATGGTTTGTTTCGTCAGCACGAACACCGCCGGCAGTGGCCGGCCACGACTTTCGACAGCCAGCGGAATATAATGGTCGGTGATCTGGATGGCGGCAGTCACGTCATCCAGCGCGAAATAGACCGGCACCACGACGATGTCGGCCGCGAACAGTCCGGCCATGAGATTGTCGTTGGTCGTACCTTCAGTGTCGATCAGAACGAGGGAGCGCTCGCCGTTGTGGCGAGCCGCCGCTTCGAGAATGTCTTGCGGGGTTATCGCGCTGACCAGCTGGAGGCTGTCGGGGCGATTGCCGGCGTCATCCAGCATCTGGAACCACCTGCTCATGTTTTGACGGCGATCGCCATCAACCAAGGTGACCGAATAGCCTCGGTGCAGCGCGACGGATGCGAGCGCACGCACCATGGTGGACTTGCCAGTGCCTCCCTTGGGGATCGCGGCGGATATGATCATGAAGGCCGTCCTTGATGATTTGTTGCTATGTTAACACGGAAACAAGGTGTCAATCCATCATCGACACATCGTATCATGTGAAGATCGAGACACCGCGACAAAGTTCGAAGGCGACATATCCGTTTGTCAACCGACCAGTGCGTCGATGAAGGCCTTCGGGTGCATAGTCACTAGTCACCGCGGCAGGTCGGCGAAGATCGAACTGCCGTTTCTTATTGGCAGGATAGCTTATTTTGTGATACACACAAAATAAGCGGCGCGACCCTGTCGGGCCTTAGCGCCCGCAATCGGGCTGAGCGATGGACCAAGACGCCCAGAAGGCACCGGTGAAGAGCGCATCGCGTCGCTACGGCGAGGTGACACACATCCGCTTTTCGGCCGATGAAGTGGCCAGCGTGAAAGCTACCGCGCAGCTTGACGGCGTGACCGTCAGCGAGGTCGTGCGCCGACTGGTGCGCGCCAACGCCGGTGAACTGCCCGTCGCGACGGAAGCGCTGCGACCGGCGATCTTGGACATGACCGATCAGCTGCGCCGCGTCGGCATCAACTTCAATCAGGTCGTGCGCGCCATGAATGACGGCCGCATTCCTTACGACGAGGATATTGAAATGGCGCTGATGGCGGTGGGCGATCTCGTGCGGCAATTCCGAGAGGAGCTGAAGGTAATGGCGACCGGTTCTCGCAAGACGAAGGGAGCCAAGCCGTGAGCCGCCGTCTTGCCGGTTACGCAGCCGAAGTCGAGCGATATCTACGGGGCGCTTCCGACATGCGGCGTGAGGACTTGGATGGAGAAAACTTCAGAGGGGGCGGCCGAAGAGAAGCCGGCGAATTCCAGACGAAGCACATCAATGGACGCACTGGCAGCATCGGACGCGGGCCAGCCGACTCGACGGCGGGCGGTGGCGGAAGCGCTTCTCTTTCCACCCCGACGGGGATGACGGCGATGGTTGGGCGAACCCCATCCGGCTGGGCTCAGAGGTCTGGCGCGCCCGGACAATCGTCCAAGGCCACCAGCGCGCCAATCATGGTCTACGCCGCCACTCTCGCCGGGTTCCTGCCGGTAGAGGAGGAGGAAGACTGGAAGCGCCGCGGCGGTGGCGGCCGGGGCGCCGGCCAGCAGATTGGGACCGGCGCGGCGGCGCGGGCAGACTACCAGGCGCGGGCGGTGGCGGCACGAGCCGGCTCCGCAGCGGGCGCGCAGTCTGCCGTATTCAAGGTCATGCCCAATCCGCCATCGACCATGGAAGCCGCCGCGCGGCTGCTCAATTATCTCGGTACGCGTGAGAACGAAAAGGGCGAGAAGCACAACATTGAGGTTTTCGATGAGGATGGCCAGGTTCTGGCAACGCGCGCCGCACGAAAAGCGTTTCTGGAGACCTTTTGCGAGACGTTCGAGCCGCCGCTTGAAAACACCAATTTTATTGAGGTGCGTTTTGACCTGGCGGACGATGTCTCTGATGCTGTCCTGAGCGACGCGCTGAACAAGGCCTTTGGTTCGAAGCCGTTCATTTATGCCCAGGACGGTCAAACGGTGCAGGTCTACGCGCATACCGAAGAGCGGGCAGGGCCGCTTGCCAAGTTGCTTGCCGATGGTCGGGAAAACTCGCGCAGTAAGGCGCTCGACAGAATAGAGGCGAGGTTGTGCGAGGCCATGGGCGCTGCCGGCGTGGTGGCCAAGGCCGAGGTCACGGCTGCTGTCGGCCAGGAACGCAAGGCGCAATATTTCCTGCAAAAGTTCCTTCGCACGCACAAGGATGTGCGCCATGCGAATGGCGAGACCGTCCGCGGAGCGAAAAATCCCCCCAAGGCGGCGGCGTCGGTCTATGAACAATGGCGCCCCCAGCTTTCCGGGCGGGAGCGGCGCAACGCCTATCATCTGCTATTTTCGGCCAAGGCCGGCACCGACGCGAACGCCGTCATGGCGGCAGCGCGCGCCGTGCTCGAGGACCGGGCCGCCGGATACAAGTTCGTCCTGGCGCATCACAAGGACACGAAGCATGTCCATATCCATGCTATGGTCCAGGCTCGGTCCGCTGATGGAGAGCGACTGAAATTCTACAAGCCGGATCTTATGGCGTGGCGTGAGGCGTTCGCGGAGAAGGCGCGTGAGAACGGCATTGCTATGGTCGCGACGCGGCGCATGGATCATGCGATGACGCGGCCGTTCACGAAGGAGCATGCCGGTGCTTTCAGCCGTGCGCAACGTGATCCGCGCTATCAGGTCAGCGCGAAGACAATCGAGCGCGTGGAAGCCAAGCGGCAGCGCCTGATTGATCGGCAGGCGCTTGTCGTAAATGGCGATGCGATCGCCGCCGCATGGCGGAAGACTGCCACTACGATGCGCGCGGCTGGTGTGGTGGGCCAAGCGCTCACGGCAGCCGAGTCGATCAGAAGCAACCTTCTTCAGTTTCGTCGTGACCAGGCAGGGGAGGGGCAGCAGACCGGTTCTGCCACGGATCGCGAAGCCGACCAACGGGGGCAGGTGCCTTTCCTGTCCCACCCCGGTGTGAGAGAATTGAATGCACTGATAGGAGATTTGGACATGGCGCAGACCCCCCTGGAAATGCGGCGTCAGATGACCCGCGTCAATCAGGCGCTCGACAACATGCGCGAGACGCTGCCCCTGGCACATCAAGCGCAGTTCGAACAATATCGCGAAGAGGTCAACGACAAGATGCACGACCGGCTGGCTCGGCTGCAGTTCGAACGCCAGCAGCAGCGTCGCGGCGGTAGTGGTGGTGAGCCGATCCCCGAGCGCGAGGCGCGCGGGCGCGATCTTCCAGCCCGCGACGATTCCCGCCAGCCGGAGACGCCACGCGCCGGCGCGGGGCAAACCCCAGCGCAAGCCAAGGAGAAAGACGCCAACAAGCAAAAGGCCCGTCAGGCGGAGGAACAGGATCGCAAGACGCAGCGCTCAAACGACAACGACTACGAGCGTTGAGCTGGCGTCACGGCCGTTGGTTCTCAACAGCGGGAGCGCAGGCAGCAAATTGTTGCTCAGGCCTGCTCAAGTCGATTTCGTTGCCGCGAATAATGTTGAGGTTTATCGATGCGCCACATCCGACGCAGCATGATCAGGTTAAGGACAGGCTCGCTTTCAGGTCGGCGAGCGTGACCATCAGCGTCATTGGATCGAGCGGTGAGGGCTCGAAGCCTGTTCGCATGTAAAACGCTTTTGCCTCCTCCGAGAGTGCATGCACGATCATCCCACGAATTCCGATGGTGTCGGCGGCCTGGATGACGCGCAGGCCGGCATCTCTCACCAAGGCGCGGCCGAAGCCACTGCCCTGCCGGGATTGATCCACGGCAAGGCGTCCGAGGATGACTACCGGAATCGGATCGGGCATATTGCGGCGAAAGCGGCCAGGCGCGGCGTCGACAGTGATCGCGCTCGACGCCAAGGCATAATACGCCAGCCCGCGACGACCATCGCATGCAACAAATGTGCGGGACGCCCCTGTCGTCTGATTTTTCAGGGCGCGGTGCTTTAGCCAGTGATCCAGGCTTTCCACGCCCGACATGAACGATTGAATATCGTGATGCGCCGTCAACGGTTCCGGCGCAGCGACACTCATGCTTTCTCCCAAGGAGCCGAAGTCCGCATCGTCTCGCGCAAGCGCTCGTTGGGTTCGGGCGGCATGTCCAGTCGGGCCAGGAATGCGGCATAGGCTTCCGGGTTCGCTGCAATGACGGCCTGGTCAAGAAGCGCTTCTTCGGCCGCCATGCGCGCGGCTTCGAGGACGAAATCCGTTCGGTTTTTCCCCCGCGCCTTGGCGGCACGGTCGATCAGGCTCCGTTCTTCGGGCTTGATGCGGATATTCAGGGTTTCGCGTTTATTTTGCGGGGTGCTCAATGTGGCCATGGCTGGGATCTCCTATGGCTTCATCTAACACGAAATTGCGTAATGTCAATGTCATTACAGCAGCTCATCCGTCAACCACATCATTCAAGGTATCCTCGACGACGCCAAGATTGAGGTCGAACGTTTCAGCGTCGAATGCGTGGGCGCGGAAGGCTCTTGCCTTGTTCAGGATGGCGGCAACCGCCGCTTCCTTCTCCGGCGCTATTGTTGTTATTGCCGCACGGGCCGCAAGAGCTGAGAAATCGATGACCTCAGGATTTGCCGAGGCTGGAACAGTTGCCGCTTCCGACCGGCCATTGGCAGTCCCACGCCGGCGAGGCGGTGGTGGAGCCGCGCGCCCGACCTTGGCGGCAAATGTGGCGCCACGCCGTATGCGAGACTGAGCCAGGCCTGAGCGATAGCTGGGCGGCGTCGGCACGATGGGCGGTGTGGTAGGGGATGGGATCGAAGTTGACGGCACAGTAGGATTGGTTTTCTTTGAGCCGTCCGGAAATCCTGGCAGCGGCATGAAGGCGCGTTTGGCGAGCTGGCCATCGGCGAAATAGAAATTGCGCGTACCGAGGATCGGCAACTCGCCGCGCGGCAGGATGATGACCTTGTTCTTGTCGAGCATGCGGATTTCATCTGGGCGCATGAGTGGTCGGCGCACGTTCTTACGGTGGACCGAGCGCGTGTAATAGGTGTCGAATAGGGTCGCTTTGGTGCGCGTTACATCTTCCTGCGCTTCCGACGTTTCGCCCACTTGCTCGGATACATAACGAAGATCGTCGGTATCCTGGGCGCCGAAAAAAATCTGAACGCGCGCGGCGTTGATGAGCGTCACGCGTCCTTCCTCGCGGTAGATCTGGTCTATCGCCTTGAGCGATTGGACAAAGAACCACATTGAAACGCCGTTGCCGCCGAGAACGCTCGCCATCTCGGTGATGTTCTCGAGCTTGCCGAGGTTCTGGAATTCATCCAGCAGCACGAGCACCTGATGCTCGTCCGGGCGCGGCAGGCTTTCCGACATGAAATTCATCATCTGTGTGATGAGGACGTTGAATAGCGGGCCGAGCGACGCGATCTGTTCGCGCCGTACGTCCAGGTAGAGAGATACGCGATCCCGCTTGAGTCGGCGAATATCGAATGTGCTTCGCGACGTCGCCCGCATAAGCCTCTCATTGAGGAACGGGGCCATACCGGTGCGCACGCCGGCATAGATGCCGGAAAACTGCCGCTCGGACATCTCGAAATAGGGCAGCAGCGTTTGCAGCGTGAAGTGCGAGCATTCGCGCCGGCGTTCCTCGCGCAGCGAGCCGACAAATTCCAGGAGCGGCTGTTCGGCGCCGTTCATGATATCGAGGATGGTGGCGAAGGTTTTTTTCTCGTTCGGGATCGCCGGCGATTCCATGACGAAGGATGCTATGCCGGCGAACAGGAGGCGGGCGTCGTTGACCCAATAAGGATCTGCATTCGAGGGTGGACGCGGAAACAGCGCCGCGGCGATGTTGCGAAGATCGATGTCGCGCTGCCCCGAATCCAGCGAAATGAAATCCATCGGATTGTAGCACGCCGTGTTGCCTTCCGGGTCCGCCGGCGCGAAACGGACGACCTTGCTCATGGTCGAACGATAACCCGCGGTCGCCTCATAAGTCTCGCCACGCAGATCGAGCACGACGAGCGACTGCGGCCAGGTCAACGCGTTGGGGATGATGAGGGAAGCGCCTTTGCCGGAGCGCGGTGGCCCGATGACGAAGCCGCCGACATCGTCACCATCGACCCACAGTTTCTTGCCGCCGATCAGCTTGCGCTGCGTCACGCGGATCTTGCCGGAACGTCGATCACGGCCGGGCGACAGAACTTCGGCAAGCCTGCCGCCGGCCCGGCCGATGAAGATGCCGCCAGCTTTCGTCAGGCCGGCTTTCGAGACGTCGCTCATGGTCATGAAACGAGAATCATTTCGCTTCTTCGGCCGCATGAGGAATGCGCTGACCAGCGGCAGCATAAAGCCGAAGACGCTTGCCGCGAGAGCGTATTGCACCTTGCCGAAATCGCGTGCTTCCAGGTCGGCCCAGGCGAGGCGAAAGACCGGAAGAGGACTAGCGTTCAGCTGATCGAAGAGAAAATGCGAGCCGGTCCGGTGCCAATCCGCTGCGGCATAGGCGACCGTGAACAGCAAGGCGCCCAAGGCTACCGCCATGAGTGCCATAAAAATTGCTGTTGCGATTTTCTGCATGGATCGCCTCGCTAGATTGTCTCCGCCTTGGTGAACTTGATCTCGCTGATGCCGCGCCGTCCGCCTTCGGTGCGGACCATCTGGACGACCACCGGTATGACCTCGCGCAGGTAGTCGAGGATCTCGCTGCGTGAGAGCCCCGAACTGCCCTGCATGACCATCAGCGCCAGCCGCTCATAGGCGGACCGGGCGGAATTTGCGTGAACGGTCGTCAGCGAACCGGGATGCCCGGTATTGATGGCCTGGAGGAAAGCAAAAGTTTCGGCGCCACGCAGCTCGCCCAATAGGAGACGGTCGGGTCGCATGCGAAGGGAGGCCTCGAGAAGCTGTTGCGCGGAGACTTTGGCAAGGCCCTGGTCGCCTTTCGAAGCTATCAAGGTGACGTTGTTGGGAGCCGGCAGCCTCAGTTCGCGAGTGTCTTCGATCGTGATGATCCGTTCATGGGGCGGGATTTCCTTCAAGAGCGCATTCAAAAACGTCGTCTTGCCGGTCGACGTGCCGCCTGAAACGACAATCGAGACGCGGTTGCGCACTGCATATTGCAGGAAGTCGATCGGCGACGTGTCGTGCAACATCTCGACAAGTCGCTTTTCTTCGCCGGATAGCGCCAGGCCGCTGCCCATGGCCGTGTTGTCGAATGCGCCGAGATCCTTGTAGGCATCAAGGCTCATATCCCGGATGACCTGTTTGCGGATCGAAATCGCCCCGCCTTCGGGGGCCGCGGGCGGCAAGATGCATTGGATGCGTTCACCCGAGGGTAGAGTAGCCGACAGGACCGGCTTTTCTTCGTTGATGACCTGGTTTGTGGCCGAGGCGACGCCAGTCGAGATGTTGCGAATCCAGCCGTGCGTGATCTCGCGCCTGACGACGTGCTCCATTTCCTTCGCGCCGAGGCGCTCGATGAACAATTCACCCGGCCTGTTGATCGCAATCTCGGAAACCGAATCTTCGTTCAAATAGGGCCATATCGGTTCCAGATGAGCGCGCAGGACCGGGGCTCTCGCCCAAAGATCGGGGAGGGGATGCGCGGCATTCATTTAGCCGGGCTTCCATTGCCGGGATAGAAATGATCCTTCGGGGTCCAGTAGAGAGGCGTCGGATCGATCGGCGTCTTCGGCCGCCCACCTGCCTTCAGGCGTGCCACTTCTTCCTGGACGGGGTCGGCGTACAGATCCGAGAAATCGAGATCTCGACGCACCAGCACAACAACCGATGTGCCCTGGTCGACGTAAACTGTCGGGCCGATGTTTTGCGTGTCGCGAAACGCCTCTTGCGCGAGTTGCTGCAGGGCAGTCGACGATTTATCGAAGGCGATACTGCGCGCATCGCGCTGCGAGCCGTAGCCACCGTTGGTTACGGTCGTGGCCTGACCAGTCACCGGATCGATCGTCGTCACCTGGCGCTGTTGTCCACTCTGGCTGTTATCGGAAAGCGAGGACAGATATTCAGAGACACCGCCAACGACGGAAAGCATGATGGCGTTGCCGTAACGCTCAAGCCAGTGCGTATCGACACGGCCGCCCATGCCACCGCGCCCAAGCGCATCCGCACCAGGCGACTTGATATCGACAGAAATGCCATCCGAGCGAATGACCCTGTTCCAGACGATGAAAACTCGCTTTTGACCGCGCGCAAGCCCTGAACGGTATTCCCCCGTCAGGCGCGAGCCCTTCGGAATGAGAACCCGCCTGCCGTCGAGCGAAAGGACGTTCTCCCGCACGACAGCGCGCACGGCTCCCGGAAGGTCTGTGTTGATCGCCGTTTCCAAATAGCCGCGAATGATTGTTCCCTCAGGAATCAACGCGTCGGTGCGTCGGAAAACTCTGGCTTTGGCAGCGCCGGAAGAACTCGCCTCGGACTGCGCCAGGAATGCCTTGTTGGGATCGCTGTCAGCGCCAGGAACCGGGATGATCTGTCCGTCTGGCGCGATTTCGACCTGTGCCGCCGGGGCGCCGGCATCTGTCGAACCGGTTTCGCCATTCGTCACCATCTGGTTCGACCGCAGGCGTTCCCACACCGCTTTTTCACGCTCGGCGGCCTCAGCCTTGCGGCGAGCCTCTTCCTCAGTCGAGGCCTTGCGGCGTGCTTCTTCCTCCTCGGCCTTGCGGCGAGCCTGCTCGGCCGCCATTTGCGCCTCCAGCGCGCGCCGCTGCGCATCAAGGTCGGTGCCCTCCTGCACGGTCTGATCGACATTGTCAGCCTGTTGCGTGCTGCTCAGGTCGTCGGCCGGTGGCGGCACCACGATCTGGTCGATCGTGCCGTCGGCAGGTTGAGGCGGCTCGATCAACGCCGGCGGGTGGAACTCAGGCGGGTTGAAATTTTCCTCGCCATCGCCGCGAAGATCGCGCGATATCGGCTCCCGAGGCCAGTTCAGCCATATCAGCGCGGCTACGAGCACCAGGCCTAAGCCGATCAGAGCGATCTTGGTTCCCACACCCGCACCACGGCGCGCGACCGTCGGGCTGCCGTCCAGTTGCTTATAGTCGATCTGGGTCATCACCGCCCTCCGCTGGATCCGAACAGGGTGGAGCCGCGTGTTAGTTTCGTTGGACCGTAGACCTGCTCGACCGGATCGATGGCGTCCGGTCGTGCCCTGTTATAGAGGCAGAGCGTCTTGGCATCGGCTCGCAAAGTGAATTGCCGCGCAACCTTGTCGATGACGGTGTATTTGCCCTGAGTACGAACGTTGACCAACGACTCATGGCGCTTGTCGTCGACGACGAAAATGGCCGGAATGTCCCCCGTGAACTCCAAAAACACCTTCGAGCCGTCATCAAATACGGTGCGCGGCTTCAGGCTGTCGTCGCCCTTGTAGGCATAGTCGTAGTTGAGGTCGGCATAGTTCAGGTTTTTCAGATCCGGATCGGCGGCGCTCTCTTTGGCCTGTGAAAGCAGGCGCGCGTTTACATCCTCGTCCGGATATTTGAACCGAACCTGGAAGGATGCCCGGTCATGATCATTGTCAGTCGCCTGCAGCAGCAGGGAATAGACGCGCCGGTTTGTGACGACGTTGACGTTGGTCCACGCATCGCGCTCCAGGGGCTTGACGAACAGAAATCGCGATCCTCGTTTGGGGATGATCGACCAGCCTTTCGTGTCGCCGGCGGAGACGGTTTCGATGACTTCGTTTGGACTGAGCTCGACCATCGTGGAAATACCAAGAGCCGCGCGCACCGACGTCACGTCGTCGTTGTTGAAGGTGACGTATCGGATGCGGCCGTCGCGCGCGGCCGCGCCGTGAATCGTGCCGAGCAGAAGGGCGGCCGACAGCGCGAGGCCCGCGCGACGTCTCATTGCAGGCTCCCCGCGGCCGGGGCCGTTTCCTGGTCGCGGCGGTAATCCGTAACCTGAAATCCCAACGGGTTGTCGAAGCGCCATTCGTTCTTGAGCGGCGTTGAGGTGTAGCGGAATTTTATCACCGCCACCCAATTGTCGGTCACGGAAGAATTGTCCCGCCGCGTCGTCGTGGCAAAGCGCACCGAGGCCGTGTTGCGGTTAAGCAGGGAGACCGACTTGATCTCTACCGAGATGGTGACATTGCGGCCATAGATCTTGTCCAGCGATTGCGGATTCGCAGGGGTGTAAAGCCATGTCAGATCCTTGGACGCCGCGTCGGTCGAGTAGAGCTGCGCCAGGTCGTAATTCTGTTTCAGCTCACGAGAATCGTAGGTTTCGCGGGCGCGAATGTAGCGGACCAGATTTGCGGCTGTCACAGCCTCATTCTGGGACAAATCCCCCGGCTTGAGCGCGCGCACGATCTCGAGGTAGCCCGTCGATTTGTCGACCTCGACAACATATGGTTCGAACTGCCGGAGCGGCAGGATCAGCACGAGCGCCAGCAGCGACAGCACCGCAACCAGTCCGGAAATGCCGCTGACGATCCAGGCAAATGTACGGGATCGACGCATTGACCTGTGCGTGTCGTCCTCCCAGGTCGCGCCCGCCCTGTAATACCGCTTGTCGACGAGTTCGCTGCTGCGGTCAGCAGCTGTTTCCACTGGCATTGCCACGTTACCATTGCCTCGTTTGCGCGACGCATCCTGACACCAGCGCCGCGATCGGTGATCGTTGTTTTCTCGCCTAGGCCAGAGGTCTGGAGTTATCGCGTGCCCCTTGCTGGATGGCGGACCGAGCAGCGTCGTCCGCCCTTGCTGCTCGCGAAGATCGGAAGCTGTTTCCCACGAACTGCCGGGCGCCCCGAGCGGCGCGGCTGGCGGCCCATCGCGCACCGGAGTAGCGCACGGTGTTCCTGCCGAAGTTTCTATAAGGATTGTATGCTCCCACGGTGCTGAGATAGCCGCCGCCATTCAGGATCGAAGCAATCGAAGGTATCTGCATGAGAACGTAGATCCCGATGATCGTCACCAGCACCAGCGGCAGCACCAGCGACATTTTGCTGTCCATGGTCGCTCCGCCGGTCGTGGCGGTGTTCAGCGCCGCATTGACGAGCGAGAAGTAGAAACCGAGAAAGCCATAGATCAGGACTTGCTGGATCATCAGAAAGGTGGTGAGCGACAGGAAGCCTTCGCTCATGCGCGAGGACCATCGGTAAAGCCAAAGAATGATCCATATCGGCGCCAAGGCCAGAGTGATGAACAACATCACTTTGGCGGCGATGATCGCGGCAATGGCAAGCGCTGCGAAGATGATGGCCGACAGCAGGACGAGCAACGACAAGAGCGCGCCAAAAATGTCATAGAAGGATCCGCTGTACACCTGATTGGCGACGTCCTGCGCCCCTTGGTAGAGGTTGTCGATCAGCGCTGGAATTGCCGCTTGGTCGTTAAGCTGATTGCCGGTGGCCCGCGACACGGCGCCGACGATCACCTTACCGACCTCGTCGGGAATGCTTTGCACGAGCTGATAGATCGTGGCGGAAAATGTGCTCCATCCGGTCAGCAGCAGATAGATGATGACGGCGCGTCCGAGGCGATAGGCCGCTTCGATTGGCGAAATCGACTCTCGCCCGCTCAGGATCGAATAGCCCCACCACGCGATATAGAGGGTGAGCATGAGGGTGAAGACGTTGCCCATCGCATTGCCCAACTGCATATAGACGGTGCGAACGAAGTCCTCTCCGATGTTGTCAATGCCACCGAGGATGCTTGCGGCCAGACCGTTCATGGATCCTCGTCAATGATGCTGGCGAACGGCGTTGAATTGATCGGCTTCAGCGCGCCGCATTTGTCGGCGTGGGCATACGCCAAAGGCCCGCACGGCGCTTTCACTTCGCGATTTGCGCACCCGAAAAGCCCTGCGCCGAGCCCAATTACAACGCTTATGCGCAGCATCCACCTCGACAAGTGCTAACCCCCACTCTTGCCAAATTCCGCGAACGGATTGACGTTGCGCGGTGTCATCATCTTCTGCACCTGGCTCTGGCGAAGAAGATCTCCTTTCAGCTTCTCATTCAGGGCCGCGACCGCACCGTTCTGGACGCCGATCAGTTCGTTGACGGCGCGCGCGTTTTCAAGCTGCATTCGTGTGTTCTGGTCCACCGAACCCTTGACGTCCTGCGACTGCCCGATCTGCCCACTTGCGGACTGCAGTGACTGTTGGCGCTGGGTGACGCCCTGCGAGGCCTGCGAGGTCAACGCGCTTAGCAGCGAGGCCACGTTGACGCTGCCGCCGTAGGCTTTGTTGACGGCGCTCGTCTCTTTGCCGGCAATCTGCTGGAGCTGCTTCACCAGCTGGAGCCCGTTGATGACGGCACCGGCGATTTTCTGGATTTCGGGCGACAGGCCACCAAACGAAAGTGCGCCGCCGTTCAGGATCGATCCGAATGATGGAGCCTGGGCAATCGACATATTGCCGCCGAGACCCATTTGTCCGATTCCCAGGGAACCGTCACGACTGCCGCTGAGAGCCTGCAGGATTTCCTCGCTCTTTTTCAGAATATCCTTGTTGGAGTCCATGATGGAGTTGGTGTTCTCCGCATTCTTGCGGGCTACATCGAGATTGGCGCCATCGATGACGGCAATCTGTGCAAGGGCAGTGCTTGCCCAAAGCGCGATGCTGGCCGCAATCGCGAATTTCTTCATGTCAGCCTCCTATTGCTGTAGAGAATTGATGACACTGGCAGCACCAGCAGGGTCGGTGGTGATGATCATCGAGCGGCTGTCGGATGAGCTCGACCGCGCGTTCTCAACTGCGCATGGTAACCACCGGCCGCGATCGATCTTAAACCGTTCCAGTTCCGCGGGATTACAAGAGAACGGGTTTGGAGAACCGCTCTTCGGCCGCTGCACCAGCTTGGCCGACTGCGATGCCTGAACGTTCTGCATCGAAAGAATTTGAGCCAGCAACGCCGTGAAGTCCCCCGACTGAGCCAGGTACTGGTTGGTGACATCGGCGTTGATCCCACGAGCGGACGAGTTCAGCTCCCAGGCGTCCTTGTATTCGGTCACCTGGCCAACAGTGCCCGTCAGCGCGTCGATTGCCGCATCGTTGGCGCCAAGCTGCGATGAGCTTGCATCAAGGCCGCCAGCCGCCTTCCTCACCGTGCCCATGGCCGTGTCCTGGGCCGCGCCGCCCGCGCCGTCGGCCGTTACGATCGAGAATGGTGGCGGCGCGGCGGCCGGCGCCTTGCCGCTCGACACATAGTCGTTGAAGTAGCTGTTCCAACGGCCGACGCCGCCTGCCCACTCACTTTGCTCGGCTGCGTTCGATCCGTTGTAGAAGGAAGCGAGACAGCTGTAATTCGTCGCCCCGCATTGCTTCACGCCCATACCGAGATACTTGACGCCGCCTTCGACATTCTGCTCGTTCACGTCGCGGTCCAGTCCCATGGAATTGCCGGTGCCCTTGGTCAGCTGCATGACGCCTTTGACGCCGGTGTGGCTCCCGGCGCATGTGTCGAAGCGCGATTCCTGATAGGCGACGGAAAGCGCCAGGCCTTCCGGCACGCCGTACTTTTGCGCATAGTAGCGGATCATCTTCACGTTGCCGGCGTCGCGCTGCAACGCGTCGGCCGGTGACCGGCGAAACATCTGTGAGCGGTATTTGTTGGAATAGGTGCAGACGACGCTTTTCTTCTTGTCGGTTTCGTCCCTCTTGGCCTCATCCGACTTGTTGCTGTGCTGCTCGTCCTCTTGCCGCTTGTCGAGGTTCGGCCCGTCGATGACCGCGATTTGAGCGACAGCCACGGTCATGCTTCCTGACGTCGCGAGAGCCACGGCCAGGCAAGCGTTGCTAAGCCGCTTCGTCATGCTCGTTCTCCCATCCGCAGAAGTACGGCAGCCATGCCTCCGGCTCGTCGCCGAAGGTTTCCCGGAGCCGTGCGCATTCCTTGCTGTTGGCTTCGTTCGAGGACAAGACCTTGATGAGATCGGGCATCGCCGACAAATCGAGCTTCGCTACGATCGAGTCGCTGTCGTGCTTGACGAGGAAGGTGCGTGTTTCCTTCGCGGTCCGGCGCACGAACTCGAATTCCTTCGCCGTCAGCGAGAATCGCTCGATGTAGGAGTCCTTGCTGGCCTTCGGGTTGGGAAAGAAAATGTTGGTCTTCGTTTGCTCGATCAGCGACGACGAGATGGAGGAATTGACGACGTCTTCCGCTGTCTGCGTCCCAAAGCCGACCACGCCATTCCGGCGACGAATGGTTTTCAGCTTTTCGTTGATGAAGGCGGCGAAAACCTCGTCGTCCAGCAGCTTCCAGCCCTCATCGAGGAAGAGCATGATCGGCGAGCCGTCGATGACGTCTTCGAGACGATGGAAGATGTAGAGCAAGGCCGCCGAGCGCAGCTTTCGGTCGCCCAGGATCTTGGTCATGTCGAAGCCGACGACGGGTTTCGAGAAATCGACCAGATCGACAGGATTGTTGAAAAGCCAGCCCTTGTCCTTCGGGTCGAGCCAGGGTTGTATCCGCGCCGCCAGATCGTTCATGCCTGGCATCAGCGAACCCCGCAGCACTTCGGGCAGCAGGTCGAAGGTCCGCTGTTCGCGCGGGATCTTGTAGATCATGTCGACGGCGGCGTTGATGACGCGCATCTCCGCCACGTCCAGCGCACCGCCTTCCGGCGTCAGAATGTAGATAAGCAGATCTTCCAGGAACGAACGGTTTTCTGCCGTGTCATCAAGCTGCAATGGCGCGAACCCGGTCGGCTGGGAAGGCTCCATCACCTCGTAGCGACCGCCGAGCGCCCGAACGAAAATTTCAGCGCCGCGCATGTAGTCGAAATAGACACATCGCGGCCGCGGCATGATGCGCATGGCCTGCGCCATCAGGAACGACAGCACCACGGTCTTTCCCGAGCCGGTCGGGCCGAACACCGTGAAGTGCCCGACATCGTGAACGTGGAAATTGAAATAGTAGGCGGTCTGGCTGGTCGTTTCGAGCAAAGCGATAGGGCGTTTCCAATGCAGTCTCTCGCGTTGGCCGGACGGGAAATTGTGTCCGGAGAAAAGGCCGGCGAAGTTAAGCGACGAGATCAACGCACGTCGCGCGATGTAGCTGAAATTTCCCGGCAATTGCCCCCAGAAGGCCAGTTCCGTGTTCAGTGTCTCGCGAACCGGCACGATCGACATGCGCGAAAGCTCAGCCGTGATGTCGGATAGCGCACGGTTGAGCCCGGTCATGTCCGGTGCCAAGGCCATGACGCTCATGTGATGTTGGCCGAAGACGACTTCGCCGCCGGCCAGCTTGTCGGCGCCGTCGTGGACGGACTCCTCGACCGTCGTCCCCGCCTCGTCGGAACCCTCAACCTGGTTAGCGATGGTGTTGATCCTGCGCATGGCCGTTACACGGTCCTCGATCGCGAAACTCTGCGTCAGGACAAACTCGTGTGGCAGGCGCAAGAGACCGTCCAATGAGCCCGGAGCGGTGAACGGTGGGTATTCCTTGATCGACACCATGGCGCCGAGCTTGCCTGCGTCCGGCCCGCGAAGTTCCAGCGCGGATTTGCCGAAAAACAGCTGTCGTGTCGCCAGCACATCGCCAAGGCTCATGCGCGGCAAAGGCATTTCCACGTCGACGCCGCCGGCAAGGATCTTCGCCAAGAATTCCGAGGGCTCGGAAAAGAAGCTGTCGCGGCGCTTCACGACACCGAGAAGACGCGCACCATAAGCCGTGAAATCCTTGACGACGCCGTCGAGAACGTCATGCAGTTCGGCGGCGGCCTCTTCGCGGGTTTCTTCGCCCGCGGTACTGATGCGGAACGCGTTCAGCGCCTTGTCCACCCAGCCAACGCGGCCGACCATCGGTCGCCGTATGACCGTCAGATACGCCTCGTTGACGAACAGGTTTTTCGCCCCAAGCTCATCCATGTAGCGGGCGTCGAGCTCGGCCACGAAAGCATTGTCAAAGTCGCCTTCGATCTCCGGCGTGACGTGGCGACGGATGATTGTCGTGTAGACGGCAAAGCGAGAGGTCGAGAGATTGCGGAACGTCGTGTTGCGGTTGAACATGCGGCTGTTCAGCTCGGCCTGGTCCATCGTCTGGAAGGGCAGGCCACTGAGCTGGATGACGCCGACAAGAAAGCCGCTCTTCGTGACGACCAAATTGTCATCGACATGGCGAAGGTAGGGGATGTGCATCGCCGCGGGCTTTTCACGCCGGCGCTCACGGCCAAATTTCAAGTCGGCATTGAGGCTCATGGCGAATAGCTCCTCGCGCCCCAAAAACTGAGGTTAGCCACCGCCCCGCGTTTGGAGACGCGCCGTTCGAAAATATGAAACATGTAGGGGTCCCGCTGGCACAGATATGCGCTGACCAGATGCACCACGCCGAAAACGCCAAGGCCGAGCATGAAGCTGCTCGTGGCGATAAAGCCGATCACCGCAAGGATGCCGTTCAGTGCAAAAACTTCATATCGCACCCCCCACTTCATCGGCGGGCGTGTTAGTGGCAGGCTGACCGGCTCGACATAGACTTCTTCGTCGTCCATGCGTCAGCTACCTCCCGCAGTCGCGCGAACCGCATCCACCAACTGGGCGGCGCCGAAGATCAGTGCGATGCCGATGATGATGGAGAAAGCCATCATCCACGCCAGCCGGCCCGTCATAGCGAGGAAGCCGAGAAAACAGACCGCGATGATGGCGAATGAGCGCGCTATGCTGCCCTGCAGAACGCCGACGAACCACTGCAGCACGTTTTCGACTGGGGCCGCCGACTGTGCATATGCAGTGGCCGGCGCGAGGGCCATTCCGACCGCCGACGCCAAGGCCAGTTTCAGAGCAAATTTGCCAGCTTTCCTACAGTTCACCCTTCTCATCCTTTTTACTTGCCGAAATCCATGACATGACCATCCTGCCAAGCGTCCTCGCTTGCTGGCGGAACGGCCGCGAGCATTTCGGATTTGGTCAGGGCGGATTTCTTCACGACACCGCCGAACTTCCAGCGGTTCAGTATTTTCGCGATGTATTCTGCCGTCTCCGGATTTACCGGAATGCCCCGCGCCTTGTAGACGTTGTTGGGCCCTGCGTTGTAAGCCGCTAGCATCAGCAGCGGGTCCTGGAACTCGTCATAGAGTGACTTCAGATAGCGGATACCAGCCCGGACATTTGCCTCGGTATCGCAACGGTCGCTCACGCCGAGATCGGCCGCCGTGCCCAGCATCAGCTGCATGATCCCCAGGGCTCCGGCCTTCGAGGGACCCTGACTGCCGCCGAGATCGCTTTCGGCCCATGCAATCGCCTCGGCCAGATCGGCGTCGAACCCTTCCTCTTGCGCGATTGAACGCACAAGTTGGGAGACCTGAGCACGATTTACGGTCTTACACGCTCCCGGCGCTGGCGCCCCGACTGCCGCAAGGGCTTGCGCCGGCGTTGCAAAGGCGACTGCTACGCGATCTGATGCCAGGTCCCGGCCGTGCGCTGCCATCGGCATTGTCGCGCCAAAGAGGGTGAGCAGGAGAGCGAATAGAGTGTTCATACTGTCGCCAAAATTTAACACTTTACTATGGCTACACGCAGCCCTAGTAAAGTGTCAACAACTTATGCACCGCAAGGACGGATTTCGATGAAACAGACGGCCCTTTGCACGGTTTTGCTGCTCCAAGGCGCCGTGGCTTATGCTGCCGGCACCGATGCCCCGGGCGCCTTCACGCAGCCGTCGGAACACTACCTGCTGCAGTTTGCGAAGCCGGGCGAGAAGCTGTTCGTCTATGAGCGCTACGATGCAAAAGGCGCGCTCATTCGGCGCGACGCGGCGACCCTCATCGCGCCGGTTAAGGTGCCATCGGCGACCGAGCGCATCATCAACGGCGTGGCGTATCGACTGCGTGGCCTTGCGGCCTGCCCAAAACCCATAATTACCTACAAGACGCAGCAGTGGGATTGCACGAAGGCCACGCAGGACTATGAAGAGGCAATCTACAACGAACGTGCATCTGTCGTGCTTTGCAAAACGCTTGTATTGCAAAGCACGATGGGCGAACCCGACGCCGTGTCGTGTTTCTCTCTCGTGGGTGCGGGCAACGCCAACGACCCGTATAGCGTCGCCTACGACGATGACGAGATGGTGTTTTTCGGCATGGCCGCAATCGGACGCAACAAGGATGGCAAGTCGCTGCGCCCTGATCTGGAGCATTCCGCCGAGCTCGGTGGACAGTTCCAGGAATGAAACAGGCGAGCTTTGCAGTCCTGGCGGCATTTACTGTGTGCGCCTCGGCACAGGCGCAGGATGCCACCGATTCTCCGGTACCAACGCCCTTTGCGGTATCGAAATCGGCTCAACTGCTGACCGGAGATACCTGGCGTGACGGAGATCACCTTTTCCGCCTCTATGGCGTCCAGGCATGTCTTCGAGGCACGTCAGCCGAAGAGCCGAATGGGAACAAAATCGATTGCGGGAATACCTCGCTGGCGCACCTTGCTGCGCTGTTTGATAGCGCCGCGGTCACATGCCAGCCAATCGGCTACGCCCTCGACAGGGCAGTGTTTGTCGTGTGCGGCGCGCAGCTGAATGGCGAAACAATCGACGTTGGCACCGCGCTCATAGCGACCGGATATGCGTTTGCCGCAACGACAGCAAATGGCAAAGCCGTCAATGAGAACTACCTGGTCGCGGAAATCACCGCTAAGATGAAACGCATAGGTCTGTGGGACACAACGTTTCAGCATCCTGTGCAACTGCTGCTGCACCAAGGGTCGGGGAGACAACAATGAAACACGACGATGAAGCGGACAGATATTACTATCCCGTGGAAGGACGGGGTGACGGCGCTATTGGCGGAGCCGCTGCGTTCATGGCGATCATCTTGGTGCCGGCCGGAATCTATGCGGCCTGGAATACCGTGGCTTCATGGATTTCAGCGCTCTTCTCCTAGGGCCCGGACCCATAAAGGTGTTGGCATCGCTTGTGGTTTGTGATTCACGGATTCTGAAAGGGAGACGTGATGAATCGGGACCATTTCTGGCTGACAGAAGAGCAGTTTCGCCGCATTGAACCTCATTTGCCGACCGACACGCGCGGCAAGGAACGGGTCGACGACCGGCGCGTGATCAGCGGCATTGTTCATGTGCTGAAGTCTGGCGGGCGCTGGGTCGATGCGCCGCCGGACTACGGGCCGCGCAAAACGCTCTACAATCGGTATGTCCGCTGGGCCGCCAAAGGCGTGTGGAGCGATCTCTTTCACGCGCTTGCCAGTGCCGGCGGTCCGCCCGAGCAGGTTCTGATAGACTCTTCCGCCGTGAAGGCGCATCGCTCAGCTTCGGGCGGTAAAGGGGGGAGCAAAATCAGGCCATCGGGCGCTCGCGGGGCGGCCGCACGACCAAAATCCATGCCCTGACCGACCGCTATTGTCGCCCGATTGCCTTCATGCTCACCGGCGGCCAGGTCGCTGATTGCACGGCGGGAGGCGAGCTTCTGAAACATCTGCCGGACACCCGCATCCTACATGCCGACAAGGGTTATGATTCCGATGCGATCCGCCGCCAGATCGAGGCCCGCGGCACGATGCCGAACATTCCACCAAAGGCCAACCGGCGCTGGAAAAACTGCTTCTCGCCCGTACTCTACCGCGACCGAAATGCCATCGAACGCATGTTCTGCCGCCTCAAGGACTTCCGCAGGATCGCTACACGATACGACCGCCTTGCCGTCAACTTCCTCGCCGCAATCTGCATCGCAGCGACCGTCAGCTATTGGTTATGAGTCCGGACCCTAGCACTACTTTGGCATTTTTTAGCAACGGGTGAGTTTTTGTGATTCCCAAGAGGGGGTTTGCGTGATTCATGGGAGGTCGGCTTATGGAGGGCCGATCAATGGAGGTGGACTGGCAAGCCGATCTGGATCGCTGGCTCGGGCCGTTTATCGCGGCGCTACGGCACAAGACGAGGGCACGGATGTGTCCGGCCTATATCGCTGGGTTGATTGGTCCAGGAGATCGCAAGAGCGTTCAGCCGATGGCGGCGCGCACTGGCGAGGTCGGCTACGATCAGCTTCATCATTTCGTCGCTGCCGGAGTTTGGGACAGTGCTCCACTCGAGGCTGCCCTGCTGAAGGAGGCAGATGGCCTGGTTGGCGATGAGGCTGGCTTTCTTGTCATCGATGACACGGCGTTGCCCAAGAAGGGACGTCACTCGGTTGGCGTCGCGCCACAATATGCCTCGTCGCTTGGGAAGACGGCCAATTGTCAATCGCTGGTCTCGGTAACGCTGGCCTCGCGCGAGGTGCCGGTGATGGTGGGCCTGCGGCTATTCCTGCCCGAGAGCTGGACGGATGATCCTGAGCGCATGGCGCGGGCCCATGTGCCGAAGGATAGACAGACGGCTCTGACAAAGCCGGAGATTGCGATCGAGGAGATCGACCGCGTCATCGCCTCCGGTGCGCGTTTCGGCTGTGTGCTTGCCGATTCAGGGTACGGCTCCAGTGGGCCTTTCCGACAGGCTTTGAGCAAGCGCGGTCTGCTGTGGGCGGTGGGTCTGTCGCGACGCCAGAACGTCTATCCCGCCGACGTTGCCCTGATTTTCCCCGTCGCGAAGACTGGAAAGCCCCGCAAATACCACATCCCTGATCAGCCCCCGGTCTGTGCTGAAGCGTTGTTGGCCGCAGGGAAATGGCAAAGGGTCAGCTGGCGGCGAGGCACCAAGGGTCGGCTGACATGTCTCTTCGCGGCCCGCCGTGTCCGCGTTGCGGATGGCCATAAGCACCGCATGCTCGATAATCGTATGCAGTGCATGCCGGGCGACGAGGTCTGGCTCGTCGGCGAGCGCCGGTCGACTGGCGAGCAAAAATACTATGTGTCGAACCTGCCGGCCGATGCGAGCCTCAAGATGCTCGCTGCCACGATCAAAGCCAGATGGGTCTGTGAGCAGGCGCATCAGCAGCTCAAGGAGGAACTCGGCCTCGACCACTTCGAAGGCAGATCCTGGACCGGGTTACACCGACACGCCCTGATGACCATGATCGCCTACGCCTTCCTCCAAGCCCGCCGCCTCAAAGCAGCGGGCCGGAAAAAAAAGAGTCGGAGGACCGCCGCCACAACCGAGCATGCCGGCCATCAGGCAAGCCATCCTCGACCTCTTCGCACGGCCGCCACCCAGGCGATGCCCCCACTGTGAGAAACTCCTCGCCGACGCCGTCGAACCTAAAGTGCCAAAGTAGTGCTAGGAGCCCGTCCAGTTAGCGTTCCGGTCGGGTTCATTTCATTAAGATAGTCTGATTGCGACAGGCTCTCGGGTGACGATAGCCTAGTCAGGAGGCCCTGAGGAGGCTTCCCAGCTTCACGAGGTTGTGGGCGGTGCAGATAATCGCCCATTCGGCGCGCACGTTTGCCAGTCCCCGCAACAGGAACTGGCGGAAGCCGCGTGCCTGCTTGATCTGTCCGAACACCGCCTCCACGATCTGCTTTCGCAGTCGGTAGGGGGTCTCGAAGCCGCCGTCGGCGATCTTTTTTCTCATTGCCTGTGTCAACGGTCCGCCAACCTTGCCGTTGTCGGCGGTGGGGTGTTTGGCGCGTCCGGTGGCGATGTAGCCATCGATCCCGCGTTGGTCGAGGCTGGCGAGGTTGACTTCGCTCAGATAGCCGCTGTCGGCGGACGCTTGCTCCGGTTTGCGGCCGAGATTGGCTTGGATGCCATCGACCAGCGGCACCAACTGGCCCTGGTCGCTCGTGCTCGGCGTCAACCCGTGTGCAACGATGATCTGCGCTTTGCCGTCGACGGCCGCCTGCGCGTTATAGCCCTGGATGAAACCATCCTTGGTTTTGAGAATGCGGCTTTCAGGATCGGTGAAGTTGCGCTGGGCCTTCGCGGCGGGCTCGTCGGATGGCGCAGCCGCGGGCTTGCCGGTCTTCTTGCGGCCCTCGGCCTCGCGGCTCTTCTGCTTCTCGGCCTCGATGCGGCGCTCCTCGTCGGCCGCGGCCTTCGCCTCGGCCTCCAGTTCAGCCTTGGCCTGGGCGATCCTGGCGATCCGCCTCTGTTTGTCGGCGACCCAGCCGGGCAGTTCGTCACCTCGTTTGTTGCCGTGCAGATTGTCCTCTTCGGCATCCGCCGCCTCAGCGGCGGCCAGCCAGCGATCGACCTCCGCCTGCAACTCGGCTTGGCGCTTCTTCATGTGCTGATAGCTCATCGCCTTGTGTTTGGACGCGTTCGCCTTGATCTTGGTGCCGTCGAGCGCGACATGCCCGAGCCGCACCAGCCCGGCCTTCTCGGCCAGCTTCAACACCTGCACGAACAGCCCGGCCAGCTGTTTGAGGTGCCGCTTGCGGAACTCGGAAATGGTACGGAAATCCGGCGCATCCAGCGCCGCGATCATCATGAAGTCGGCGCGCTCGACGCACGCCTTGGCGATGCGCCGGGAGGAATAGAGGCCGCTCGCATAGCCGTTGAGCAGCAGCGCAACCATCAGCCGCGGATCGAACGGCGGCTGGCCAAGCGCACTCCTATAGCTGCTGGTAATCTCGCTCAAATCGAGGCTCTCCCGCACCAGATCCACGATGAACCGTGACAGGTGGTCCCTCGGCACAAAATCCTGCACGCTCGGCGGCAACAACTGCGGCTGATCAATCTTCCACGCGCGAAAATGCTTGCTCATGGTCGCAATTAGAATCAGACTCGTGCCAAATTGAACAGCGACTACTCGGACAGGCTCCTAGGACTGCAGTTTCGCGAAAGAACCGAGCAACGCGCGAAAATCCTCGACATCAACCTCGCACCAGTCATGAGCCGTCAGCCGTTGAAAGTAAGCAGCCTTCATTTTCATTTCCGCGATGGTGGCTACTGGAGCAATGGCAGCACGCCTTCGCACCGCGGCCTCTTCCGCCATGACCGCGTCCAGCCTTTGACCCAGCAAGATCGCGTCCGTGCCCTCGGCCTCCATCGCTCGCTTGCCGAGACATTCAAGCTCGGCGATGCTCTGACGATGTTCCGCAATCAGTTTCGCGACGCCGTCAGTTGCTTCCATCACTCCGGTGCTACAAACCAATCGACTAGCCATCGTCTTGCTCCCTGGCGTATATCGTTCATATACAAATACCAGTGAAGGCGACGAAATCTAGGGATGCTCACATCCCTAGATTGTAGTGACCAATTCTGAAATACTTGGCTGGGGCGGCTGCGTAGAAGGATTGGCTTCCGATGTTTCGTGCCCTGGTGGTCGAAGACCAGACGCTTATGCGTCTGGCTCTGATGAATGAAGTGCAAGCAAGCTTCGAAAAATGCGTCGTCCTTGGCGCGGAAACGCTGACGATCGCCACTACCGAGCTTCAAAACAATCATTTCGATCTCGTCGTCATCGACCCTGGCTTGCCCGGCTTTGATCCCACCTCACAAGGCGATCGCATCGCTGTTGTCGATAGGATCATCGAAGCTTCACCCAGGGCAATCCATGTTGTCGTCACCGGCTCCGACAACCGTTGCGAGGCAGATGGTTTCCGGCGAATCGGCGCCGCCGCTTATCTCGGCAAAACGGGCCTTGCGCCCGGCGTATTCAGCGACGTGCTGGACGATATTTCCTGCAAGGGATTTTCCTTGCGCCTGTCCCGCGCTGTCATGACCAAGCCCGATTACCGATTTTCAGGCCTTACACCGCGCGAGCAGCAAGCAATCGACATGATGGCGCAGCGCGCACCCGGCACGAAACGAAAGGAGATCTTTTCTCTCATGGCCGATCGCCTCGCCGTTGCGCCCGGCTCTGCCGAGAAATACTACAAGCAGGCTCGCGCCAAGCTCTTGCGGCAAGGCCATCGGATCCCGCAGGGGCTGTGAGCCAATCGAGCCATGGTCATCAATGGAATCAAGGTTCCTGTCGCACCACAGGTGGTTTCGCCGATTATCTGGCGAGCGCTTCAAAGCCAGAGCTATGAGCCTAAGGACATGAAGTGGATCTTCAGGGCGGTCAAGGCGCGCGACCGCCGCCTGCCGCCCGCTCCCGCGCAACGTAAAATACCTAGAATTGGCGACAGACGAACGCACCCAATTCCAAGCATTGTTCGACGATGCCTCCAGCGAAGGAGATGTCGCAATGTCAAAGCTCGACAAGGGCAAAGCCAAACCAGTCGTCAGGAACGGTTTCCCGGTTACAGAGAGCCGTGAGCATCAACCACTTTCCGTGGGCACAGCTCGGGCCAGCGCCCATCACGGCGAGCTTTTGCAAGGCGTCTTTGAGGACGGGGAGGGGCGTCTCCACAGGGGCCTCATCACGCTTCCTCTATCCTCGCAAGAATCGACGGTCACTTTCTGGCCGCGAGAGGAGAGGGGTATTCGAACGCGCCCCGAGAACCGGACAAAGGCCGCGCGAGCCGCAGAACTGACGCTTGGCCACTTGGGGCTAGGCGGAAAAGGCGGTGATCTCACAATCGAGAGCGCGATCTTGATCGGACACGGGTACGGCTCTTCCACCGCCGACGTGACAGCCACGATCCGCGCTGTCGCCGCTTCAGCAGGAACCATACTCCGTCAGTCAACGGTTGGCCGGTTGGCGGTTGCGGCTGAAGGCGCCAGCGATGCCATAGCCTACCAGGATCAGGCGATCCTCTTTGCCCATCGGGAGGGCCGTCCAATCGAATATTTCGGCGGCGAATTCCCGCCTCTTTTCGCGGTGGGATTCCGTGGCGCCAACGATCAGCCCGTGGATACTCTGGCGATGCGGCGAGCCCGCTATGACAGCGAGGAAATCGAGACGTTTCGGACCCTTCGCGGTTTGGCCTGTCGTTCTGTCCGGCTGCAGGATCCGATATTGCTTGGTCGGGTCGCGACGGTGAGCGCATGCATAAGCCAGAGACATTTGCCGAAGGCCCATTTCGACACGGTGCTTGCCTTGTCTCAATGGTTCGGCGCCTGCGGCGTTCAGGTCGCCCACAGCGGCACTTTGATCGGCATCCTCCTTGACGCGAACGCACCCAAGGCGATCTCCCGTGCCGGCGAAATCGCGAAGACGGCGATGGATGCAGGCTTTGCTGACGTCCAGGTGTTTTCGCTCAACGCGGAAGGCGCGCTCCGCCAATGATGCAGAATGGGGATTACCTGCGCGCCTTCGAAACTCCGCTGTTCGCCAGGCTGGCGCCTAATCTGAACGCGGCATGTTTCTCGCTGATGAAGTTGATGCCGGCGCGGTTCATGGTTGATCGCGCGGAAGCCACCGGCCGCCTTACGCCAGGCGGCCATATCGTCGAAACGACATCCGGGACTTTCGGCCTCGCTATTGCGATGCTGGCTGCTGCCCGTGGCTATGATCTCACGCTTGTCACGGCCTCAAGCCTGATCGACGTCAGGCTCACGCGGCGTCTGCAGCAGCTGGGCGCGAAGGTGGTGGCAATCGCCGATCCCAAGGGAGACGGCAATCAGCGTGGCCGCCTCGAACATCTTCACCAGATGCTCTCGCAACAGGCCGATATCTATTGGCCACGACAGTACGACAGCCCTGAGAACCGGCTTGCCTATGCGCGCCTTGCGGACCTGATCGTGCGTTCGTTCGGCAGGATCGATTGCCTGGTCGGCTGTGTAGGCACGGGGGGATCCCTGTGCGGCACCGGTGGCTTTCTCCGGGAACTCTTTCCCGAGCTCCGGATCGTCGCGGTCGATACCCACAGGAGCATCCTCTTCGGCCAGCCTGTCGGGCGGCGCATGCTGCGCGGTTTGGGCAACAGCGTTCTGCCGGAGAATGTGAGGCACGATATGATCGATGAGGTCCACTGGGTGGGGGCCTTGCCTGCCTATGCAAAGTCTCATGATCTGTTTCGGACGCATGGCGTCTTCATGGGGCCAACGAGCGGAGCCGCCGCTTTGGTCGCTGATTGGTTCGCACGGAAAAACCCCGATGCCGCCACCATCGCGATCATGCCTGATGACGGGCATCGCCATGCCGACACGGTGTACAATGAGGATTGGCTCGCGACATTGGAGGGCTGGCCTTTGGCACTGCCGCTTGAGCCGACCCACATCGATCAAATCAGACCCGCCGCGGAAACCGCGTGGACCCGATTTTCGTGGAACCGGCGAACGCTGCAAGCGGTGCTGAGAGATCAGTAATTCGGTGGTGGTGATTGTTGGGAAGCCGCGGCAGCCCCATCGTCTTCAAAGCGCCAGCCTGTCTTGGGTTTCACATGGGATGCGTCACGCGCCGCAGAAAATCACGAGTGCGGTCATGCTTCGGCTCGCGAAGCAGTTCCCTGGCCGGACCCTGCTCGACGATGCGGCCGCCATCGAGGAAGAGCACTGTGTCGGACACTTCGCGCGCAAACTGGATTTCGTGCGTGACCACGAGCATGGTCATGTCGTCGTCCGCCAGGACACGCATGACCTGCAGCACCTCGCCAACCATCTCCGGATCGAGCGCGGAAGTAGGCTCATCGAAGAGAATGGCTTGCGGCCGCATTGCCAGGGCACGTGCGATGGCCACCCGCTGCTGTTGGCCACCCGATAGCGACGAGGGATATGAATTCGTCTTTTCGGCGAGGCCCACACGACTGAGAAGCGCCATGGCCCGCTCACGGACGTCCTGCTTGTCCTCTTTCAACACATAAACAGGGCCCTCCATGACGTTCTCCAGGGCCGTTCGATGCGGAAAGAGGTTAAACCTCTGAAAGACCATCGATACACGGGTGCGGATCGAATGAAGATGCGGCGAGGCGGCGTCGACAACGACGCCATCGATGCTGATGCGACCGCGCTGATAGCCCTCCAGCCCGTTGACACAGCGCAGGAGCGTCGACTTGCCCGATCCCGAAGGACCTATCAGGCACACGACCTGGCCTTTGGCAATTTCCGCGTCGATACCCTTGAGAACTTCGTGACACCCGAACGATTTATGCACGTTGTCAAACGTAATCATCCTGCCTGCTCCAAATGGATCTCAACGCGCCGCATCAGGAAATTCAAAGGAATCGTCAGGCAAAGATAGAGGGCGGCGACGAGGGTAAAAACGGTCATATTGTCGAAGGTCGACGATGCCAGCATCTTTCCTTGCATCGTCAATTCCTGCACCGAGATCACCGAGACGAGCGAAGAATCCTTCAGAAGCATCACCATGTTGTTGGCGTAGGGTGGCAGCACGATCCGTAGTGCCTGTGGCAGCACGACACGACGCATCATCAAAGGGCGCCGCATGCCGATCGATTTGGCAGCTTCAATCTGTCCCTTGTCGACCGCCTCGATTCCGGCCCGGAACGTTTCGCCTAGGTAGCAGGAATGGGCGAGACCCAGACCGAGCACACCCGCCTGGAGCGCGGTCAGGTTGATGCCAATGTCGGGTGCAACGAAGTAAATATAAAACAACACGACCAACAGCGGGATGCCGCGCACGAATTCAACGATAAAGCGCGCCGGCAGGCACAGAGAGCGGATGCCTGACGTTCTCATGATCGCCCACACCAGCCCCAGCGCTGTTGCCAAGCATAAAGCAAGCGTCGTGGTCAGCACTGTCAGCCAAACGCCGTGGAGCAGAATTGGCAGATATTCCGCTGCGTTTGTAACGAATGTGCTCATGGGGGCTGCCTTTCCGAATACATCACCTGCCAGATCAGCTCGATCCAAATCGACCAGCTAGCTATCGTATTGCTGGACCGATGCACCGCCTCACAGTCCATATTTGGATAGGATTTTCGCCAATTCGCCGTTCTTCTCAAACTTGGCTATCGAAGCGTTCACCTGGTTCAGAAGCCGCGAATTGTTCTTGGCCACCGCCAAGGCAACCTCGCCCTCGTGCAGTGGTCGATACCCACCGACAAGACGAACACCAAGCTTGGGATTTTTCGAAATCTGGTACGCGACGATGGGCCTATCGCCAAAGCCGGCCTTGATGCGCCCCAGAACGACGTCACGCATCATGTCGGCTATTGAGTCATAAAGCCTGACCTGGCCGAACACGCCTGACGCCTGCAGTGCGTCGGCAAAGGTCGAACCCATCTGCGCGCCGACATTCTCGCCCTGGAGCTGATCGATCGTATAGTCGTTGCTGTCCCCGGCGGCGACGAACATCGCTTCACCGTAGGTGTAAACCGGAATACTGAAATCGATAATTTCCTGGCGTTTGGCGGTAACGAACATGCTGGCGGAGATGAGGTTGATCTTGCCGGTTGTCAGTGCGGGGATCAGGGCCGGAAAGGCGTTGATCTGAAATTCGACATCCGCCCCGATATCGACTGCTATGGCCGTGGCAAGATCTACCATGGCGCCGGTGGGCTTTTGGGTTGCGGCATCAACGAAAGTAAACGGCACGCCGGTTGGGGTAATTCCGACCGTAATGGTCTCCTTTGCGACAGCCGTTGAGGCTACAAGGATCGCTATTGCGGCTATGTAGGGGATGACAAACCTCGACATCACGGACCTTCTCCCTGTTTGTATTGACTGTGTTCATGCAAATGTTGGCCGCGACCTTGCGGCTGACGCTGCGGTTGACACGCCAGGCGCACCAAATGGACGCTGATCCGGCATGCCCATGGCTGCCGTAAGGTCGTTCGGCTACAATGTCCTCAGGCGGTTCCGTATCGCGACCGACTAGTGTCCTCGTCTTGAAGCAAATGCTCCCAGGCTTGTCCGGCAGTTTCAAACACGGCCTGCCGATCTTCCGACGCTGTTGACCGATCGAGATCCTTCAGGCCACTTGCTGTGACAATCGCGACCACGCGATCCGAAGCACCTATGACTCCCTGCCGCCTTAGAATTTCAATCGCTGCGAGCGGCGTGACCGAAGCAAGTTCGGCAAAGATACCCTCACTGGCCGCCAGTTGCTGCTGCAGCGCAATGAGTCCGGGGTTGCCGACGCGCACGGCGGTGCCGCCCGAAAGACGAAGCGCTCGCAACGCCTGGAAGGCACTTCGCGTGGTTCCCATCGACACTGCCAGCGTTTCGAATTCGGCCGGAGCTTCCGCAATCAAGTCTGTCTTGCTGGCGAGCGCTTCAGACAAGGAGCCGTAGATCTCGGCGGCGGCAAGGCGAGGAATTCGGTCAATCTTCCCCTGCTCAAGAAGGTCGGTGAAACCTTGGAACAGCCCCGCAAGGGCATCGCCGT
Organism: Mesorhizobium sp. INR15; assembly: GCF_015500075.1. NCBI lineage: Bacteria > Pseudomonadati > Pseudomonadota > Alphaproteobacteria > Hyphomicrobiales > Phyllobacteriaceae > Mesorhizobium > Mesorhizobium sp. INR15. The sequence goes on along the minus strand of NZ_CP045497.1, from coordinate 256,265 downwards.
AGCAGACCGGCAAAACGCACCAATCAGGCATCGAGCCGTGCATTTGCTCGAAGATCTCATATGCAAGTGTCTTATAGCCCTCTATTCCGGCGGGATGACTGCCAACGACAGGTGCCTGAAACGGCGAGGTGGCAAACCATCCAAAGCGCTCAACGCCTGCCGCCAGCAAGGGCCAGCGTTGGGATTTGTCCGCCATTGGGACAACCTTGGCCCCGTATTTCTTGATCTGCGCCAGCATCGCACCGGCGGTGCCCGCGAATGTGACGACGACGCATCGCAGACCTGCTCGTGCGGCGTAAGCGGCAAGTGAGGCGCCGGCATTTCCCGAGGAGGCGGTGGCAATCACGCGCGCTCCGGTTAAACGCGCCATCGATACCGCGACGGTCGAGAACCGATCCTTGTGCGACCAGGTCGGATTTCGACCTTCGTCCTTGATGAGAAGATTGGGGACGCCAAGAGCGCTGCCCATTGCCGTCGCAGGCAATAGTGGCGTCAGACCTTCGCCCAGGGATATCGCTTGGCTGGACGCGCAAGGAAGCATGTCCGCGTAACGCCACAGTGAAGGCAGTGCGGTTTGCTGTATCTGATGATCAGGTGCGAGCTTCTGATAATTGTAGACCATTTTCAGGTTGGCAGGCGCCACAGCAACACAATTGGGGCATCCTCGGGAGTCAATCTGCAGATCGAGAGGAAAGACATTGCCGCATCGAATGCATGAGAATCCGGTGGCGTGGCTCATAGCGGTACCACGATGAATTCGCCGTCTGTTTCCATCAAACGCTCGACCCCGCCAGCTCGAACGACAAGCATATCCTCGACCTGCAGTCCCCATCGGCCGATTTCGTAGTAGGGCGTCTCCACGCACAGCACCATTCCCTCTTCGAGAACCTCGCTGCTGCTCGGCGATAGCGTCGGCGCATCATACCCATCAAGGCCGATGCCATGGCCAACGTGGTCGCGCCTGTAATGCGGAATTCCTTCTCGCTGAACGACGCGCATGACTTCGCCAAAAACGTGTGACGCCGCGATGCCCGGTCGGATGATCTCGCAGGCGCGCTGGACACCGCGCAGCAACGCCTGGTGAAGGCGCCGGGCTTCCGGAGGCGGCTCGCCCAATGTTGCGATGCGGGCGACATCGGCGCGGTAATGGCGAAATCGACCACCGACATCGAAGCGGATGATCTCACCGATGCGCAACTTGCGATCAGACGGCTGGACATTCATGAGCGCGCTGCGCTCGCCAAAGCCGATGCATCCCAGGACCGGAAAAGCCCCATCTTCGATGGTCTGGACATGAAATGCGCGTGCGAGATCAAGTTCAGACGCGCCCTCCTTGGCAACGCCTAATGCGGCTCTGATCGAACGTTCTGCAATGCGAGCGACCTGTCTGAGCCGATTTATCTCGTCTTGCGTCTTGACCGCTCGAACCTCGCGCAGAAGCGCCGCCGCTGGCGTGATTTTGACGTTTGGCAAACGTGCCGCCAATACCTCTAGATTTCCGCTCGCAAGCCCGGTCTCGTCGATACCGATACGACCATTTCCAAGCTGCGCCTCTTGCAAACCCGCCACAAGGGCAGCGACGGCATCGCCGTGAGGCTGCAATCTGCGAAGCCGGAGATGTTCTTGGCCCACAGCGTCGTCAACAGCATCAGGTCCAAGTTCCGCATGGAACTCCCCAAAGCGGCGAACCCTAGCGGTACCCACATCTTGGTCGGCAACGAGATCGAGCGTACTCGTGCTGGTGATGATTTCTGGCGTACCCCGGTCGGAGGCAGGCCACACCACATAGGCTTGAGGGCCACGGCGAATCCACTGGGGGAGAGCCCAGAATCCGCTCATGTAAGTAACATTTTCTGGCGCCGTCGCTACGACTGCATCCAGCCCGGCGTCAGCCATGCGTTGCCGTAGCCTTGGTTCGTTAAGCAGCATGGCTGGAATCCTTGGTCTGATGGCTCATGAGGCCTCGATGGCCAAGGCCAGCAGAAATTCTTGTCGCGGCCGCCATGACCGTCTCGCCAACCTCGGCGATTTCGACGTGCGGTCCGACCGAGCGGGGATAGGCCACGCTTATTCCGGCAACAATTGTGCCCGACGCGTCGCGAACTGGCGCCCCGACCGCAATCAGCCCTGCAAAATTCTCGTCAATCGAAGTGGTGTAACCGACACCTTCGGAAGCATTGATCTGGACCACGAGCTTGCTGGTCTCGGTGACGGTTCTTGGCGTCAGCCGCTCGAGCGGACCTTGCCCCAAAACTCTGATGACGGCCTCGGCGCTCAATTCCATCAACAGGGCCTTGCCAAGCGCCGTGGAGTGCAAGGGGAAGGTCTCGCCCGGAGAGGATCGGATGACGACCGGGCTTTTGCTCTGTACGGTCAGGAGATAGAGGCCCCGATCGCCGCGCCTCACGGCGAGGAAAGCATTGATGCACCCTTCGGCAGCCAAAGCCTGGAGTTCTGTCTCGGCCAAGCCAACGAGGCGGTCCTTACGCAAAATATACCGCGCCAACGCCAGAACAGAATGGCCAAGCCGGTAGCGCCGCGTCTCCGCAATCTGCTCGACATAGCCATACTCGGCGAGTGTGTTGAGGGTGCGCTGCACTGCAGCCGCGCTCTGGTCGAGACGGCGGGCAAGGTCCCGCACGCCAATCGGCTCATCCGTATCCTTTAGCAGGTCCAGTACAGCGAGGCCGCGCTCCAACGAAAGATTGCCTGCCAAAAAGAATGTTCCTTATATAGGAATAGCGTTCCGATTTGTGACAAACAAAGCAGCAAAGCTCGGCGCTGTCAACGACGAATGTGCACTATAATGTGTCGTCCTAAAGTGTACGCCGTGGCGACCATCGTGCCATGGACCTACGTGTGGTTGTTGGCCTCAACGTGCAGAGGATTCGGCGGGAACAAACCCTGTCCCAGGAGGAGCTTTCGTTCCGTTCGGGGTTCACGCGCTCGTATCTGAGCGGTCTTGAAGCGGGGCGCCGCAACCCCACCATCCTCTCACTTGAAAAGATCGCCAGCGCTCTAGGCGCAAGCGTCGAAGACCTCATCCATCGACCGGTGAAGGAGACCACAGCTCGCGACAAGGCGGCGGCTGGTACGGCGACTGAGAAACGTAAACCGGCTTCCTGACCTCTTCTAGCCTTCCGACGACGCTCAAGGGCGCCGTGGGATGCTGCGCCGGATCAGGATTTCGACATCAACTTGAAGCGCCAGCGCCAGAACCTCCATGGTGTCCACGGTCGGCGAGTTCTCTTCGCGCTCGAGCTTGCCGACATAGTTGCGGTCAAGCCCCGCAAGATCGGCAAGTTGCTCCTGCGACAAGCATGTCGCTTGTCGCAGCAACCTCAGATTGCGTGCAAAAACTGACCTCAGCCTCATTGGGTGAGGCAGCCAGACCGCGCTTTATAGTGCCACCTACTATAGTAATCAAAAGCAGCGACACGGGTTGCGATTGAGCTGAAGTCACGTATCTCTTTGCCAACTCAACATGTCCGGACGATCTCGAAATGGCGAAGACGATTCAGTCCGTGCTGCAGCACGATATCGTTGAGATCTTTGAAGCCACGGCGCGTATGGACGGCGCTACCAGCATCAACGAAATCGTTCGGCAGTTACGGGCGCGGGTCCAGACATTTGGCTACGTAGCTTGTCTCATCACCGATTTGCCAAACCCAAGTACCGGCGCGCTCGATGAACATGTCCTTGTCAATGGTTGGCCTGCCGATTGGTACGACCACTATATGGCCGCAAGCTATTATCGTCACGATCCATGCGCTGCCTTGTGTCGGACCGCGATCGCACCATTCCTCTGGAGCGATGTTTCCCGAGCTCGAACCGATGCAAACGCACGGCGCGTGATGGACGAGGCTGCGGAGTTTGGGCTACGAGAAGGAATCTGCATACCGATCCAATGCCCGTTTGGTGAAAGCGCTGCCGTAACGCTTGCAGGCAGCGAGCTTGACCTGCGGCCATCGGCACGCTGCACTGTTCACGCCCTTGCCCGTCATGCCTATTCGGCCGCGCATCGGCTCGTCGGCGGTTTGCGCAAAGCACCGAAGCAGGCGCTCTCCAAGCGCGAATGTGAAATTCTGCAATGGGCCGCAGAAGGGAAGACGGCCTGGGAAGTCTCGAGGATCCTCTGTATTTCGGAGAGCACGGTCAAAACGCATCTGCGCAATGTGAGACAGAAGCTCGATACCGCCAACATAGTGCAGGCAATCGTCGAGGCGTTTCGCAGGCACGAAATCCAGCTTTGAACAATCGTCAGATCAGAGTATGGCGCCCGCGGGAGGCGCATGCTCCTTATCCTCATCCATGAGGACCCCAGGATGTTCAAGGTTCACGTCGTCGATGCCGCAAACGGTGCGGCTTATCGAGAGCAGCTCGATCAGTACTTCCAGTTGCGCCATCAGATCTATGTCGGCGAGCGTGGCTGGCAAGCGCTGCAGCGCCCCGACGGCCGGGAGATCGACGCATTCGATACGCCGGACGCGACTCATCTTCTCGGCATTTCCGCCGCCGGTCAGGTCGTAGCCGGCTCCAGGCTGGTTCCAAGTCTCAAACCGCATTTGATGAGCGAAGTTTTCCCGCAGCTGGTCAGCGGTCGCGTACAACGCGGCCAGGACATTTTTGAATGGACTCGCTTTTTCGTCGCGCGTCATTTGCGCGAACCAGGCCGGTCCTGTCAGGCTGCGGGTATCATTTATTGCGGCCTCTTGGAGCTATGCCTTCAACGTCAGATCAGCAATTTAACTATCGTCTGCGAAGATTACTGGTTCGAGCGTTTTGCCTCGATCGGGTGGCAACCGAAGCGGCTTGGTCTATCGACGGAAAGCGACGGCACGTCGATTGTCGGGATCATGGTAGACATCTCTCCCGCTGCTCTTGCTACGACTCGCCAGATCTATCGGATAAGCGGGCCTGTGCTTTGCGACGACGCGCGGATCAAGACTGTTGCCTAATTGCCGACGAGAATCGTGGGTTTGACAGGCAGACTTCCTAAAGCAAACACCGGCAAATCCGTTACTTATGAATGCGTGAAATCGAGCACCGTCACCCCGTTACGCGATCGCGGCCGCACGAATACGAGGATGTGGAAGATGTTGCCTAATGCTCGCGCCGTCATATTTGCCGTGGCCCTCCCGCTCGCCAGCGCCGCCGAGGAAATTCCGCTCGATCCGAACGAAGTGTCCTTTCAAGACGCCAGCGGCAAGACCAAAGCGGTCTTTTCGGTGAAGCAGCTGCGGGCAGAGTTTCCGCGACAGACCTATGACACGCGTACACCCTGGACAAGCGAGGGCGAAAAAATTGAATATCGTGGGCCGCTGCTTGCAAACGTGCTTGCCAAGGCTGGAACCACCGCCGCACAGGAGGTCAAAGTTGTCGCCTATGACAACTTCGTTTCCGACATTCGAATGGACGAAATCCGGTCCTATAATCCGATTCTGGCGGTCGAGCGTCGTTGCAACGAGAACGACAAGGCCGGCTCGCTTTGCCCCCCGGGCCAGGATTTCCGCCCGATCAGTATGGTAGAGAAAGGCCCCATCTTCATTGTTTGGCCCTTCGACCAGTTGCCCGCTTCATACGTTCCCGCAAGAAATTCGATCTGGGTGTTTTTCCCAGTCATCCTGCGAGCCACGCAATGAAGTTCTTCAACGGGCGTTTGCTCACTGTTCTGCCGTATCTCGGTATGGCTGCAGCGCTAGGGCTGAGTGCGTGGACATTCATCCAATCGGATCGCTACCGTCAGGAGACGGATTTCCTCAATCAGACTTTCGAGATTCAGTGGCGCGCGGCACAGATTTGCGAGCGCCTTATACGGGTGTATGGCTATCTTCGCATTGCCGACCAGACCGGCGAACTTGATGCCGACATCGATCGGCAAATGGCGCTGGTGAGCGTCAATGTCGCGCAGCTGGAAAACTTCCCCTATCTGAACTGCTTTTTTCCCGATCATGCCCCCGAGCTCCTGGGTGGGATTCGCCTGACCCTCGAACAGAAGATCGCCCCCCTTGTATCGGCGCGCAAAAACTACGCTGAAGCCATTGCCGACATGGCCAAGCTGGAACAGTCAATTTGCGAGATCTCGAGCCCCACCGTTGATCACAGCGCCACCTTGCAGCAGACCGCCAGCATCGACATTGCCGCCTCACGCAACTGGTTCATCTTCGCCATCGCGCTTGGCCTCGGTGCCACCTTCTATCTGGTTATCCATCAGCGCTATGCTCTGGCCAACCGCCGCGACCAGCATATGCGCTCGTTCACGTCGCTCTTTGCGCATACGACCCGATCGCGTGTTACAGCCCTGCGGCTGTTCCTTGAGCATTCGAAGCCAGATACGCAGCCAAGCAGCGAAATGCTTGAGGCTGCGCGCAATGCCGCGAGCGAACTGGAATCGATCACCAACAGTGTGCTCCAAATCGCCTATGCGCCACAAGATTCAAACAGTGTGCCGCTCGGCCGACTGCTAGAAGATATAGTGCGAGAGCGCGGCGGTTTGGTTCAAATCCGGATCGGTTCCAAAGCGAATTTGCACCCCGTGCCCTCGGCGCCGTTCGGGTTGGTGGTGAACGAGCTGATCGAGAACGGTCTGGTAGCTTCGTCGGGCGTCAAAAACGCCCGGGTTTTTGTCTCCGCGACAGTCAAGCGACACCCGTTCCTCCCGCGCGCCTATCTAGTGCTTGAAGTGGTCGACAAGGGCTTAGGGATGCCGCCCGCGATCGCTGCAAAAGCAACCAACCCGTTCTTTACAACGCGAGCCGGGAGCCATACTGGGCTTGGCCTGACCGCATGTTCGCAGATGGTTTCGACGCTAAGAGGAAAGCTCACCATCAACAGCGCTCCCGGCGTCGGTACAACCGTAGTGGTCAGAATTCCGGTGGCCTCCGCCGCAGCCTGTTTTTGGCAATCGTTTCGCAAGTATGGGCGAACAAATGAACACTCGTGGGGCGGATAGGTGTTAGTTCGCCTCGATCTAGAGCCGAATTGCGCGGTCTGCGGGAGCTGGCTCTTGCTTCGCGCGCGGCGACAAGCTGAACCGGCGTTGCCATCGATGGGCTTTTCATATCACCCGATCTGTGCGCTGGTACATCATCACCGACTTGTCGACGTCCTCTCGGCGATTTCGCGGGTATGGCTCAGCTTGGTCGCTGCCTGGCATGAACGCCCGCTGCAGCGCTTGGCCCATGCGCGTCAGATCGCCGAGCGCGGTACGCAGCTGAGGCCATGGGAACTCTGTGCAGTCTTCGGCGCTTTCACCCTCGCGCAGGACTGCATCGAGCTTGGCGGCCACGCCGGCGAGTGTCGTAGCAGGCGCTGCCATCAGGGACTCAACCAGATCTTGCTCTTGGTCGGCGGCAGCAAGTTCCTCCCGCTTGGCGGCGGAATAGCCGATGCGCCGGTCCTCCGCATCCCAACGCGCCTGGTGGGCAGCTAAATCCGCCTCCGCCCGAGCGCGCAGGTCCGCAAAGCTTGGGTTGTCCCCGAACAGGTCTTCGATATCACCCGGCCAGGAGACGGTGACGGTTACATTTTCGTCGGGCAGTTCGACTTCCGCTTTCGGGAAGCCGATGGCGTCGACCAGCCTGCTCTCAAGATGCTGCTGCTTGCGGCAGAGCGCGACGGTGCGTGTGTACGCGGACTGCCATTCTTGCCACAGCGCCAGTGCTGGATCGAAGGCAGTGTTGCCTGCGAGCTCGCCGTCCGCCGACGCGCCTTGCTGAAATTGCACCGCCGCCGCGGCCGCTCCTGCACCCGCCAACAACATCCTGCGCGTGACCGAAGGACGAACTCGTGTATTGTCGGAATCACCCATGATCCGAGCTCCCTATAGCCTGGGTTGTGGTTAGGCTGGCCAGGATGTTCCTGCATCCTGGTCAGCTGCTCTGCGTGCTCGGCCCAATACGAGGCAAGGTCCAGCATACAGACGATTGATAGAAAAAATATCAGTTCGATTGGTGCGGATGTCAATAGAAAATCTATCAAATCGCAATCCAACCGTTACAACACGGCAGGTGAAGGCCGCCAGAGCGTTGCTCGGGTGGTCCCAAGGTGACTTGGCGACGCATTCTCGCGTTTCGGAACCAACGATCGCGCGCCTTGAAGCTGAGGATGGACCACTGGGCGGCCGGACTGAGACTGTCACAAAGATCGTCTATGCCCTAACGCACGCAGGGATAGAGTTCCTTTCAGACAACGGCGGCGGCCCCGGTGTTCGGCTTGCGCAGCCCGATGGCGGCGCGCCACCATCGGCGCGCAATGGTTAACTTTGGTCGCTGCGCAACCGACAATCGCGGTCATGCGACACTCATAAAGACGGCTACGAAAGAAGTCGAACGGCATGTCCTTGCGCAGACAGAAGTTTAACGGCCTTGCGGTCGAAGGAAACGAATGTCTCGCCGCCCAGCCACTCGCCGTCGAAGGCAATCACGCCGTCCGCAAAATCACCGCCGGCCTCAAGCACTGCAAGCCCTGCCTCGACAGCTGGACGGTTGACGACGACATTCGCAGTGTTCGACAAGGCCCTGATTGCCGCCGCTATATCTAAGCGTGCGGTTTGATATTGTCGGGCCAAAACCCATGCAAACTCGCACAAGGCCTGAAGGCTAACGGCCACGATGTCAGCCTTCGCCAGGAGATCGACGGCTGCTTCCGCTTGTCGTTCATCGTCGGCAACATAGGCACGCAGTAGAACGTTGGTGTCGGCCGTGACTTTCATTCCTTGCTCGATCCCGCTGCAGTGCCCGCTTCCGCAATTGCCTCGTTGATCTCTTCAATGCTCAACACGCGGCCATTCGTCTTGCCCTTGAGAAAACCGTAGAGCTCCCTGAATGATCCCTTCGCCCGCGCCGCCTTCAATTCCGCCCGGCCGTCGGGGAGCAGATCAAGTTCGATCTTCTCGCCCGGTCTGATTCCCAGATGCTGCAGAACGTCCTTGCGGAAGGTCACCTGTCCGCGTGCCGTCACCGTCAATGTCGTCATCGTACAGCTCCAATTCATCGATACGCCTAGATAATGCAAATTTGCATTATCATCAATAGTAGACTCCCGGGTTCTCGAGCAGTTGCGCTCAGGCGGGTCAACAATCGGCGTCGGTCAGCCGTCCGTCAGTGATCAAATCGTTCCAACCAGTACGCGCGATACCTGTCTTGCGGAAGCTGCCGGGCAACGCATTTGCACCTGTTTACCCGCATTCAGATCACCTTGGGCCTCTTTCGCCGGTGATAAAGATGCCCGACCGCTATGGTAGATCAACTGCTGGCGGGATTTTTTCGGAAAACAGGAAGGCTGCTGGATCAAGTTTCAACGCCTTGGCGATCGCGGCAATCGTGTCCACGCTGACGTTGCCGCTCGCACGTTCCAGTTTCGTGAATGTCGCCTCCGCCACGCCGATGAGTGTGGCCATCTCATAGCGGTGCAAAGTACGTCGTTGTCGCTCAAAATCGATGATGTGCGCCAGCCGCTTGCGGATCGCATTGTCGTCCAACCGATGCGCCCATTCCGGAACTTTCTTACCGCCGACGAGCAGTCCTGCAACAGACACTTCCAAGCCGTTTGCCATGATCTGCAGCGTCGTCAATGTGACATTATTTTTCTGACGCACAGTCTGAATGTAGGTTCGATAGGCCAGTTTTTCGCCCTCGGGGGTCCGAAACAGTTCGGCCATGTGCATATGGGATAGGCCGCGTCTGGCTCGCTCCCGCTCAAGCGTCAGTGCAATGTTGGCGCGCAACGGGTTGTCGACCACGCCTCCATCGTCTCGTTTCATAAATCGATGTAGTCGCACAAACCTGCCTTTTCGATCTGTCCTTTTTCGCGCGGATCATCCATAGTAAACTGTCAAAATCTGCAGCGAGGAAAGGCTATGACCATACTCAAATACCTGCTGGGGGGTGCCGTCGCCATCGCGGGCGCCGCAGCTCTTCCATCCCAATCAAAAGCGTCGGAATGGGGCTGTCAGGTCCTCCTATGTCTTTCCGGCGACTGGCAAGGCACCCCCTCGTGCCACCCGCCAGTTTACAAGTTGATTGCGGCGATGGAAGCCCCGGGTTTTAATTGGCCGACCTGTCCGCAAGCCAACTCCAGCGCAGCGAGATTTGAGAAGTATGAGGATTGTCCGTCTGGCTGGCAAACAGTTGGCAATTCCGAATCCGATCGGCCGGGCTCAGGTCAAGAACCGAACATCTGCCGTATTGCAGCCGGTAGGCTCTCGTTGCCCGTCGTTGTCAAAAACGGCGCCCTCGGCGGGAATCGTGGAGACGGATCACGACAGGTCCAAATCGAAATCGACGGTAAGGGGGTTACGGCAACAATCCAGACCGCGGGGAACGATCGACGGCATTCCCTTGGTAATGGCCCCACCTACTACACCATCTCTCGACCGATGCGCGGAAAGCCTTGGTTCATCCAGTATGATGACGCGAAGGGCGTGCGCCAGAAAAGCTGGTTCAATCTCAACATGCCGTAAGCTAGGCGATCACCCACGACGAGGTTTGGAGAGCCAATCAGGAGGTTTGTGGTGTTCAAGGTGCTTCTCCTGTCCACTGTGATTATGAACGCAGCCGCAGTGTTGACGGCCGCTGGCCAGAGCGACAAGCCGCGATCAAGTGTGGACAATCCTATGTGGCCCGCTTCACTGAAATGGGACTGCAAGACCGCCGCCAAAATCGTGTGTGAGCGTGATGGCAGTTGCTCAGTGGCTGAGGACCACAGTGGATTTGTGCTGAACTACGGCAGCAACGAAGCTGAGTTCCCGGCCAGCAATGTCAGGATCAAACGCCACTATCAACAGACCGTGCAGGGGAGCCCTTTGCAGCAGGAAGTTAAAGTTGAACTGGCCGACAATCGCGTTCTTTGGCTGACGGCCGTGGATGCCAGCCGCACTTATTCGCAAGCGTGGGTTGGCGCACTGAGCGAGTTGAAGGGTGGCGCGGTACTGATGGAATCCGAGGGTGTCTATTGCATGCCGCACAAATGAGTTGCGCCGAGAGGTGAGGCGAGCGAAGGCCGATATGGTCTGGCTTGAGACTCCGGCCCCGGCGGTTCGGAAGAGTTCACGGTATTCCCGCCCAGTTACATCAGATGATGAGGTGATCTTAAGGAGCATAGATCTGTCGAACCCATAGCCATCGATTAGGCGTTACTGCTGAAGAACCCCCCGGTTGCCTCTCATTGACTGTTGATAAGACTTGGATCAGGCGCCATGCATACTTTGAATAACCAAGAAATATTAACTTCCAGTGATGAAAGTCGCGTAATCTATCTTATGGAACTTAACTAAGCCATTGAAATAAATATTTTATTTGGCGCGGAGCGAGACTTCCGTGCTTTCGAAGACGAACCGTCTCATAGCCCCTCAAGGCGTTGATCGAAAAGGTCAAGGCCGGAACAAGGGAATTAAGCCGAAAGAGCGGGGATTGGTGTTGGCTCCGGCAGCTACTTCGCGCGATTGGAAGCAACGCCATCCAAGCGCCAGATGCCACGCACCGTCGAGGTTCCACACCATCCCGTTTCAAGGTATGCAGGAGATCGTTCTTCCTGTAGCGAGATTCACGATGCTGGTGGCTCCATCGCAACCAACAAGTTCCAGGGCTATGCCACGACCGAAGAAACCGCCGACTCCAAAGCCGAACTGATCGGCCTGACCGCCGATATCGTTGCAGCCTATGTCGCAGCGCCGATGCTTGCTAGCTATAGCTAGCATAGAGCGCATGTGACCTCCTTGTTCAGTTGGTCAATAAGGTTCGTCGGTCAATAATTTACGGTGATTGCTACTGTGTCGCTGTGGACGCCAGCCGCTGGCGTCGGTTGCGGAGGCTTTTCATCTTTCTGGGCGGCGTGCCAAAGTTCGTGGTCTGCGATAATCTCAAGGCTGCCGTCACCAATCCCGATCGCTACGATCCCGGGCTCAACCGAACCTACGCCGAGATGGTGAGCCATTACGGCCGATCCTCGCGGCGCGGCCGAGACGCCCGAAGGACAAGGCGAAAGTTGAGGTCGCCGTCCAGATCGCGCAACGCTGGATATTGGCGCGCTTGCGCAATCACCGGTACTTTTCCCTTGCGGAGCTGAACGTCGGCATCGGTGGACTCGTCGTCGAACTCAACGACCGCAAGATGCGCGGCTTCGGCTCCAGCAGGGCCGAACTCTTCGCCGAGATCGACAAGCTCAAGCTGGGAGAACTGCCGGACCAGCCATGTCTTTGCGCGCTGGAAGAGTTGCCGCGTCGCGCCTGACTATCATGTCGAGATCGACGGGCACTGGTATTAGCCCTTACCGCCTCATCCGCGAACTCGTCGATGTGCGCATCGCCGACAAGACGGTCGATCTTCCACATGGTCAGAGGATCGCCAGCCACGCCCGTGCGCCCAACCGGCGCGGCCACACGACGGTTGCCGATCACATGCCGAGCTCGCATCGCCGCTACGGCAAGTGGACGCGGGGAGGAATGATCGCGGCCGGCGAGAGGATCGATCCCTCCACCGCCGCCTTCTTTCAGGCTGTCATCGCTGACTGGCCCCATCCCGAGCAAAGCTTTCGCACCTGCCTCGGCATTCTGTCGCTGGCCAGGAGCTACGACGCCGCCCGCGTCGATCCAGCCTGCCAGCGCGGCATCCTCATCAAGGCGCGCTCCGTCACCTCGATCCGTTCGATCCTCAAGAACGGCCTTGATCGCGCTTTCCTCAATGAGGCGCCCGACCACCAACCTCTGCACCACGGCAACATCCGCAGTCAGGGCTATTTCCACTGAACCCAAGGAAATCTCAATGCTCACGCATCCCACCCATGAACGGCTGATCACGCTCGGCTTGACCGGAATGGCCAAAGCCCTTCGAGGAACAGCGATGATCGCCGGATCTCGATGCCCTGTCGTTCGAGGAGCGCATCGGGTTTCTTGTCGATCGCGAGGCGGCCGAGCGCGACACCAAACGTCTCACGACGCGCCTCAAGTTCGCCGCGCTGCGCCAAAACGCATGCGTGGAAGATGTTGATTTGCGCACGCTGCGCGGCATCGACCGCGCCGTCTGCGCCAGGCGCGGCGCCGGCGACTGGATCGACCGCAACGAGAACTTGCTCGTTACAGGGCAACCGGCCTGGCAAGAGTTGCCTTGCCTGCGCGCTTGGCTACAAAGCCTGCCGCGACAATCGATCGGTCCTCCATCATCGAGTCCCGCGTCTCTTCGAGGCGCTCGCCCTCGCACGTGGCGATGGACGCTATGCCCGGCTGCTCAAGACGCTCGGGCGCGTTCAGCTCCTCGTCCTCGATGACTGGGGCCTGTCTGTTTTCAACGCCTCCGAACGGCGCGACCTTCTGAAGATCCTCGACGATCGCCATGGGCGCGCAGCGGCCTAAAATGACAACCCAGATGCGCCAGAGCCTGCGCTAAATCAGCTCGCCATCTGTCTCAAAAACTCTGACGACGGATAGGCTCGCACGACAGAGAGCGCCACTACGGTTTCGTCTACGCAGCAGTGGCGGCGCTACCTACGTCAGACGTGTATATATATGTCGTCGCCCTCAACGGAGACTTCGAAACACCGCGTGCGGACCTTGGGATCGACCAGGAACTCTCCGGTTCGTATATCGAATTCCCATCCATGCCATGCGCAACGGACCACCTCCCCGGCACGCTCATAGACGAATTCCGTCTTGTCGGTTTGGCGGGTGGTTCCGCACACAGGTCCCTCGCAAAGCGCGGCGCCCCTATGCGGACAGACGTTCAACAGGGCGTGGTATCCGTCATTCAGCTTGAAAAGGCCGATGGAAAGCTTACCGAGAACCACGATCTTGGCTGCATCCGACGGAACGTCCAGTGCCTTGCAGGCATATTGCTTCGTTGTCATGCCTGCTCTCCTTATTCTGCAGCCATCGCAGTCGGGTGAGGGATGCGCCTGTAGGCGTCGAGCGCATTGAGGCCGAGCACCTTTTCGCGCCAGGCGGGCGGAATATGGAGCTTGGTCACGTCGTCATAGTCCCAGTGCGGGTAGTCGGAAGCGAAGAGCAGGGTGTTCTCACCGTCCATGGCCTCCAGCGTTGCCCACAGGTGCTGGATGTTCTGCGGCTGTTCAAGCGGCTGCGTGGACATGCGGATGTTGGATTTGAAGTATTCCGACGGCAGTCGCTTGAGCCACGGCGTCTCCTTGCGAAGCGCCCGGTAATTCGAGTCCAGCCGCCAGAGCACCGACGGAACCCAGGCCACGCCACACTCAATGATAACGACCTTGAGGTCCGGCCATCTTTCGAAGACACCCTGTGCGATCAGCGATGCCATGTGCGTCATCGCCGACTGCGGCAGGATCGCGTGGGTTTCCCAGAAAAAGGTCGAGGGGCCAGCGCCAATCGGATTCGCATTCAGGCCACCCTGGCCGCCGAGATGCATCGCGAATGGGAGGCCCATTTCGGCGCATGCCTCAAAGATGGGATGATAGAAGGGATCGCCATATGGCCGCTGCGCACCGTGGCTGACCAGGACCTGGACGACACGGGGGTGCGAACCAAGTCGGCGGATTTCCTCTGCCGCCAGCTTGGGGTCTTGTGGCGCGACGACTATCGATCCCCAGAATCGGCTGTCCTTCGGGAGCCAGTAGTCGATCATGTAGTCATTGTATGCCTTGCATAGCGCATTGGCGTAGTAGGGATTGGCAAGCGTGGAAGCTTCGATTGGCTCGTCACTAGTCAGGATCGCGACATTGATATCGTACTTATCGAGGTGCTTTTCCTTCATGATGAGATAGTTGTCATCTTCTTCGACGGGGTTGATGTCGTGACGCGCAAAGCCTTCCGGGTGGAACCAGGGGCGATGACCATGCGGAAACGCTCCACGCGGTCCAGTCTTTTCACCACGGACGAACATGTCCTTGAACAGCCCCTCCATATAGGGCTCAAGCACGGTGGCGCTGCACCAGTAATTATGGCAGTCGGTGTCGAGGATGAACATCTTGCTCTCCAATGCGTCGCCGGGCCGATTGATCGGCAGGTGGGTATGAGGTCCAACCTATTGACCTAAGATCAATCGGAAAATATCGGTCTATTTCCATTATTGATCGGAAAAGGCGATAGAGCCGATGAACATCCCTCTGCTGCTCACGTTCCTCGATGTCATGGAAACTGGGAATTTCAAGCGGACAGCCGAGCGCATGAACATCATGCAGTCGACAGTCAGCGCCCGCATCCGTCAACTGGAGGAGACGCTCGGAGTACGACTCTTCGAACGAGGGCGCGGTGGTGCCGAGCCAACACCTGCCGGGAGGCGTTTCGAGGGACACTGTCGGTCTTTCCTCACGATGTGGGGACATGCTCGCCGCGATGTGCTGAGCGGTGCCGCAGCGCGGAGACGCCGTCTCCACATCTCGTGTCAGTACAGCCTTGTCAGAGCATACCTGATGGACTGGATCGACAAGCTCAGGAGCGAAGAGGGCGATCTCGATCTACATGTCGAGATCAATTTCTCGTCCCAAATTCAGCGGGACATCCTCTCGGGCGAGACGGACATCGGCATCATGTTCGCGCCGCAACTGACGCCTGACGTCCAGATCGCCGACCTTGGAGCGGCCGAGTTCATCATGGTCTCGACGGACCACGAAGCTTTGGCGGACGTGGAGATCAGCCGCTATATCAAAGTGGCCTACACCAGTGCATTCGAACGTGCGCTGGACGAGGTGCTTCCGGAATTCGCGTTCCCGAGCATGGTGATCGGAAGCGACGACCTGGCCATTGAACTCCTGGGGCGACATGGGGGCACGCTGTACCTTCCCCGGTTCGCATTCGCGGGCGCGCAAAGCAAGGTCTCCGGTATAAGGATTGTGCAGGACGCACCGACGATACCACAACCAGTCTTTTCTGCTGTGCACATGCGTCGCCGACGAGACCCGGTTGTTGTTTGGGCGCTCAAGTCACTAAAACAGGTCATCGACCATCGATGATCGAATTTATCGATTGAAACCGAATTTTTACCGGATCAATTCAGATCGCCGAACTTGATATCCATGTCGCACCTATCGGAGATGCGTGCGATGCTAATGGATACTGCGTTTCGCTATTCCCTGTCTGCCGCCAACCGCCAGCCATGCTATCGCGGCGGCCCATGCACCCTCGTGTGCAAGGCCGTGATGGAGGAGACGCACGACAGCAAGACCCTCGTGTTCGAAGACAGCCAGAGCCGTAGCTTCGATTTCAAGCCCGGTCAGTATGTCACCTTCAAGTTCCGGATCGATGGCGAGCTATGTCCACGCGCCTACTCGATCTGTTCGACGCCGACCCGGCCGCATAATATCCAGATCACCGTCAAGCGGGTTCCGGGAGGCCTGGTGTCCAACTGGCTTAACGACAACCTGCATCCAGGAATGGAGGTCGAAATCGCCGATATCGGCGGCCATTTCAACTATCTCGACATTCCATCAGCCAAGCCGCTTTTTCTCTCCGGAGGATCGGGGGTGACCCCCGTGATGTCGATGCTGCAATACATCACCGATGTCGTCGATCGGACGGATGTCGTCTTTGTCTATTTCGCAAGGTCGCCGAAAGACATCATCTTCCGCGAGCAGTTGGAGTTCATCGCCAAACGCTTCCGGAACGTCAAAGTGCATCTGGTCGTGGGCGACGACAGCGAGCAGAAAGACTTTGGCGGAACGACTGGCCAGATTGGGGCAGAGTTAATGCGGACGCTCGTTCCTGACCTCGCCGAGCGTGAAATTTTCATGTGCGGTCCAGAGGGCTTCATGAAGGCCGCAAGGGCCATGGCCGAGGAGGTATCCGTCGCGGCCCTGCACGAGGAGAGCTTCGGCGAGAAGATCGTTGTCGAGGACACGGATGGTCTCGGCGGCGAGGTGTATTTTTCGCTGTCTGGCAAACAGGGGGCCTGTGCCCCAGGCGAGACCTTGCTGGAAGCGGCGTTGAACGTTGGGATTTGGATCGACAGTTCTTGCCAGCAAGGCGTCTGCGGAAGCTGCAAAGTGAAAATGACCCAGGGACACGTGGACATGGACGACCTGGGCGGCTTGTCCGACGACGAGAAAGCCGAAGGCTACGTCCTTGCATGTTGCAGTCGGCCGCGGGGCGCGATATCTCTCGAAGCTTGAATGAGCTTGTCATTTTTTGCCGTTACATCGGAATAGCGCGTGCTTGGGGTTACAAAACGCTATTTACTGTCATGGGCGGTGATGTCAGGTTAACTCCGCGGGGAGTATTTTGGGTTCCGTCGCAGATATTCGGCAAGGCAACAGTCAGCTATCTGCTGGACGCAATTCAGGCGGCGTTTGCCTCGAACTGCTCTTTGAGCGATGGGGCTGGGTTGAAGGCGAAGCGGCCCTGCCGCTTGCGCATCATGTGAACCATCTCGATGCCGGCGAATGTAACGGCTGGTCGCGAACGCCTTGAAGCCCAGCATCGGTCGCACCCGTCGCTTGATGCGCCGATGATCCTGCTCGATCCGGTTGTTCAAGTATTGGCTCTTGCGGATACGGATCGCCCTCAATGCTCGGCGCGACCTATCCCTCAAGCGGCTCTCGGCATCGCAGGAGATAATCGCTTCCCGATTGGTCTGGCTACCGTCGATGACAATGCGGTCCGGCCTGCCATGACGCTGCAAAGCCTTGCGCAGAAAGCGTTTTGCTGCCGGCAGATCACGATGTTGGCTGAACCAGAAAACGGTATCGCCGACGCTGTCGATTGCGCGGTAGAGGTACATCCACTCGCCACGAACCTTGATGTAGGTGTCATCCATATGCCATTTGCTGCCAACCGACCGCTTCCGGCGATTGAACTGCGTCAGCAGTAAGGGAGAAAAGTGAACCACCCAGCGATGGACCGTCGAATGGCCGACGCTGGTGCCGCGCTCCGCCTTCCTTCAGGTCCCGCAAGCTCAAGCCATAAGCCCGATACCACTGAACGAACAGCAAGATCACTGATCGGTCGAAATGACGGCCCTTGAACATGACACGGTCTCCAAAAATCGGAGCGTTCTCATCGCAGATACGAATTACCGCAAAGTTTGCAACAGAACCTGCCCACCACGTTCTATGGATGCGAAACTTCCCTACAACACCAGCTCCGCTGTCTTTACCGACATCTCAAACTCGTCGACTGCCCGAAGCTTCCGTGCCAGCCCCCAGCCCTTGACCAGGGCGTAGACCGCCGGGATGACAACGAGCGTCAGGATGGTCGACGAGACCATGCCGCCAATCATCGGCAGGCGATGAACCCGACCGCGACCGCGACCGAGGTGTTGAAGCCCAGCCACCACATCAGCCAGATGCCGCCGACCAGGGCGAATGGCAGCGACAACATCACGATCAGCGTCTCGGTCAACCTGCGGAAGTTGAGGAAGAGCAGTAGGAAGATGAGCGCCAGCGTAAGGGGCACCACGATCATGAGGCGCGCCTTGGTGCGCTTGAGATACTCAAACTGGCCGCTCCAGCCAATTGAGTAGCCGGAGGGCAGCTTGACCGTGCTGGATCAAAAAACGTATGGCTCGCCCCGCCTGCAAGCGATTTTTGACGGCATCTCAGTCTGCGCCAACGTATCCGGTCTCGGGGCAATGATCGTCCCCGGCCAAGATGGAGCTTACGCGCGTACCGATCCTCATAAAGACGTCGGCGTCTAACGCCATTTTTTTGGTCAGGATGTCGGCACACCGTTCGACTGTCAGGCCATCTTTTCAGTCCACTCACAGACAACGCCGGCCTGAAGGTCTCCCTTCCGGCCGATCTCTGATTATTCGACCGACGGCAACGCCGCCATCTGGAACGGACGCCCGCTTCTCAGCACCGCCCAGATGATCCTGGCCATCTTCGCCGCTAGCGCGACGACAGCCGTGTTCATATGAGTTCGCGACAGCAGGCCTCGAAGCCATTCGCCCAACAGCGTCTTCCCTTTGGCAAGGGACGCCAGCGCTGCTCGTGCTCCATGGATCAGCATCCTACGAAGATAGCCGTTGCCGCGCTTGCTGATCCCCAGAAGCTTAGGCTTACCTCCGGTCGTCATTTGTCGAGGCACGAGTCGAAGCCAGGCCGCAAGGTCACGGCCCCGGCCAAACGTCTCGGCCTTTCCGACCGACGCTACGAACGCGGTCGCATTCAATGGGCCGATCCCCGGGATCGTCGAGAGCAGCTTCATTGATGCGTCCGTGCGAGCGAGGGTCGCGAACTCCGCGTCGAAGGAGACGATGCGGGCATCGAGGGCGCGCCACTCGGCTCGCATGTCCTCGATCAGAACCCGGATCCGACGGCCGATCGCCATCTCTCCGGCGAGAAGCTGTTCCAGTCGGAGTTCAAGCTTGCGCCGCCCCTTGGCAATCATGATTCCCCGCTCGAGCAAAATCGCCCGAAGCTGGTTGATCAGAGTCGTGCGCTCGCCAACCAGCCGATCTCGAGCCCGGTGCAGGCTCTGCATGTCGAGTTGCTCGTCGCTCTTCAGATCGACAAAGCGCATCGTTGGGCGGGTCGCGGCTTCCGCTATCGCCTCGGCATCCCGATCGTCGTTCTTCTGCGCTTTCACGTAGGGACGAACATATTCGGGAGACATCAGCCGTACATCGTGGCCCTGCTCACGAAGCTGCCGGCCGAGATGATGGGCGCCGCAACAGGCTTCCATCGCCATCACGCAGGCCGGCATTCCCGCCGCCAGCTTCACCACGCTGTCCCGACGCATCCGGCGCCGCAACAGCACGTTCCCGGCTTCGTCCAGCCCGACAACGCTGCAAACGTCCTTTCCAAGATCTATACCAAGAACCTTGATCTCATTCATCGGCTCAACTCCGTGCCAGACTCATCGACGACGCAATCATGCGCCGAGGGAAAGGGGCGAGCCATTCCATAAAGAAGACTTTGTGGCTTCGAGATCGGCGATCAGCCAATTTGGCG
Source organism: Mesorhizobium sp. INR15 (assembly GCF_015500075.1). NCBI lineage: Bacteria > Pseudomonadati > Pseudomonadota > Alphaproteobacteria > Hyphomicrobiales > Phyllobacteriaceae > Mesorhizobium > Mesorhizobium sp. INR15. The sequence goes on along the minus strand of NZ_CP045497.1, from coordinate 236,411 downwards.
GAAAACCCATTGGAATGCTTGCCGCAATCAAAGTCTGACCTCGCGACTAGTCCCCAGGGATGTGCCCGTGTTCGCCGGGTCGTGCAAAGGCACAATTTAATGCAGACGTGATGGTCAACCGCGGATCGCCCTTGCCGCCTTCTGCAGCAGTTCGAAAGCGGCGAACCGCCTGTCGTGCAGGGCTTCTGGCGATCCGCCTGCCGGACGATAGATCTGGCCCATCGTGGACATTCCGGTCATCGCCGATATCAGATCCGGGTAGTGTCCGGCGGCCACCGCGCCCAACATGGCGGAGCCAAGCAACACCGGTTCTGGAGAGGTCGATCCGGCGACCGTCAGCCCTGTCGTGTCTGCCAGAAGCTGGCGCACCAGTTCGCTCTGTGCGGCGCCGCCGCTGACGACGATGGTGTCGATGGCCAAATTTTTCTCGGCCATCGCTGCCACGATCTGGCGCACGCCATAGCCAAGCCCGCACAGGCCGGCGACATAGAGCGCGACCAGGCTGTCGAGGGAAGTGTCCATGCCCAGCCCGGCGATCAGGCCCTTGGCTTCAGGGTCGGCGAAGGGCGAGCGGTTGCCGAGGAATTCGGGAACGACATGCAACCCGTCCGCAAGGTGGGCCGCCGAGGACAAATCGGCGGACTGCTCTGCCGCCTGCTGGCCAAGCCATGCGGCAAGGCTGACGCCTTGCGCCTTGGCATGGGATGCCGCTTCGTCCGTGGCCGGGTGGAAGCTGACGAGATGATCGATGGCAGCACCCGCCGCCGATTGGCCGCCTTCGCTGAGCCACAGGCCCGGCACCATGGAGGAGAAATAGGGCCCCCAGACGCCGGGCACGAAGGCCGGCTCGCTGGTGCTCGCCATTGTGCAGGCCGAGGTGCCGAAGACATAAGCCATTCTCGACTGCAACGTACCGGCATCTCCCTTGCCACCGACAGTGCCTACACCGCCGGCATGGGCATCGATCAGCCCGGCCGCGACCGGCGTTCCCGGCAGCAGGCCGAAATCGGCGGCTGCATCTCCAGTCAAGCCGCCGGCAAGGGCGGTGCCGCCCTCGACGATCTCGGTGCCGATCCGGGCAAAGCCTTCTTCGGCGAGTGCGCCAAGGCCGATGGCGCGGAAATACGCCTCGTCCCAGCGCCGCTCATGGCCCAGATAGGTCCATTTGCAGGTGACAGTGCAGATCGAGCGCGCCAGGCTGCCGGTCGAGCGCCAGGTCAGATAGTCGGTCAGGTCGAAGAAATGCTCGGCCGCGGCAAAACTTTCGGGCATGTTTTCGCTCAGCCACAAAAGCTTGGGCGTCTCCATCTCCGGCGAGATGGCGCCGCCGACATAGTCGAGTACGGCGTGCTTGCCGGCATTGATGCGTTGCGCCTGGTCGCGGGCGCGATGGTCCATCCAGACGATGATGTTGCGCTGACTGTTGCCCGAACGGCCGACGGCGAGTGGCACGCCGCCCTGCCCGACGACGACCAGCGAGCAGGTCGCGTCGAAGCCGATGCCGGCAATGTCGCACGGACCAAGGCCGGACTTCGCAACCGCCTCGCGTACGCTGGCGCAGACCGCGTGCCAGATGTCCTCGCTCGACTGCTCGGCGATTTCGCCGGGCTCGATGAACAAGGCGATGTCGCGCTTAGCCGAGGCCAGCATGGTGCCGTCACTGTCGAACACCCCTGCCCTGGCGCTGCCGGTGCCGACATCGATGCCGAGGAAGTGGGAGGGCATGGGGGAACCTCGAGGTGGGGAATAGGCAGTAGGCAGTAGGCAGTAGGCAGTAGGAGATGGTCAGTCGTGAACGGTCGGTTGCAAGAGCCTCTCCCCTATTCCCTATTCCCTACTGCCTATTCCCTACTGCCTCACAAATCATTGCTCTGCGGCAGGATCACCAGATCGCGGATGGTGATGTTCCGTGGGCGCGTCAGCATGAACAGCACGGCTTCGGCGACCTCGGCGGGTTGCATCAGGCCGCCGGCCGCCAGCTCCTCGTCGAGCTTCTCTTTTGGCCAGTCGCTGATTAGTGCAGTCACCACGGGTCCCGGCGCCACGGCGCCGACGCGCAGGCCATGCTTGGCGACCTGGCGGCGGACCGTGTGGACGAAGGCCTGCACGGCATGTTTGGACGCGGTGTAGATCGGCTCCCAGACGACGGGCACGAGCCCGGCGATCGAGCTGGTGACGATGATGTCGCCGGTCTTGCGCCCGACCATGTGCGGCAGCACGGCGTGCACGGAGCGGAACACCGAATTGATGTTGAGGTTCAGCATGCGGTCCCAGGCATCCGGATCGCCGCCGAGGATCTCGCCGCCGACATAGGCGCCGGCATTGGCATGGAAGATGTCGAGCTGGCCGGCCTTCTCCAGTATCTGCGGCATCATGGTGGCGACGCTGGACGGCTTCATCAGATCGACCACCACCGGGATCGCCTGCGGCCCAAGCTCCGCGCAAACTTCTTTCAGCCTGTCCTCGGCACGGTCGACCAACGCGACCCGTACTCCGGCGGCGATCAGCGCCCTGGCACATTCCAGGCCGATGCCTGATGCGGCGCCGGTGATCGCCGCCACCTTGCCTGTTAAATCCTGAGCCATGTTGGTCCTCGTTGTTCGTTGGGTGTGATTGTCTGGCATGGCCGCGAAGATCGGTTGTCGATCTTCGCGGCATGCTTGCGGGGGTTCAGGCCCGGCCGTGGGAAACCCGCGAGCGGCGCGCCAGGGAGTCGACGATGACCGCGATCGCCAGAACGGCGCCGGTGATCATGTAGCGAAGCGACGACGACAGATCGAGCAAGGTCAGCCCGCTGGCGATCGACTGGATGACGATGATGCCGAGCAGCGCCGAATAGGCACTGCCGCGGCCGCCGAACAGGCTGGTGCCGCCGATAACGGCCGCCGCGATGGCGTTGAGGTTGACGTCGCCGGTGCCCGCCTGCTGGCTGGCCGAGGCAAGGCGGGCGGCCGACAGCACACCGCCGAGGGCGGCGAACATCGAGCACATTGCAAAGGCGCTGAGATAGATCAGCCGCACCTTGATGCCGGCGCGCCGCGCCGCCTCGCGATTGCCGCCGACGGCGGTCATCGAGCGGCCCCATTTGGTGCGGGTCAGCGCATAGTTCATCGCCACGACGAGGCCGACGAACAGACCGAACATCCACGGAATGCCGCGCGCCTGGTTGAGGTAGGCAACGATCAGCTCGAGCACGATCGTCAAGGACGCGACCTTTACGAGCAGGCCACTAACCGAGGGCGCCGACAGATTGACGGCGCGGCGGCGGTTGACGGTGCGCAGGCCGGTGATCAGCATGACGATGCCGGGAACAGCAGCTAGTCCGAAGGACACCCATTTGGGCATGACCAGAAGCTGGCCGAAATTCACCAGGTTCGAGCCGTAGGGCAGATTGATAGAGCCGGTGGAGCCGAGGATGTAGAGCTGCAGGCCGAGTACCGCGAGCAGGCCGGCCAGCGTCGAGACGAAGCTCGGCATGCCAAGCCGGTTGAACAACAGCGCGTAGAGCGAGCCTATCAGCCCGCCGAAGGCGACAGCGGCAAGGATGGCGAGCGCCACCGGCCAGCCCTGGTTGACCCACAGCGTGCCGACCAGGGCAGAGGCAAAGCCGCTGATCGAGCCGACGGAGAGGTCGATCTCGCCGACCATCAGCACGCAGACGATGCCAAGCGCGATGACACCAACCGTCGAGCAGTCGAAGAGCAGGTTGACGAGGTTGCTGCTTGAAAGGAAAATGGGGTTAATGCTGGCGAAAACGGTCCAGATGATGACCAGCCCGACGACGACCGGCAGCGATCCAAGGTCGCCTGACCGAACGCGGTCTAGAAAGGTGTGGATCGTGCCACTGAAGCCTGTCGCTTGCTTCACCCGCACGTCGCTGCGGTCGAGCGCCGGAGGTACGTCTTGCTTGATCTCGGCGCTCATGGCTGTTGCTCCTGCTTCTGCTCGGATTGGGCCTGGCGCCGTTCAGCGCGGCGCGACACCGCGTTGTTGGAAGCGCCAGTGATGGCGCTGACCAGTTCCTGGTTGGAGGCGTCGGGAGCGAAGACGCCGTTGTTGCGGCCGAGCCGCAGCACGACGATGCGGTCGGCGACGGCGCGCACGTCTTCCATATTGTGGCTGATCATCAGCACGCCGAGGCCGCGCTCGCGCACCCGGTCGATGAGGTTCAGCACCTCCGCCGTCTGGGCAACGCCAAGGGCGGCGGTCGGCTCGTCGAGCAGGATGACTTTTGGTTCCAAGAGCAGCGAGCGGGCAATCGCCACGGTCTGGCGCTGACCACCCGACAGCGAGGCGACCACCTCGCGCACGCTGGGAATGCGCGCCGACAATTCGTTGAGCAGCGTCCAGGCGCGGATTTCCATCGCCACTTCGTCCAGCCGCATCGGATTGAGTTCCTTGCCGAGGAAGATGTTGGCGACGACGTCGAGGTTTTCGCACAGCGCCAGGTCCTGGAAGACTGTGGCGATGCCAAGCGTCAGCGCGGCACTCGGGTCGGGCATGGTGACGTGGTTGCCGCGGAAATTGATCGTTCCCGAGCTTGGCTGGTGGACGCCTGCAAGGATCTTGACCAGCGTCGACTTGCCGGCGCCGTTGTCGCCGACCAGCGCCACGACTTCGCCCGCATGCACGTCGAGATCGACGTCGGTCAGTGCCGAAACCGCGCCGAAATGCTTCGAGATCCCGCTCAGGCTGAGCACCAGCTCGCCGGTCGAAACCGGTCCTTCGAGAGTGTCGGTCATGGATGGCAAACCTTTCCGGATGGCGGCTCAAGGGTGGTCTTCGGCGTCCGGCCGCGATGGCGGCCGGACGTGTTCTTGTTTGACCATGATCTAATCCGAAACCCGATATCCACTTTTTGCTGCGCTGATCGTCGGTTCGTGACCGTGGTCGGTGCGATCACTTGATGCCGAGCTTCTTGCAGCCTTCGACGTAGCGGTCGACGCAGAGTTCGGCGGCCGTGTTGATCTTCTTGTCAATGATCTCGGCCTTGAGGTTTTCCTGCGTCACCACGGCCGGCGTGAACAGCTGTGATGGCGTGTCATATAGCTTCATTTCTGCTTTCGGCGTCTCGCCCGACAAAAGCTGCACGGCAACTTGAGCGGCGGCCGCCGCGACGGTCTCGCTCGGCTTGGAGATGGTGTTGTACTGGTCGCCGGCGATGATCAGCTGCAAGGCCGCGATCGTCGCATCGTTGCCGGTGATTGGCGGCACCGGATCGACGCCGGCTGCCTTGAAGGCCGCGATGGCGCCACCACCGGTGCCGTCATTGGCTGCGACCACGCCGAGGATCTGCCCGGCGAAGCGGGTGATCTGGCCGCTCGCCCACTGCTGTGCCTTCGGCGGCGCCCATTCCGGCGTGTCGTATTCGGCCAGGATCTTGTAGCCGCTGTTGTCCAACCCTTCATGAATGCCCTTCTTGATCAGGCCGGCGGCCGCGTCGGTGGGCGAACCGTTGATCTGCAGCACGCCGCCCTTAGCGGGATCGACCTTGAGCGCCTTCAAATGCGCGACGAGGGAGTCGGCGATGGCCTTGCCGATGCCCTCATTGTTGAAGGAGACGTAGAAATCGGCCGGCGTGCTGGGAACCGGTCGGTCATAGGCGATGACCTTGACGCCCTGGCTCTGCGCCAGCTTGACCAGCGAGGCGGCGGCGGTCGAGTCGACCGGGTCGAGCACGATCGCCTTGGCACCCTGCGAGATCACCGAATTGAACTGCTGCTGCTGGCGCGAGACGTCGGCGTCGGCATTCTGGTAGAGCACCTTGCAGCCGGGGCAGAGCTTCTTCATCTCAGCGACGAAGCCGGGATAGTCGTGCTGCTCGTAACGCGTCGAGGCCTGGTCAGGCATCAGGAAGGCAACGGTGGCGTCAGTGACGGGCGCGGCAAAGGCCGCGGTGCCGCTCAGCAGACAGAGTGCCAGCGCTGCTGCGCCGGTCGATTTCCAAACAAATCTGGTCATTCGAATGTCTCCGTTTCAAGGAATGGTTTCACTATAGCCTGACGCGCATTTCCACGCCCAGGCACTTGACTGCAAGTCGAACAGTTGAGAGGATTCTTTGTCTGAAACATCGGCCCTATCCGCTTGGATCAGTGGTCTATATTGCTGGATTTCAGGACAAGCGATCTCCAGCACGGGGCGCCTCCAACGCACCCCGCGTTTCTTCCTTCTGCAAATATCTAGGCTCCTCCCGGTCCTCCCTGTTAGGCGGCAATCTCCGCGCTTATGTTTTCCGCCAGCAAGGCCCGGAAGCGCGAAGGCGACATGGCCTTCTGCACCAAGAACTGGCGGTTGAAATTCGAGATGTTGTTGTAGCCGGCGGCGTAGCAGATCTCGGTGATCGACATCTGGTCTTGGCTCATCAACAACTGGCAGGCGAGATTGATGCGCAGCCGGTTGACGTACTGGACCAGCGCCATGCCGGTGTGGCGGCGGAAGCTGCGCGAAAAGGCGCTCGGGCTGCGGCCGGCAATGGCGGCAAGGTCGCTTTCGCTGAACGGCTCGGTGAGATGGGCGTTGATGTAGGCGAGCGCCTCGTTGACGCCGGCCGACATGAAGCCGGAGGGATCAGGCAGATAATTGGCGCTGGTCAGTGGCCGGACATCGGCGGCGCGGCTGAGGATATCGACCAGCGTCATGAACAGCGCGATGCGGCGCACGCCTTGCGCCTCGACCAGTTCGGCCAGCGCCGGTCCGGCAAGCTCTGCCGTCGCAGCCGAAAACAATGCACCGCGGCGGCTGAGCTCCAAAATGTCGGTGCAGCCGGCAAGTTCGGGAAGTGCGGTCGTGGCCTCGGCGATAAATTCTTGCGAGAACTGGACGACGCGGCCGCGCAGCGGCACGCAAACGCCGGCCGGCACGTCGCTCACCCAATTGTGCGGCAAATTGGGGCCGGTGAGCACGAGGTTGCCCGGCTCGAATTCGCCGATGAAGTCGCCGACGAAATAGCGGCCCGTGGTGGCAACGACGTGGTGGATTTCGTACTCGGGATGGAAGTGCCAGCGCACGGTGTGGAAGGGGTAGCCGTGGGCCCAGGCCTTGAACGACTCCCCGCGTCTGATCTGGACGACTTCCAAGTCCGGATTCATCTTCGTTCCTCCCGGCGCCGGTCCGGTCTTGCGACCAGTTGCAGTGCCTTGTCCCGCAGGCCGCGTATTCCCGCTTGCCTGCTGTTATTGAAGCTTAGGCGGGAATTGAGGCAGCCGCTACCACAGCTTGTCCATCTGATTGATACTTTTTTAACATTTTAGCGCGCGCGGCACGCCGTCTCATCGGTCAGGACAGCTTCCTCGGCGATCTACACCCGATATCCGCATCCCGAGCGCCGCCGATGACAGCTTACAGCGTGACAGTTTGAACATCGAAGTCAGTTTTTCGAACCCAGGTGTCTAGGACGAATCCACATTCATCGTAACCACAAGCAGATTGCGGCTATGTGGACGAAGGCGAGGAAGTAGTCTGCGCGTCGATCGTAACGGGTTGCGAAGCGGCGGAAGTGCTTGAGTTTGTTGAAGCAGCGTTCGATGCGGTGACCATCGATCCGCTGCGCGGACGCCAGGGTGAGCGGGTGTGCCGCTCGTGTTGCTCGGCGGCTTGGTCGCGCATCAGCTCGAAGGCGTTGCGTCGTTCGATCATTGTCTGGCCATCACCCGTCAGCCGTTCTAGCTCGTTCGCCTTTACCCTCGGAGCCATCCTGTTCGCGTTGCCCACGGCGCTGTGCCTGCTCGTTGTCGTCCAGCTCGCGTTCGATCCGATCGGTGGGCTCTCGGTGGAAGACGTTGACGGTCGACCAGAGAAGATCATCAAGGTCGGCCTCGAGGCGGGTGTCTTCCTTGAGGAAAGTCGGGCGTTTACGCCAAAACCGCAAACCCCCAGGCAATCTGTTCCAATCTGCATTCTTTGCATCAGCGCGGTTCGCTACCTTCGAGCGAATATGATCTGAGTGGCGAACAACTTTCTCCAACCACGAGCGCGGGCTGGAAAACCACGTTGCGGGCAGGCAGGGTGACCTTGCCTTCGATCCGGTCGACCAGCATGCGCAATGCCTCATTTGTCATGTCGGTAACCGGATGCTCGGTACGGGTGAGGCGGGGCTTTAAGCCGCCTGCTCCAGCGACCGTGTCGGTCGATGCGATCGATATGTCCTCGGGGCAGCGCAGTCCAAGATCAGCAACGGCGCGCATGACGCCGATGGCCATGACGCCATTGGCCACGTAGAGGGCGGTTGGTCGATCCGGCTGTCCCAGGAGGTCGCGCGCGACCGAATAGGCGGTGTCTTCGCGGAACTCTCCGGAACGGACATGCCCGGCCTTCGGGGTTAGCCCGCGCGCTGCCATCGCATCGAGCATGCCTTGCAGGCGCCCACTGCCTGTCGTCAATTGCATGGGCCCGGTGATGGAGCCGATATGACGGTGGCCAAGATCCAGGAGGTAGTTGGTCGCCTGCCTGCCGGCCGACAGATTGTCGATGGTCACTGTGTCCACGCCGGCGTCGCCGATCGAACGGCCGAGCAGAACCACCGGCATTCCACCCTCGAAGTCCCGGCGTTGATAATGGCTCTCCGGACCCACCGGAACGACCACCGAACCGTCGCATCCGAGCGTTCGAATGCGTGAGAGGATGCGCTTTTCAATGTCGGGCTTTTCGTCACTGTTGAACAGCACAAGCGAGTAGCCCCAGGCGGCGACCGCCGACTCGGCCGCCGTGACGATGCGTGCATAAAACGGGTTTGCCAGATCGGCCACCGCAAGCGCGATCAACTGGCTGCGGCCGCTGCGCAGGTTGCGTGCCACCAGGGACGGCGCATAGCGAAGGTCGCGCACGGCGGCGAGCACGCGACTACGCAAGTCAGGACTTACATAAGAAGTATCGTTGACAACCGCAGACACCGTCGCCGTCGACACACCGGCGGCCTTTGCGACGTCTTTTATGGTGGCCATATGCTCTCTTAGCTAATCGTTTAGCTGAACCTATCGCGATTTTGTGGCCCATTTTTTGCCATTTTGCACGAATTTTCTTGCGGAGCTGCCTCAGATGGGAAAATCTGCCGAAACGGTTAGCCGCTCACAGGGTTGGAATTGCGCGTCTAACCTCACAAGGGAGAGAGAACCATGAAAAATCTGACGTTCGGCGTTGTCGCCGCAGCCCTGGCGTTCTCGGGCGCGCAGGCAAGCGCCGCCGACAAGCCGCTGCTCGGCATCGTGTCGATCAGCGCCACGGAAGCCAACAATGTCCGCTACATCCAGGGCGCGACCAAAGCCGCCGATGAACTCGGCTGGAAAGTAACTGTCGTCGACGCGGCGGGCAATGCAGACCAGGCCAACGCGGCCATCCAGAATTTCGCCCAGCTGGGCGCGCACGCCATTGTCGATATGGTATTCCCGTTCTCGTCGATCGGCGCCGGGCTCGATGCTGCAGGCTCCGCCGGGATCCCTGTCGTCACATGGGGCGGCGGGCTGGGCGGCACCGTTGCTGCCACCAATGGCTCGGGTGGCCCGATGGCCATCCCGGTGGTGGAGCTGATGCTCAAGAACATGAACGGCAAGGGGTCCATCCTCGCCCTCACCTATCACACGGGCGAAGTTTGCCGGAACCGCGAGCAGGTCATGGATGAAATGGCGGCCAAATATCCGGACATCAAGGTGACCAAAAATGAAGTGCGCATTCCCGGCTACTTTGAGGATGGCGCCCAATACGCCAATGCCTGGCTTGCTTCGCACCCGGCTGGCGGCGAGAACCTGGCGATCTGGGGCTGCTGGGATGATCCGGCGATCGGCGCCATCGGGTCGCTGCGTGCCCAGAACCGCACCGATGTGATGGTGTACGGCATTAACGGGAATGCCCAGGCCCTCGAAAACATCAAAAACGGCTTCATGACCGCGACGGCTTGGCAAGACAGCTTCACCGAAGGCTATAACATGGCAAAGATCATTGAGGAGATCACCGCGGCCGGGAAGAGCTGGGCACCCAAGGCCGCCGAAGTTCCGGCAGTCATGGTGACCAAGGATACGGTGGCTGATTTCCTGACCAAACATCCCGAGGTGATCAAGTAGGCGCAGTCAGCTTTTGACCGACAGAATAGCAGGAGATGCGACAATCGAGATGGAGACGTCAGCGGCTCCTCCATTTCTCGCCGCGCGCAACATCAGCAAGGCCTTCGGTGGCGCTCAGGCGCTAAAAAATGCCTCCTTGGATATCGTAGCAGGGGAGGTTCACGGTCTGGTCGGCGCCAATGGCGCCGGCAAGTCGACGATGATCAGGATTCTTGCTGGCCTCAACCATCCGGATGGGGGCTCGATCGAGGTCGATGGGCAGACCGTCGGCATCGAGTCAGCGCATCGTGCGACGGAATTCGGGATGAGCTTCATTCACCAGGAACTGGCTTTCATTCCCGGGATGAACGTCCTCCAGAACATCATGCTGGGCGTGCCCAAGCGATCGCGCTTCGGCTTGACCGACTGGGCGGGCATCGCCCGCGACGTCGAGCCCATTGCAAGACGTGTCGGCATCACCGCGTCCCTCAACGCCAATGTGAAAGGACTGTCGACCGCAGAAAATTGGTTGATCAATATTTGCCGTGCGCTGGTCCGCAAGTCGCGACTTATCGTGATGGACGAGCCGACCGCCTCGCTCTCCGCCATCGAGAGCGAGAAGCTGTTCGCCATCATCAGGGATCTCTCTGCGTCCGGTGTCGCGGTGCTTTATGTTTCGCATCGCCTAGATGAGATCCTGAACCTTTGCGACCGGGTATCGGTGTTGCGTGACGGCAATTCCGTCGCCGAATTCACCCGCGCCGGACTGACGAAAAAGACGCTGGTGGAAGCGATCGTCGGCGCTGCCCAGGTCGGAAGCGACAGCCGACCCGAGTTTGCGCCGCAGAACCATGAGATCGTTCTCAGCGTTCAGAACCTTACGCGCCTGCCCAAGGTGCGTGGCATAAGTTTCGAACTCCGCCACGGCGAGGTCCTGGGCATCGGTGGGCTGGTCGGTGCCGGACGCAGCGAACTGGCGCGGCTGATCTATGGTGCCGATCGCGCCGATGGGGGCAGGATGACGCTCCGAGGCAAGCCTTACGCGCCGAAATCGCCTGCGGGCGCAGTTGCCGCCGGGCTTGGCCTGGTGCCCGAGGAACGGCGTACCGAAGGGCTTTTCCTGTCGAAGAGCGTCGCCTTTAATCTCGGTCTTGCCAATTTGAGCAAGCTTGTGCTCAGTCGCAGGCTACCGTTGCTCAGCCGAAAATCGCAGTCGTCGCTCGCCCGCGAGACAATGGCCCTGCTATCGATCAAGGCGGGAAGCATCGACACTCCTGTTGGTCGGCTGAGCGGCGGCAACCAGCAGAAGGTGGTCATCGGCCGCTGGTTGCAGCGCGCGCCGCATATCCTCATTCTCGATGAGCCGACCCGCGGGGTCGATGTCGGCGCTCGCGCGGAGATCCACCGCCAGATCCGTGGCCTGGCAAGCGCTGGCATGGGGGTTCTCGTCATCTCGTCCGAACCCGATGAACTACCAGACCTTTGCGATCGCGTGCTGGTGATGGCGGAAGGCCATGTCGTTCGCGAATTAAGCGGCCCATCCATGTCGCGCTCCGCTATCGTCGAGGCAAGCTATGGTGAGCAGCAGCCATTGACCAAGGGAATGACCACATGAGCAATGTTTCGATGGCCAACAGGCGCCTCACCCCGCGCGCCAAGGCCGCGCTTGGGATTTTCGCGCGCTACGCGACCATCCTTGGATTGCTGGCAATGATCGTGGCCTTTTCTATCCTGTCGCCAAAGGCGTTCTCGACGCTCGGCAATTTTACCAACGTTCTCAACCAGGCGTCGCTTGCCATGATAATTGCCGGTGGCCTGACACTGGCAGTCGTTGTCGGCGAGCTCGACCTGTCGATTGGTTTTGCCGCCAGCCTGCACGGCATTCTGGTCACCGGCTTCATCGTGCATGACAAGCTGCCGATTCCCTTGGCCATTGTCATCGTGATCGCCCTTGGCGCGCTGATCGGTCTCGTCAACGGGTTCATCGTAACAAAGATGAAGGTCAATTCGGTGATCGCGACACTCGGCGTCGGGACCATCATCACGGGCCTTGCCTTCGCCTACTCCGCCGGTGTGCCCATAGTTGCCGGCGTACCCGAGACCTTTCTGCAGCTTTCGCTTGGCCGCTGGCTCTTCGGTATCCCCAACAACATCGTCGTCATGGTCTTTGTGCTGGGCATCCTGTGGGTGCTGGTCGAGCGCACTTCCATCGGCCAGGAGATACAGGCGGTCGGCGGCAATCCCGCGGCGGCGCGCTTGGCCGGTATCAACGTCGATCGCATCAAGACGCTTGGCTTCGTGATTTCCGGCATGTGCGCCGCCCTCACCGGCATTCTCCTTGCGTCGCGCCTGGGTAGCGGCACGACAAGTGCTGCCGATTCCTATCTTCTGACGGCGTTCGCGGCTGTATTCCTCGGCTCGGCAACGTTACGTGATGGCGAATTCCATGTCGTAGGCACATTGGTCGGCGCCCTGATCATCGCCTTCGGTTTCAACGGCCTCAATATTTTCGGCGCCCCGACCTTTTCCCAATATGTATTTCAGGGCGCCATCCTGATTATCGCGGTAGGCCTTTCGAGCCTTGGCCGCTCGCTGGCAGAAAGCTGAGGAGGATCACATGGCACAGACTGAGAACTGGGAAATCTATGTCATCGAGTTCGCACGATCGAAGAACCAGCCATGGGTCGATCTTGTCAACGGGATGTACGATGACGGCCCTACGGACCTGCCTTTTTCATTCATTCTGGCGCGGCGCGGCAACCGGAACGTCCTCGTGGACACCGGCTTCATGAAGGACGAAACCGGCCCGAACTTCTCTGACAAGTTCGGCATACCGTGGTGGATTTCGCCCGTTCGCATGCTCGGCGAACTGGGGCTTGCGCCAGACGACATCACCGACATCATCATCAGTCACGCGCATTTCGACCACATGGGCTCGATCGATCAGTTTCCGAAAGCCCGCCTCTATCTTCAAAAGCAGGAGCTGTTGTCCTGGCACGAGGCGATGGCGCTGCCGCCGCAATACGGCTTCCTCACCGCAATCATCGATCCCGACGATCTGCGCGCCGCCTTCGACGCCTCGGTCGAACACCGGCTGACCCTGGTCGATGGTGACCGCGACGATCTTCTGCCGGGCATCCATGTGAGGCTGGGGCAGGGTCACACCATGGGCCAGCAATTCGTCATCGTAGAGACGTCGCGCGGCCGCATCGTGCTTTCGGGTGATTGCGTCTACTCGTCGCGCCAGCTCACCGGCCATAATCATGACGGCGTCTACCAGCCGCTCAACAATGCCGTCGGCAGCGTATGGGACCAGCTAAAGACCATCGACCGCATCAATACCGAGATCGCAGGCAACCTCGACCAACTGATTATCCTGCACGACTCTGAACGTTGGAAGGGCCTCCCGGTGCTCAAGGAGGTCGAGGGATTCCGCATCGTCAAGGCAGCATGACGATCGTCTGTTCGAAGCTCAGAGACCTAACCGGAAGCGCGTCCAACTGTGCCATAGATGCAGCTAGACTAGTTTCCGTTCACAAACGTCAAGCTGTTGATTTTATTTGCCTAAATCGTGACTTTGCACAGGCAAGGCCCGGCGGGTTCAGGTACACTTTGGTTTCATGCCACTGATTCCAATGCACAATCTGCAACCGCCGGAGCCGACAATGCGCCAAGAACGCACCGTCCAAGCCAGCTTATTCGATCTTTTCGCCACACACGAGATCGGCCACGAACGGAAGGCGATGTCGCAGTGGCTGGACGAGCACCGCGATCTGCTTGGTTTGGTGGCGCGAGATTTGGTTCGGTGCAGCGTCAGGGCCACCGGACGGCAAGGCCTACCTGCCGAGGCGGTGTTGCGCTGCGCGCTTCTCAAGCAATACCGGCAGTTGACCTATCAGGAGCTGGCCTTCCATCTCGAGGATTCAGCCTCGTTTCGCGCCTTTGCCCGGCTGCCGTGGTCCAGAAGTCGGTGGTGCAAAAGACGATCAGCGCGAACCGGCCCGAGACTTGGGAGCAGATCAATCGGGTGCTGCTGTCGAATGCCCGACAGGCAAAACTGGAAGATGGCGGTGTCGTGCGGCTGGACAGCACTGTGACCTCAGCACTCATGCACGAGCCGAGCGACAGCAGTCTGGTGTGGGAGGCTGTGCGGGTAATGGTACGCCTGTTGAAGCAGGCTGATGCCTTGGCCAGCGGCGCCGGCTTGGAATGGCACGATCACTGCCGCGCGGCCACAAGATACAGTTGACGCCGGACGAGGCCTACTTCAATGCGCTGTCATCAATCCCGATGGCAGCCTAACCAAGGCAGAAATCCACTCAACGACAGCCCTGAAACTGTTCAGACAAACCAAGCCACCTCTAACCACGCGCAACAGGCCTTGGTGCCCCCTGATCTTGCGCGCTCGCTTTTCCAGACCAAGCTCGACCCGACTTGCCGCCAGCCTGGCAACAGTGAAGAGTGCCAGGATGATCACGAGTTGATACAGCGACCAAAGTTGCGCGAGTTCGGCAAGCTGAACCTGGAGCCAAGCCAGAATTTCGAAAACCAAACCTTTGATGTCCATGCGTTCAGTTTAGACGGGATCGCACGGCCGGCAAGCATTTGGGAATCATCTTGAGTGGAAGGGCTCGACCTCGATCGCACGAAACTCTTTTCGCTAGGTCGAGAACATTTTGTCCGCTGCGAGAAGCCCATCATGGGCCGCTTCTAGTGACAATGCCTCCACCATCGGCCGGAATCGCCGCATGATCCTGCACAAAGAGACGGTGCGCGGCGAAGAATCTTAGCTGAACCGCCAATCCCAGCCACGCCAGCTCCGGTTTTTCGTTCACAAAATCAATGTCGGAAAAGCTCATCGCCCAATCAGATCTCCACCCGAAAGACCAAGACCCATAGCGTTGGTGCACGAATAAGATTTCAACGATTTTTGCTTATTCGGCTGAGATCCCCACCAGCGTGAATGAATCAGCATGCCACACAAACATAACGCCGACCGCCGTCATCGCATCGGTAAAATGAAGTTCAAAGTGACGAACTGCGCGGAATATGAGGCCGGCCTTTGCCGCCGTGGCAGTTTGACCGTTTGGCTCACGCCGGAAGCTCTTATCGGTTGGGCCGCCCCGCGTCGCAAGACGCGTGGTGGCCAGCCGCGCTACTCTGATCTGGCTATCGAAACTACTTTGATGCTGGGCATGGTGTTTGGGCTGCGGCTGCGCCAAAGCGAAGGACTTTTGCGTTCGGTGCTTGATATGATGGGATTGGATCTGTCTGTGCCCGATCACACCACGTTGAGCCGGAGGGCCAGAACCTGGAAGCCATCTGGCAGAAGCAACCACCGACAGCATGTGGCGGGCAGCTCCATTCATGTTCTGGTAGACAGCACCGGGCTGAAGATCTATGGCGCCGGCCAATGGCTGGAAGAACAGCATGGGGCAAAGTCCCGGCGTGGCTGGCGAAAACTGCACTTGGCGGTTGATGCCGACAGTGGCGAGGTCATTGCACATAGTCTGACTGATCAGGAGACAGGCGATGCCTCGCAGTTGGAACCGTTGCTGGACCAGATCAACGAAGAGATCGGCCAGTTCACTGCGGATGGAGCCTATGATGGCTATCCAAACTACGACGCTGTGCTGCGTCATAGTGCGGGTGCTCAGGTCGTCATTCCACCATCGAACTCGGTTGAGCGGCCCAGCGCCCAGTCGTGCTGCCAGAGAGACGACCACATTGCATCCATGCAGATAGATGGCCGGCTGAAATGGCAGACATCTACCGGCTATGGCAAACGAGCTTTGGCTGAAACCGCGATGGGCCGATACAAGGGCTTCATTGGGCCGCGTTTGCGTGCCCGCTCATTCCTTTCTCAACAGACAGAGGCTGCGATCGGCGTCAGCATTTTGAACCGAATGCTTGCCTGTGGACGCCCGAAATCCGTGCGTTGCGAGGTATCGGCGGAGGGAACGAAATAGGCGACATCTCAAAGAGCGAATGCTGACCTTCTGCTGATCCGCGCACCAACGCCCAGCAAGAACTTTCGACGCACTTTGCGAGGCTCTCGGCGACATCTGTTATCTGTCCGAGCCAACCGAATGCAGAAACTCCTTTAAAGCGGCCGGCTATAAGGCCAGTCAATCGCGACACGCTTTAGACTAGCGAAGAACGGTTGACTACCAAAGCTGTGTCGAGCGATCCGTCGAACGCGGCCAGCACGTTGCGAACCGTCGCCTTGCCCATTTCGACCAGACACTCCGATGTAAGCGCAGCGCAGTGCGGGCTAAACACGATGTCCTCACGGGCCAGTAACGGATCGCCGGCGGGCAGCGGTTCGCGCGCGAACACATCCAGTCCGGCCCCGTGCAGATGGCCGGCGTCCAGTGCGGCGATCAACGAAGGCTCGTGAACGATACCACCCCGCGCAGCATTGAGGAGAATCGAACCTGGCTTCATTTGGGTCAGCGCATCCGCATCGATTAGGTTGCGGGTCTTTTCGCCTAACGGCACATGCAGCGAGACTACGTCTGCCTTTGAAAGCGCCTCCTGCAGACTATCGAAGAAGAGTACGTCGGGGAAGCGGTCCCTTTCCACGAAAGGATCGTAAGCCGTGATCGACATACCGAACGGGCGAGCACGCGTTGCGAATTCCTGACCGATGCGGCCATATCCAACGAGAAGAAGCGCCTTGCCCCGAAGTTCGACCGTCGCGAGTCGAGTGCGGATACCGAAGTCGCCTGCCCGGACGGCACGGTCGAAGCGGGCTCCATTCTTGGCGACAGCCAGCATCAGGAACAACGTATGCTCGGCGACCGAAACGGCGTTGACGTCGCCGATGATCGTCACGGGGATCCCGCGCTCCGAACAGAAGGCGACCGGGATATTGTCATAACCGACGCCGTGGCGCGAGATTACCTTAAGGTTGCGGGCCCCCGCGAGGGCTGTGGCGGGCAGCGGCGCATCCCGGATGGTGATGGCATCTACGTCGCCGACCCGCGCCGCGATGGCGTCCGCGCTGGTGTCGGTAAGCACCTCAAATGTGACGTCATCACGTGCCGAGAAGAGGTCTAAGGCCGGCTGGGCGATTTGCTGGATGACGAGAACTTTTTTGGGATTTTTCATTGGGTTTATCCGGGTTTGAAAGGGTATCAACTTGCCCTCAGCCAGTGCCGTCGAGTATCGGGGCGACATCGATCCCTCTAGTTGACGGCACGCTCGGCGGTTCCATACGAGGCTTACCATGCCGATCGACCGCTTGAGGCAGGAATGGTCCTTTCGATTGAGGCCACTTTGCTGCATCGAGTCCGCAGCTTCATCAAGCTGGAGGATACGGTGGCCGTTACCGACGAAGGCCACGGCGGCTAAGCCCCAACGGCCGCCCGGTGAACGGGCGGCCCCCGAAGGCCACTTGCAAAGGGCCGTTTGTCGAGCCATCAGAAATTGTAGTTTCCGATGTTGTCTTTATTGAAGACCAGCGGCGACCCGAGCAGGATCTCATCGTTGGCGGTGAACTTGAGGTCGCCGAGGCGCCCGGCCTTGACGATGCCTTTGCTCGGATCCAGCGTTCCGTCCAGCTGCGCTTTCGTGATGTAGATGGCCGCATAGCCAATATCGACCGGGCTCCATAGCACCGCGTCCTTGATCGTGCCGTCCTTGATATAGGGGCGGATCGCATTGGGCACGCCAATTCCGGAGATCGTGATCTTCCCAGCCATGCCAAGCTGCTGCACCGCCTCGGCGACGCTGATCTCGGCGATGCCGTCCACTGTAAACACACCCTTGGTATCGGGATTGGCTCGCAGGTAATTGAGGGTGATGTTCTTGCCCTTCTCGATGTCCTGCTCGCCGAGCAGCGTCGTCTTGATGTGCATGTCGGGGTATTTCTTGGCAACGGTGTCATTGATGGCCTTCATCCACGCCAGCATATTCGAAGCCGTCAGCGATCCCGTCACCATCAAGAAGTCGCCGGACGTTCCGGCACCCTTCGCCATGATGTCAGCGATGGTCTCGCCGATCGCTGCATAGGATGCCTGGTTGAGGAACACCTGACGGGACTCGGGTTTCACGTCCGCATCCCATGTGTTGACCTTGATGCCCTTTTGCTGTGCGCGCATGAGAGACGGAGCGAGGGCCGTCGGATCGAGCGCGCAGATCGAGATTGCGTCGACACGGCTGCGCACCAGGCGGTCAACAATGTCCACCTGGCCAGCCACGTTGGCATCCACAGGCCCGTTATATTCCACGATCAGACCAAGCTCTTTGCCGGCTTCCTGAGCGCCCTGATTGGCCGAAACGAAGTAGGGATCGCTCGTAAACTTCGGTACGAAGGCGACCTTCTGGCCAGCTGCAAATGCAGGGGCGGCAAGCAGACCGGACGCGCCGGCCAATAGGCCTGCCCCCAAGCCAAGCAATGCCTGTCGACGTGTGGCGTAGACCGGTCTGGACTGGTGTTTTTTGTCGTGTGTCATGGCATTTCCTCCAAAGCATTGTTGTCCGGTCCACCTGCCGGAACAGGACCCGCCATCCGGCGGGATCTCATGACGACGCGCTGTCTCAGCGAGGCGCGCGGCGGAAAAACTCGTTCGCCAACACTCCGACAATCAGGAAGCTGCCGACGATTACGAGCCCCCAGTCGTTACGGACGCCCGCCGAGGCGAGGCCGTCCTGCAGATAGGCGAGCACAAGGACACCCAGCATCGTCCCGCCAATGGTGCCAGCACCGCCCGTGATCTTGGTGCCTCCCAGTACCACCATTGCGATGACCGGCAGTTCCAGCCCGATCGAGGCGTTAGCCCGGGCAGTCGAGACCCGGGCGGTTTGAACGATGGCTGCAACCGAGACGAGACCACCCATCAGTCCGTAGATGGCGAGCTTCACGCGCTCCACGGGAACGCCGGAGAAACGGGTCGCGAGCTCGTTCGCGCCAATGCCGTAGACACGGCGCCCGAAGCTCGTTCGATCAAGCAGCAACCAGCAACTCAAAGCGGCAATGATCAGGACTGGCAATTGGATCGGAACGTATCCACCCCCGAAATAGGACTGGCCAATGTTCGTGAACCAGGGCGGAAAATCCGAGACGGCCGCCGCGTTGGAAATGGCATAGGCTGCACCGCGGTAGATGGCCATTGTGGCGAGCGTTACAACGAACGGATGCAGACCGAGATAGGCGATGGCGGCACCGTTGATGAGGCCTCCACCTACCCCCGTCGCCACCCCGAGCAGCATGGAGACCGGAAGCGGCAGCCCGGCCTGATAGGATAGGCCGAGCACGACCGAGACAAGTGCCAGAAGGGAGGCCACGGATAGATCGATGCCCCCCGAGACAATCACGAAGGTCATGCCGAGTGCCAGAATTCCGGTCTCGATGAAGGTTCGGGACGTGTCGAGCAGGCTGCCTGGATCGAGGTATCCAGGGACCAGCACACCCAGCCCGGCGAGTTCGACAAACAGCAGAAGTAACAGGCCATGTGTCCGCGTGAAAGCGAAGCTGCGTCGTGGCGGCACCCCTGCGGGAGACGTCGGCCGCGAGGATGACTGGCTCATGAAAGCCTCCTGGATGCACGGAAACGCAGGGCGTCGACCGAGATCGCCAGAAGGATCAGCAGGCCGAGGACCAGTTGCTCGAACGTCCCGGGGACGTTGTTGAGTGTGAGGGCGTTTAAGATCACGCCGACAAGCAGCGCCCCAATCACGGGGGCAAAGGTAGAGCCTCGCCCGCCCGTGATGCTGGTGCCACCCAGAACGACAGCGGCAATGCATTGTAGCTCGAATCCGGTCGCTGCGGTCGCCTGGATTTCGCCGCTCTGGCCCGCGAAGATTGCACTCGCGAGGCCGCAGCCCAGACCGGTCGCGAGAAAGCACCTAAACTTCACGAAGCCCGCGCGCAGCCCGACCACGTCCGCCGCCCTGCCATTGCTGCCGACAGCGAGTATGTCGCGCCCCCATTCGGTGTTGCGATTGATGAAATCGAACAGAATGAATGCTAGAATCAGGATCAAGATGGGCACGCGCAGGCCTGCGATGCTGCCGAGCCCGAAAATGCGCGCCCCGCCCGGTACCAACAGAACGCCATTGGCGCCTATCAGCAGAACCACTCCGCGCAGTGCCAGAAGCATCCCGAGAGTGGCGATGATCGACGGAACGCGACCGACCGTGACGATCACGCCATTGAGCGCACCGATCGCAAGACCCACCACAAGTGCTGCGAGCAGTGGCAGGAGCGGACTTGAGGTAAGATGAGCGACGTTTGCATAGGAAAAAGCACACGCCGCCAGCAGAGATCCGATGGAGACGTCGATTTCGCCGGAAAGGATCACCTGATTGAGCGCAAGCGACACGATACCGACGACCGCAACCTGACTAACAATGCTGAGGAGGTTTGCGCTTGACCAAAACCCCGGAGTCGTGAGGCCCAAGAGAAGCGAAATGATCGCAAGGAATGCCAATGGGGCGGCCTCGGGCTTCTTGATCGCGCGATCGAACCAGGGCGCGCTCATTGCACGGATCCCGGATGGAGAGCGGGGTCTTCTGTTGCTTCGGCCACCACTCCCGCCGCAGCGGCGCCGATCGCGTCTGCCGAGAAGTCCGGCCCTTGAAAGTTCCCGTTCAGCCGGCCCTGATGCATCACGAGGATACGATCCGCCATGGACAGTAACTCGTTCATTTCCGACGACACAATCAGCACGGCTTTTCCAGCAGCCGCGAGATCGTCGATGATCCGGTAGATCTCGGCTTTGGCGCCGACATCGACCCCGCGGGTCGGTTCGTCGAGCAGGATGATCTCGGGTTCAACGGCCAGGGCCTTAGCAAGCAATACCTTCTGCTGATTGCCACCGGACAGTGACAGGACCGGAGCCTTCAGGCTGCTGCTTCGTATGGTGAAGAGTGAGCGGAAACGCTCCGCGATTTCCCGTTCCCGTCGAAGCGAGACGAACCCGGAACGAGAGATGCGATCAAGGCCGCTGAACGATATGTTCCAGTCGATCGGGTAGTCCAGAACGAGGCCCTGCGAGCGCCTCTCTTCGGGGACATAGATGATGCCGTGACCGATGGCAGCACTTGCATTGGAAATGATGATCGGCCGCCCCGCGATGAGGATGCTGCCCTCGGTTGCAGGCGCGATGCCGAAGATGGCTTGCGCCACTTCCGACCGTCCCGCGCCGATCAGCCCCGACATGCCGACGATTTCCCCCCGCCTCAGCGTGAACGAGATGTCTTTGAAAACGCCGGTGCGTCCCAGACCCTGCACTTCCAGCAGCGCCTCACCGGTCGGAT
Organism: Mesorhizobium sp. INR15; assembly: GCF_015500075.1. Lineage (NCBI taxonomy): Bacteria > Pseudomonadati > Pseudomonadota > Alphaproteobacteria > Hyphomicrobiales > Phyllobacteriaceae > Mesorhizobium > Mesorhizobium sp. INR15. Next base: position 215,115 of record NZ_CP045497.1, on the reverse strand, counting down.
GCGGCGTGCGGTGGAAGAGTTTGCTGAGAGGACGGCCGACCATCATCTGGATCAGTTGTGCCATATCGAGTTCACTGGTCCGGCCCGTGTGGATCCGCTCACCGTCCCGCATCACCGTGATCCGGTCGGTGATCTGAAACACCTCATCGAGCCGGTGAGAGATGTAGATTATGGCGACCCCGCGGCGGGTCAACTCGCCTACGATACCGAACAGGCGCTGCGCTTCGCGTTCTGTGAGGGCCGACGTGGGCTCGTCGAGGATGACGATCTTGGCCTCATGCATCAGAGCCCGCGCAATCTCCACCATCTGAGCGTTGGCACCCGACAGCGATCGCACAGTCGCGTCGATGTCGAACGTCGCATTAAGCCGCTGGAATGCCGCCGCCGCCTGTCGGCGCATTGCATCCCAGTCGAACGTGCCGAAGCGCGTGCGTGGACGGACCCGCCCGACGAAAAGGTTCTCCACAACGGATAGGTCGGGAAAGAGATCGAGCTCCTGTGGCACCATGGCGATGCCTGCAGCTTCAGCAGCCCGCGGAGATGTCAGGGAGACGACGCGGCCGGCGACTTCGACCTGCCCCTCGTCCGGGACATAGACACCGTGCAACATCTTCATGAGGGTGCTTTTGCCAGCGCCATTTTCACCCATAACGGCATGAACCTCGCCTGGTCGGATCGCCAAATCGACACTCCGGCAGGCCCAGATTCCACCGAACCGCTTGCCTACACCAACAAGGCGGCACACCGGCGCGAGGCTCTCTGCTGGCGGAGGCGCGGCTCCAAGGTTCTGATGGGCTTCCGGCGACATAGTGATTTCCTAGGCGGGATTATCGATCTGGGGCCACAGGGTCACTAGAGAGAATGTCGAGCATATTGTCAAACAATATTATTTGACAATATTGCGGCACAATCCTATTGCTGTCGGATGAGAGGAAATGCCGATGCATACCGATACACTTAAAACGCTGAGCGGCCCGAGCAGCCGGGGAATCCGGACAACGTGGCTGCACAGCGCGTCGACCCTGTCGGGCGAGATGATTGCTCGTGTCGGATGGGACTGCCTCGTCGCCGACATGCAGCATTCCATGACCGGCTTCGACGAAATGGTTCGGTTGCTCCAGGTGACGACCAACCTTGGCACCACTGTCCTGGTGCGTCCGCCTGCGCTGGATCCCGCACTCATTGGGCGCTTGCTCGACGCCGGGGCCAGCGGCATCATCTGCCCGATGGTGAGTTCGGTAGCTGAGGCCGAGCTGCTCGTATCGGCGTGCCGTTATCCTCCGCTTGGCAATCGGAGCATCGGTCCGATCCGGGCGCGTCTGGTGTTTGGCGACGATTACGTAGCGAAGGCCAATGATGGAGTGCTCGCCATTGCCATGATCGAGACGCTGGGCGGGCTGGAGCAGCTCGGCGCCATCGCCCAGGTGCCGGGGATCGACGGACTGTTTGCAGGGCCGAGCGACATTGCCTCGAGTCTCGGCTGCGCACCACGTATGGACACGGACGACCCAGTCGTGGTCGAGGCTCTGGGTCGCATCGCCAAAAGCGCAGTCGAATCTGGTATTATGGCCGGTGTTGCCTGCGAAGGCGCTCCCTATGCACAGCGGATGCACGAGGTAGGCTTCCGCCTGTTTGTCACCGGTTCTGACGTGCGGCTCATGACAGCGGCGTCCAAAGCCTTGCTAGCAGGATTTAATCCGTGAAACCAAATTCGGGTCTTTCCTTGTCAGGTTCTGGTCAGGAAATCTTCGACGCCCTCCGCAATGACATCGTGTTCGGACGGCTCAACCCGCGCGAGCGGCTCATCGAAACTGAACTGGTGCAACGGTTCCACTTGCACCGGGCTGCCGTGCGTGAGGCTTTGGTTGCGCTGGAACAGGCCGGGCTGGTAGATCGGCAGCGCAACAAAGGCGCTTCGGTTCTCGACCTGAAGCCCGAGCATGTCGAGCAACTTTACGCGGTGCGCCTGCTTCTGGAGACCACTGCGGTAGGATCCATTCCATTGCCCCTCAATACGGCTGCGATGGAGACGCTTGTCGCCATTCAAGAGGACCACCAGCAAGCCGTGACCGACAACGACCTGCAGCGCGTATTCGAGCATAACAACCGGTTTCACAGACATCTTTATATGCAATCGGGTAACGCTGTGTTGGTTGAGCTGATCGACCAATGCGCCACTCGTGCCTTGACCGTGCGATTCCACCCCTACATGGACCGCTCATTTCTAGAACGGGTCTGCGAGGACCATTGGGCTATGATCGACGCCTGCCGGACCAGCGACCGGACCAAGCTCATAGCATTGGTCCGGGAACATCTGCCGTTGGCCAAAAGCCGCTACCTCGACACCTACGGAGAATTCAAGGAAAAGGGCGGCGTTCTCGCCCCGCAATCCTGACCGCGCCTTGAACTCTCGAACAGATAGCACATGAGCAGGAAATCCCCCATGAGCAAGCTCTATGACGCCGCCAAGAATATCGAATTCGTCGGTCGAACCAACCAGGCGGGCCGCGCCGACGGGATTCAATGCATGATCCACAAGGGTCACGCTTTTGTCAGCCACGTATTCAGCGGTGGCGTCAGCGTCATCGACGTGCGCGACCCCCGCAATCCAGTACCTGTCAACTTCCTGCCAACGCACAAACGGTCATGGTCGGTCCACATCCAGTCGGCGAATGACATCCTGCTCGTCGTCGAGGAGTTTAATTTCTATTCAGTCTACGTAAAGGAAACCGAATATTACGGACATTCTATCGAAGGCGTCCATTCGAGCAAGTTCGGCACGCGTGGCGACGACTACACGGCCGGAATGCGCGTATACGACATTTCCGATCCGGCCCATCCCCGTGCAATCGGCTTCATGGAAGTTGAGGGCCTTGGCCTGCATCGCATCTGGTGGGTGGGCGATCGCTACGCCTATGCATCCGCCCTACTCGACGGCTACACCGACCATGTGTTCATCGTTATCGACATGCAGAATCCGACTAAGCCGCGCGAAGTCGGACGCTGGGCACTGCCAGGCATGTGGGCTGCCGGCGGCGAAACACTGGACATGCCGGGAAGAGTCGCGCTGCACCACGCCGTGATCGCGGGCGATATCGCCTATGCTTCGTGGCGGGACGGCGGCCTTACCCTGCTCGATATCAAGGACAAGTCGGCACCAAAGCTGATTTCACATACGAATTGGTCACCTCCATTCGGTGGCGGCACCCACAGCGCACTGCCACTCATCGACCGAGGTCTTTGTATCGTCGCTGATGAGGCCGTGCTCGACATCGATCAGGAGCCAATGAAGTATACCTGGGTGGTTGACATAAGAGCGCCGGAGAACCCGGTTACCATCGCGACCTTACCGACACCGTCGGATCAGGACTATGTGGCAAAGGGAGGACATTTCGGGCCACATAATCTGCACGAAAACCGCCCGGGGATGTTCCAAAGCTCTGACATCGTTTTCGCGACTTACCAGAACGCCGGAGTCCGCGTGTTCGACATTCGCAACCAGTTTCAGCCGAAAGAAGTCGGCTACTTCGTCCCCAGCGAGCCGGAGCAGTGGCTCGACACACGGCCCGATCGTCATCGCGTCATCCATACCTGCGACGTAAACGTCCAGACGGATGGCCTAATGTATATTACGGACTACAACGCGGGGCTCTACATTCTGCAATGGACCGGAGCCTGAGACGGGATGCTGCTGGGTGGTGCTGCCGACGATTTCACGGGTGCGAACGACCTTTTCGCGGACGGGATGCCATAAATGTTGCTACTAGATTTCCCGCAAGACGGCACGGCGACAGATTGCGCCGGAGGTGTCGTGCGGTCGAGATCACATCCCTCCCCGCGAAGGAAAGGGTTTGGCAGTTTCCTGACGCGCACCTCCGGCTTCAGGCGCAGGGCTACGACCAAAAACATCTTCAAATATTTCTCGACTTTCAATTCGAGACCAGCGCGAACAGGTTCGAAGGGGGTGTTGAGCGAGCCGTTTGGCAGCAACGCTCAACTTGGAGCGATGATTGCCGTGGACCCGCTAGATTCCTACTCTTTTTCATCGATCCGCTGTCAACCCTGCCACACGACGTAGATGTGAGATCGTTCTAGGACTGGACATTCTGTACAATACTCCTCTCGCAGTGAACATCGCAATTGCCGACGCGATCCTGAGGAAATTAGCAAAGGGACTAAATGCGAGATGACTGTGCTGGGAGCAATCGCCGACGATTTTACAGGTGCGACCGATCTGGCGGGGCTTTTGGCGCGGTCAGGTGTGCGTGTAAGGCTGCATACCGGCGTGCCACAGGGACCTCCGGACGACGATGGCGCCGCCTTCGAGGTGATAGCCCTGAAGATCCGCACGGCATCGTTGGATGAAGCGCTGGCAGAGGCGCTCGCGGCGCTGAAGTGGTTGCGTCACGCCGGGGCGATGCGGTTTTTTTGGAAATATTGTTCCACTTTCGACAGCACGCCAGCGGGAAACATTGGCCCCGTAGCCGAGATGTTGATGCGTGAACTGGGCGTGACGCAAACGATCTATTGCGCCTCCTTCCCAGAAAACGGCCGGCGTGTTTTCATGGGCAACCTATTCGTCCACGAGGCGCCCCTAAATGAAAGCCCGATGAAGGATCACCCACTGACCCCTATGCGCGACAGCAACCTGCTGCGGCTTTTGGCGCCGCAGGTGACGGGGCGCGTAGGGCTGGCCGACCGCACGATTGTGGCGCTCGGGCCGGTGGCCTTGCGGAAACGGCTGGACATGCTGGCGGCAGAAGGGATCGCTCATGTGGTGGTTGACGCGATCGACAATAGCGATCTGGACTCGGTTGCAACCGCCTGCCGCAGCATGGTGTTGATGACCGGCGGGTCGGCCGTAGCGATGCCATTGCCCAGGTTGTACTTGCAAGATGGAACCTTGTCCCGCATCGCCGATAAGCCCGTCATTCCGGCGCTTGGGCCGGGTGCCGTGGTACTTTCGGGCAGCGCTTCTGACATGTCCAACCGGCAGGTCGCGGATTATCTGAGTCGAGGCGCACCTTCGTTTCGCCTGGACCCGGTGATCCTTGCGAAAGCTGGCACAAGCGCCGTGCTCGACTGGCTCGCCGCGCAAGATCTTCTCCGCGCCCCTTTGATCTATGCTACCGCCAACCCCGAGACGGTGCGTGCTTCCCAAAACCAGCTTGGCGTCGCCTGCGCGGGCGAGATCGTCGAGGCCGCCCTTGCCGCGTGCGCCATCCGTGCCCGCGATCTGGGTGCCGCGCGCATTGTCGTTGCGGGGGGTGAGACCTCTGGCGCTGTCACCCGGGCCCTGGGCGTGCGGCAGATGGAAATTGGGCCCGAAGTAGCCCCCGGCGTCCCATGGTGCTTTTGCACATCCGGGAGCACCAAGATTGCGCTCATCCTGAAATCCGGTAATTTCGGAGCTGAGACGTTCTTTTCCGATGCGTTATCCTTGCTGGACGCCCCATGAGCGAAGATAGCAATCTGCGTGAAAAAATTTGCGTGCTTGCGAAATCCCTTTTTGATCGGGGTCTCACCGGGGGTTCCACCGGCAATATCTCGGCCCGCACCTCGGACGGCGGCCTTCTTGTCAGCCCGACGGGCACTAGCTTTGGCCGCCTGGATCCAGGGCGGCTGAGCCACTTGGATGCCAGCTACTTCCTGATCGCTGGTGATGCTCCCACCAAGGAGATGCCGCTGCATCAAGCGTTCTATGATACACGCAGCAGAACCGGGGCCGTGGTTCACCTGCACTCCTGCCACTCCGTTGCATTGTCGATGCTGCCAGACACCGATCCCGACAACTTCCTTCCACCACTGACGCCCTACGCGATCATGCGATTGGGCAAGGTGCAACTCCTGCCATATTTTATGCCGGGCGATCCCGCTATGGGCGAGGCTGTTCGAGGCTTGGCCGGCCGGCGTACTGCTGTCATGCTGGCCAATCATGGGCCGGTTGTGGCAGGCACTGACGTCGAGGCCGCATGTAACGCAATCGAGGAACTGGAGGACACCGCCCGCCTTGCGATCCTGACCCGTGGGTTGTTGCCGCGCATGCTGACCCAAGACCAGATCGAAACAATAGTGAACCATTCCCCACCTGATGGGACGAGCTCGACCAGATAACCTAGAGCATTTCGCATTTAGGTTGACTTGTAGCCTGCGCTTTCGATGTAGTTGTTGCATTCGTTTGGGGTGACGTCGTCAAGGGTGCTGGCGATAGCGTTGTGTACGGCCTCGATGCTTCGTTTGGCTGCACGTCGCATGCAGTGCTTTAGCTTGGCGAACAGCTTCTCGATTGGATTGAGGTCTGGGCTGTAGGGCGGCAGGAAGAAGAGCCTTGCGCCGGCGGCCCTGACGATATCGCGGACTGCTTGGCCCTTGTGAGAACCGAGATTGTCGAGAATGACGATGTCACCCGGCTTCAGTGTTTTGATGAGTTCGGTTTCGACATAGACGCGGAAGGTCTGCGCATTGATGGGTCCGTCAATGACCCAAGGCGCCTCCACCCGATCATGCCGCAGCGCGGCAATGAAGGTCATCGTCTTCCAATGGCCATATAACGCGTGAGCCATCAGCCGCTTGCCGCGCGCACCCCAGCCGCGCAACGGCGCCATGTTGGTCTTGACCCATGTTTCATCCAGAAAGACCAGGCGCGTAAGATCAATGCGGGCCTGGTAGCGCATCCATTGCGCACGCCGGCGCGTCAGCTTTGGCTTGAGCTGCTCGGCCGGCAGAATGGTTTTTCAGTGCCGCGGCTACCTAGTGGATTGATTCCAACGTTTGGTGCCCGCGCCTGACGGCAGCGATGATCTCGTCGGGATCGGCTCTCCAGACGAAGGGTCGGGGCTGCTGATTGTGCTCCTTGATAAAGCGGTTGATGGCAGCCTGGAGATCGACGACGGAGTAGAAGACACCGTACTTCAGGCGACGGCGAGTGAGCTTGGCGAAGAAGCCCTCGACGGCATTGAGCCAGGAGCAGGACGTCGGCACAAAATGGAAGGTCCAGCGCGGATGCCTGGCCAGCCAAGCGCGCACTTTGGGTTGCTTGTGAGTGGCATAGTTGTCGAGGATCACGTGGATGGCCTTGTCGGGCGGAAGTTCGGCCTCGACGGCGTTGAGGAAGCGGATGAACTCCTGATGGCGGTGGCGCTGCATATTGCGGCCGATCACCGAACCATCGAGGACATTGAGCGCGGCAAACAGCGTGGTCGTGCCGTTGCGTTTGTAGTCGTGGGTCATGGTAGCCCCGCGGCCCCGCTTCAGCGGCAACCCCGGCTGGCTGCGATCGAGCGCCTGGATCTGACTCTTTTCGTCGACCGACAGCACGATAGCGTGGGCGGGCGGCGATACGTAGAGCCCGACCACGTCGTGCAGCTTCTCGGCAAACGCCTTGTCGTTGGACAGCTTGAAGCTGCGCCAGCGGTGAGGAGCGAGGCCGTGGTCGTGCCAGATCTTCACGACCGAGGACGCCGCGATACCGACCGCCTTCGCCATCGCGCGAACCGTCCAGTGCGTCGCCTCGTGGTCAGGCGGCTCGAGCGTCAGCGCCACCACCTTGTCGACCAGCCCAGACTGCAGCGGCGCGATGCCCGGAGGTCGGGTCTTGTCGCGCAGCAGCCCGTCGACGCCCTCGTCCATGAAGCGCTCCTGCCAGCGCCACACGCAGGTCTTCGACTTGGCTGTCGCCGCCATAATCCCGGCGGTCCCCAGACCCTCATCGGTCAGCAGAATGATCTGCGCTCGCCAGACATGCTTCTGGGGCGAACTGCGCGCAGCGACGATCGCTTCAAGCCGAGCCCTGTCCGAAGCCGTAATGTCGATGCTGATACCAGTACGCATCCCGCAATGTCGCATGCCGCAGCGGCGCGGGGAATCCCAAACAGGACTCTTCCGTCCCGATCAATCCACTAGCCTGAAAAATTCAGTGCGCCCCGATGGCGCGTATCACCAGTGGAGGAAGGTTCCACCCAGATAGTAGTCGATTGGTCTGGTAGCTGACGAGCGGTTCGGTCGGGTAACTGGCCGGGTCGAAGCCTCGTGACAAAGGCCGCCTTGGGCGGTTGAGCAATCCGATGGGCCGTAACGTGAGTGAAGCCTGAGCAGGCCTCGAAAGTGATGATGTGGATGCCGACCCGCCTGAATTTCGGGGAAGGCCGCGTGAACGGGGAAGCAATCGACATGTGCACCCGTTCGATCCGCCGGGGTAATGGGCACGGCACGTCGGAAGGGTGATGCGGGTAACGGGGGAGACCCGCTCGGCATGGGGGTAGCGGCCTCAACGCAGCCGTCAGGGCGGCGGTGCCGGTGGGAGTCGGACAGGGTCATAATACCGCTGAAGCCGGGTAATGCTGGTGGAGGGAAGGGCCCTGACTTCTGGTGTGCTTTCGAAGTTGGTGAGGAGGGGGTGATTGGCGATGAGCCTCGAAACACCCGAAAAGATCAGGAACCTGCAGAGGAAGCTGTATCGTAAGGCGAAGGCGGAGCCCGTTTTCCGCTTCTACGTGCTCTACGACAAGATCTGCCGTGAGGACATGCTGCGCCATGCCTATGCGCTGGCCCGCGCCAATGCGGGTTCGCCGGGCGTGGACGGCGTGACATTCGCGAAGATCGAGGCGGAAGGCGCGGAGAGGTGGCTGGCGGGCCTGCGCGAGGAACTTGTCTCGAAGACCTACCGGCCGCAGCCGGTGCGACGGGTGATGATCCCGAAGCCGGGGGGCGGCGAACGTCCGCTCGGCATCCCGACCATTCGGGACCGGGTTGTTCAGACCGCCGCCAAGCTGGTGCTGGAACCGATATTCGAGGCGGACTTCGAGGATGGTGCCTATGGCTATCGGCCCAGACGCAGTGGGACCGACGCAATCAAGGAAGTGCACCGGCTTGTCTGCCGGGGCTACACGGACGTGGTAGACGCCGATTTGTCGAAATACTTCGACACGATTCCGCATTCGAACCTCCTCAAATCGGTGGCCCGGCGCATTGTCGACCGGCACGTGCTGCGGCTGATCAAGCTGTGGCTGAAAGCGCCGATCGAAGAGCGGGACGGTGACGGGAAACGGCACGTGAGCGGTGGTAAGAGCAGCACGCGCGGCACGCCGCAAGGTGGGGTCGCAAGCCCGCTGCTCTCGGTCATCTACATGAACCGGTTCCTGAAACATTGGCGGCTCACCGGACGCGGCGAGGCGTTCCGTGCGCATGTCATCTCCTATGCCGATGACTTCGTCATCCTCAGCCGCGGGCACGCGGACGAGGCGCTGGCGTGGACACGTTCGGTGATGATGAAACTCGGGCTGACGCTGAACGAGGCGAAGACCTCGCTGAAGGATGCCCGCACGGAGCCTTTCGACTTCCTTGGCTATACGTTCGGACCTCACCGCTACCGGAAAGACGGCCATTGGTACTTGGGTGCGAGCCCATCCAAGAAGAGCGTGCAACGGATCAAAACGAAGATTGGCGATCACTTGGTAAACGGCAACAAAGAGCCGTGGCCCGTGGTCTGCACCCGGCTGGTCAGGCTACTTTGGCTATGGAACACGCTTGCCGGCCTATCGAGCGGTCGACAACCACGTCTATGACCGTGTTCGCGCCTTCCTGCGCAAACGGCACAAGGTGCAGGGACGCGGCACACAGCGTTTCTCCGACGACATTGTCTTCGGAAAACTTGGTGTCCTGCGTCTTCGACGCGTGCACATTGGACCGCCGCCGCGTGCCTCACGATGAAACCAGTCGGAAAGCCGGATGCGGGAAATCCGCACGTCCGGTTTGATGAGCGGGGAAGGGAAACGGAGCGATGCCAACACGGCCCAAGCCACCGCGCCCTTCCTCGACTCTACTGGCAGGTTGGCGGATGTGGAGCAAACCGTTGAAATGACGTAGGATTTGGTTGCTTAGGCCGATCCGCGCCATGTTCCGGAGACCACACCCGCCATGAATGATCCTACGCTGCCGCTGACGGGTTTGTCATCTGTTCGCAGCAAGTCTGTCGTCGCCCGTTTCGACGGGGGGATGCTATCCTCGAACAGTGGTGTTCTGGCTCTGGCCGAGGTGGAAAAGCGGCTGCGTGTCGCCGAGCGTCTGGCGCGTTGCATCGACGATCCGCGCTGCCCGGACCGGGTCATCCACAGCTTTGCAGATATGATCGGCTTCCGCGTCAAGATGATTGCCGCCGGCTACGAGGATGGCAATGACGCCAACCGGCTGCGCTGCGATCCGATCTTCAAGATGGCCCAGGATGCGCTGCCTTCGGGTCGGGATCTGGCCTCGCAATCGACGATGTGCCGGCTGGAGAACCTGCCCGGCGTGCGCGAACTGGTCGTTATGGGCCGTGCGATGGTCGACCTTTATTGCGCTTCCTTCCGCCAGGTTCCGAAGCGGATCGTGCTCGACATTGACGACACTTTTGACGCGGTGCATGGCGGCCAGCAGCTCCGCCTGTTCAATGCCCATCACGACGAATACGGCTTCCAGCCGATTGTTGTGTTCGATGGCGACGGCCGGTTCGTCGGTGCGGTCCTGCGACCGGCGAAGCGGCCGAGCGGGGCTGAGAGCCTGACTCAAAAAGAATGGCTTGATATCAAGCTCTTGCGATCCTGCGGGTGAGCAGGCGGATGTTGGCGACGAAGACCCATGCCTCGGCGGAAGCGATGGTGCGCTCGAAGTCCTTGGCGAGCCTTCTGCAGCGGCCGAGCCATGCGAAGGTGCGCTCCACCACCCAGCGACGTGGCAGGACCTGAAAGCCGTTGGCCTTGTCGGTTCTCTTGACGATTTCCAGCGTGAACTTGCCGATCTTTTGCAGTGCGCCTTTCAGCTTCGGTCCTGCATAGCCGCCATCGGCGAAGACATGGCGCAGCCACGGCCAGCGTTTGAGGATCGATTTCAGAACGGCCGGCGCGCCGTCGCGATCCTGGATGTCGGCGGCATGAATGACGAGACCGACCAGCAGGCCGAGCGTGTCGACGACGATATGGCGCTTGCGGCCCATGATCTTTTTGCCGGCGTCGAAGCCCCGTATCCCGCCGCTTTCGGTGGTCTTGACCGACTGGCTTCTCTATTCGGCGGTTTGAAGTCAAGCGCCTCTCTTTTTCGCTTTGCCGGCATTGGACGTCTTTCGCGGGGCCTTGCTTCTCTCCGGGATCGGCGCTCTGGCCCTGCCCTCTATGGGGATTCAGAAGAATGGGTGGAACAATCTGTCGAGCGCCTTGATTGCCGATGATGGGCAATCGAGCCAAGCCAGTCGACGAACTCACCTCATCCTCGTCCCGCGAAGGACAGCTTTCCACCGGCGGGTGGAACTGGTGTCGTCCCCCGTCGGGGGGCGATGTTTATCAATTGTTCAGCCGGCGACCGGCGTCATTTCCGTCCTGGTCCAGCGGAACTGTGTGCCGTCGCTCCAGATGCGATGCATGATCACCGCCAGCCGGTGGGCGAGCGCAACGATGGCTTTCCCCTGGCCGCGCCGCTTGGCGACGCCCATCGCCCAGGCCTTCAGCCAGGACCATTTCGTCACCCGCGTGAGCAGGGTCTGCGCGGCCTCGTAGAGCAACGTTCGCATCATGCCGTCGCCACATAACGAGATCCCGCCCACCCGGCGGCTTTCGCCCGATTCATGGAGCGCCGGCGTCAAGCCCAAAATCGGACCGACGCCTTGGAGTTGCGGAAGCGGGCGGGGATATCGATCGTCGCGGTGTAGGCCAGCGACACGACGGGGCCGACACCGGGGATCGACATCAGCCGGCGGCAAACCTCATCATCCCGTACGATCGCCAGAAGCTTGCGGTGCAGGGCGGCATAATTCTGGCGCAGCTTGCGGCTCGCGTCGAGCAACTGTTCGACGATCTCGGCCAGATCGGGCATGCCTTCGGTGAGCTCGCGGATCCGCTCCTCAAACTTGACCGCACCGACCTTGCCAACTTTGAGCCCGAAGTTGCGCAACAGCCCGCGGATGTCGTTCTCGATGGCAATCGCCTTGTCCTTTAAGAGCTTGCGCGCCGTCAGTAGCGCCCGGCGCTTCTGACTCGTCAGGGTCTTTACATGCACCGGGCGGAACAGATTGACCCGCATCATCTGCGCGATCCCGCGCGCATCATTGCGGTCGGTCTTGTTCGGCTGCGCCTTCAGGAATGCGTTGACGTGACGCGTCTCAATGCAAACCACTGGCAAGCCGGCCTTGGCAAGACCTTCGAACAGCCATTGCGACAAAGGTCCGGCTTCAAGCTCGACGCGTTCCAACCGCCAGGCGGGATCCTTGAGCACCCGCGCAAGATCCTCGGGATGGGTCGGCACCTTCACCTCGCGGCACACCGTGCCTGTTTCGTCGACGATGCAAATTGCGGAATCTTTCACCGAGACGTCCAATCCTACATAATGTTTCATGCTGCGCTTGTCCTTCCTGATGGCTTGTGGCGTTTCCAGGGAACCGACCACGTTTTATCATCAGCTCGAAGCGCAGCACCTTGATGGCATCCCCGCCAAAAGATGAGGCTCAAGCCGAATACCCCATCTGTCGATGACGCCGGCCGTCGGGCTGGCCTCCCGGCCTTCCCGCTCGCGCGCCGCCATCGCGAGTTCATTGCTGATGGTCCGCAACAGGCCGTCCTCGCGCCAGCGATAGAAATATTTCTGCACCGTCGAGAAGGGCGGAAAGTCCTTCGGCAGGAGCCGCCACGCGCCGCCCGAGGAGGCGATATACAAAAGCGCGTTCACGACCTCTCGCAGGTTCGTCTTGCGAGGTCGGCCGACGCGGCTCGGCGCCGGCATCATCGGCTCAATCAGCGCCCATGTCAGAGCAGTTTCTATTGCAGGTATTGCCATCGTCGTGGGTCTCTTCGCCGCCGGCCTGGCCGATGCGAGAGGCGGTCATAGCACGCACGCCGCTTCGCCGTGTGCATCCGACTTCAAGCGGCTCTGCGCGTAGACACCTGTTAACCAAGCGGTGTCTTGCCTCAGGAAGCACATAAGCGAGTTGAGTCCTGCCTGTCAGGCAAAATACAAGAAATGAGAATTAGAAGAGCCCGCCACCGTGAGGCATCGAGCTACGCACTGTGATCAGCCTACGACGAGAACATGCGCCAGGCAGCGAGTACGTTGGCGAGGAACATCAGTTCAAGGGAGCAAATGACGATCACAACAGGTCAGTTGAGGGCTGCGCGGGGCCTGATCGGTTGGACGCAGCAGGATCTAGCGGACAAGTCAGAAGCCGGTCGCGCAATTATCGCAGACTTTGAATCCGGTAAGCGGACGCCTTACGCCACAACGCTCACGCGAATGCAGGAGACGTTGATCGCGGCCGGCGTCGAGTTCATCCCCGAGAACAGCCGTGGCGCCGGTGTGAGGCTGAAGAAGTCGACGCTTGCCGTCGAGATGCGCGATGGCGAGGCCGGGATCATCGACAACAACGAGATGTAGCTGGAGTTGGGAGTGCGCCGATCGCTGATAATCTGAGGCGTGTGCGGTCGTAGCGCGGAACTAGGCTTTAGGAGCGGATGAATGCGCGTCAGGACGTTCTTGTTGCTAGCAATAGCGGCGCTGGCTATCGGAGTTGGCGTGGCTGAATTTCAGCTTCAACATACGGCGACGCCGGGTGCAGCAGCCCCACCGGCAGCAAAACTGCCGACGCTGTGAGCCGATCTGATCGTTACGCGATAGCCTGGGAGGAATTCGGTGACTCCTGATCGCCTCAGCAAATGCCTATCCATCATCCGGTGGGCGCCCAGTACGCTGGTCGCGCTGCCTCGGCTGTGAAGTGTCGCTGGTGAACGCCTGGCTGAACGATCTCGAGGAAATCCCAGTGAAAGCTGGCGCCTGGATCGAGACGCTGGCGACCATCCATGAGAAGGCGGAAGCGTTGAAGCCGGTCGGTCTCAAGGGGAAGCGGTTTTCTTGACCGCGCGGATTGAAATCACTTGCTCGCGCTGCGGCATGCCAGCTTACGGCACCGACAATCACGGACGGCGGGAGGTAGACGTCGAGCCCGAAGCCATTCGGTGTTCCATGCTCTTCGAGGGCAAGTGCATCTTTTGGGATAAGGCTGTGTCCCGTGCTTGGCTGACCTACGAAGGGCTCATCGACAGATCGGCAGAGTAGCAAGAGAGAAGGCATTCGAAAGAATTCGCAGGGAAATCGGTCGTTATCGGTCCGCGACTAAGCCTGGCCAACTTTAATGGTTTTGCTCACCAGAAAAACATATTAGACAGTTTGCATGACCGAACTGGAGTTGAGGCTTTGAGCATTAGCGATAATGGGGAACTTATCGAACTGACTGCCGAAATTGTTGCGGCGTACGTGCAAAACAATCCGGTTCCGGCGGCGGGCTTGCCCGATCTAATCGCCTCAGTGCATATGTCAATGTCGCGCCTTGGTGGGCCAACTGAGCCGCCAGCTGAAGCCCTAATTCCTGCGGTCAACCCGAAGAAGTCCGTGTTCCCCGACTATATCATCTGTCTGGACGACGGCAAAAAGTTCAAGTCGCTGAAGCGCCATCTCAGAGCGCTAGGAATGACGGCTGACGAATACCGCGCTAAATGGGGCCTGCCCGCCGACTATCCGATGGTCGCGGCAAGCTATGCTGCAACTCGGTCGGCGCTGGCAAAGGCTAGCGGTTTGGGCCGCAAGGCGACTCCCGAAGCTAAGAATGCGCCTGCGAAGCGCAAGGCAGCTAAGCCGTAGTCACCTCGTCGGTTGGTGGGCCTCAAGTCGGACTGGCACTCCTTTTGCGCTGATCCATTGATGCAGAAATATTTCGAGCCGCTTTCCGAAAAATTGCGACGGAACCCGCTGAAACTCTGGTCGCCTTGGTCGCCGTAAAGAAGGATATGGACTGCCGTGAGGAGCCGTAGCTCATCACAGCAGACCACCTTGTTCAAATGCCGCGCTGGCGGCACCTCCCGCAAGCAACTGGTCGAGAAGATCATTCGGTATCGCAGGTTCTTTGCGTCGCGACATAGTGGGACTCCTTCTTACCCATTATGCCCGCCCGCACACGGAATTCCCGACAGTCCCGTTGCCTGGTATCCGTCGTGCCGCTAACCATGCTCGGCGGCGCAGGCATCAGCGGCACTCACAACGTTGATTGGCTCAAGCCGATGCCCATGCGCCGGCATGGGGGTCGGCGGCGTCCGGTAACAGTAAAGTGTACGGGACTGCCGGCCGCCACGCTGGCCGTCGCCACAAACCAGGCATATCAGCGACTTGACCGGTGTTTGCCAGCGGTTTGCGCTTGATGAGGATGGGAGGTCGAGCGCCCGCTTTGTTGTTGCCGAGGCTACTCAGCCATGCACGGAACCAGGATATCCGACGGAGTGATCGTGATAGGCGCGGGTGTGGCCGGTCTGGCCGCCACCCATGCCCTCATGCAGGCCGGCATATCCGTTCGGCTGCTGGAAAAGGAGCGGCGCGTCGGCGAGCCATGGCGGCGCCGGCACAATGACCTGCACCTCAACACGCACCGCTCGCTGTCGTCGCTGCCCGGTGTGAACTATCCGAGGGGAACACCGGCCTTTCCGGACAAGTCGTTGGTAGTCGACCATCTCGATCTGTTTAGTCGGCGCCACGGACTGCCGATCGAATATGGCGTCCGCATCGAGGAGATCGCCTTCGCCGGTGGCCACTGGACGATTACCACCACCATGGGAACGCTGACCGCAGCCCATGTCGTCATCGCCACCGGTCGCGACAGCACACCCCACATTCCGCAATGGAAAGACATGGCGGATTTTGGCGGCCGGATCATCCATTCGGCCGACTTCGGCGATGCTGGCGACTATGCGCACAAGAAGGTCATGGTGGTTGGCGCCGGCAATTCGGGTTTCGACGTGCTCAACCATCTGGCCGGCATCGAGACATCAGCCCTGTGGCTGTCGGCGCGGCACGGGCCGACGCTGCTGCCCAAGCGCATCTTCAACATCCCGGTTCACCTGATGTCACCCATCGTGGCGCGCCTGCCGGTCGGGGTCGCGGACGCCCTGCTGCGGACGACCCAGCGTATCGCCTTCGGTGACTTGACGAAGTTCAACCTGCCGCCCGCCTGCACGGGAGGCGCCAGCCGTTTGGCCCGCGACTATATCGCCATTGCGTCCGATGACGGCGCCGCCGACGCCATCAAGGCTGGAAGGATCCAGGTGGTGCCGCGGATCGGCCAATTCACCGGCGATGGCGTGATCCTCACCAATGGCGAACGGATCCGCCCCGACATCGTCATCGCCGCGACCGGCTACCGCACAGGGCTCGAACGGATGGTCGGCAAGCTTGGCGTCCTCGACGCAAGAGGGTTTCCGCTCTTCAACGGCGCTGGTCACTCCCCCAGCCTGCCCGGCCTGTGGTTCACCGGCATGCGGCCAAGCATTCGCGGCTGCTTCGCCAACGCGCGGCTGCAGGCCCGCGCCATCGCGGCGGCGATCAAGGCCGGCTGACACGCGCCGGCCGGCACTGCGCTGATATGCCATTATCGTCAGCGTGTCGGTTGGACGCCTATCGCCTCATTGGTTTCGGCATGCATCCAACCAGTGCCGGTCAGGCGCTCTCAACGAGCCCAAAAATAGTGGTCCCGTACATCACCGACGCAGTCTTGAAGCCCGACTCGGATACGAAGAAGGCCCCGGCTGGCTTGGTCAAGACTGACCAGGATAAGATGACGAAGGAATGCTGCGACGCAGCGGTGCGCGAGCCGCGCGCCCAGTTATCTGCTAAAGCTCAAATCGATCGGCGGCAAACAAGGCGCGTCAAATCATTAAATGCCAGCAGGGCAGATATTGGAAGGCACCTTGAAAGATGTCGTATAAGAAATCTGTGAAGCTCGATTTTGTGCGGGATGCATCGATAGGCGGCGTTGCTATGTTGATCTGGCAACGGGCGGTGAGCCCGGTGCAATTCAAGCTTCTTACCAATTTGCAACCCTTTGGGCACAATGCTGAAAACTCCGCGGCCTAAAGCTTAGGCACAGGACCAAAACGGAGCGTTCCCTTCGGGAAGGTCACCCAAGTCTCGCATGACACCGTTGGTCAGCACGCCTGAGATGCCGAACCCTTTGTGAACATTCGCATTTATCTCGCCCCAGTACGCGCCGACACAATCGGGAAAATAGACATCTTCCATCATCGTAACGGCAGGGCGAGGCGCTTCGGCCATGTAGCGGTAATAGGCCATCCGTCGCGCCTTGCGGAGCTCAGTGGGAGGGTGCATAGCTGCAATCTTGGCGGTGCGTGCATAGCCGACAACAGCAGGTTCGTCAGGTGCGCTGCACAGCATGGTGCCTCTGGTAAAATCACCAAACCCACGTTTGCCTTGCACGACTTCTATGGCGTTGCAGACGGTAGGCGTGCCGACGCTGCGCAATAGATCAAGGAGTTCGCTGTCCATCATGCCTCCAACCACCGGCTCAACGCCGCTGTGGTTTGTTCCGGTTTTTCGAGGGTCGGCAGATGGCCGGCATGTTCGATGACCTCAAGCCGCGCGCCAGCAATCAGATCACGCATAAAGATGTGCCGCTCGACCGGACACAGCGCATCCTCCTCGCCACAAAGTATCAAGCTAGGCACCGTCACCGTGCGCAGAACATCTTCCTGACCCGCCCGCGTCTGAAGGGCGCGTGACTGGCGGATGAAGACATCCGACCCCAGACCGACGGCCATGTCCATACAGAGATCCGCTATTGCTTGCTTTTCATGTCCGTTGGTAAGGTAGTTCGGGATCATCTCGTCCCGCATCACGACATGAAGCCCCCCTGCCCTGACCTTTTCAATTTGCGGTTCACGGCGCTGTCTGACCGCTTCCAGTTCCGGCAAGGGATTAGTGTCCAGCAAGGCCAGTCGCTCGACCCGCCCCGGCGCCTGCCGGATGATCTCCATGGCGACAATCCCTCCCATCGACAGGCCCACGAGGGCAAAGCGGGGCGGCGAATGGGCAAGGATTTCGGCAGCCAGTTTCGCGATCGTGTCATGACTCGCGATCGAGGCAAGGATCAGATTTCGTTGAGCCGACAGGCCAGCGATTTGCGGGCCAAACAGACGCGCATCGCACATCATCCCGGGAATCAACAGCAATGGGATCATCCCCGACCTCGACCAGTTCAAGTGAACTCGGCGGCGAATTCATGCGGCAACGGCAGCCCACGCACACCAGGAGCCGCCGGCCTGGCTCGATTCGCCAGGCCGTATCTCACACAATCATCGCTCAAGCTCTCCAGGTTGCACCGGGCTTGTCGTCGGTGTTGCGCACCCGGTAGAGGCTTGCTTCTCCTGTCATTGATGGGGCCAGACCGTGTGACAATCCAGGCGGCACCGCACAGACATCGCCCGGCGCCAGAGTCTTTTCGCCACCTTCCCATGTCAGTCGCCAATGGCCATGCATGACCATGAGCACCTCATGTCGATCGAGGACATAGGGCGTATCGGCGATCGAGCCGCGCGTCAGCAATTCGACTTCGAAACCTGGGCGGTCGCGCAGCAGAGACTTAGGACCGATCACCTTGGCCGGTTCGTGCGCGGCCAGCGCCATCAGATCCCAGTAGCGGGCAACGTAATCCCGCACCACCGCCGCGGGCGCCAATTCCGGAAAGGCTTTCAGTTCCTCATCGGTCAGCAACGGCATGGGCTTGACCCCATCAGGCAATGGCTGGCCTTTCTTTGTATCGTAAAGCTTGCCATTGGCGCCCAGCACCAGTCCGTGAGACTTCGCATCCTCGATCACTTGAGGCGCCCAGATGACCCCACCGCCGGCATCGTCACCGCCAAGGATCGCCATGATCATCCCATAGTCGACGCCGATATTTTCAAAGCCACGGAAGATGCCCGTGGGAATGTTGATGATGTCGCCCTCCTCGAGAACGACCTCTCCCGCCTTGCCCCACCGGCCCCAGAAGAACTTCCAACGGCCTTTCAGCACGAAGAACACTTCCGCTGTACTGTGCGAATGCAGCGAGTTGCGACATTTCGGAGGCTGGCCCGCCGCGCCAATGTTGAACCCAGGGGTTTCAGTGATGTGGACATGCTGGTCGGCGCTTTCCGAGACTCCGCCCCCAATGATTGTGAAGTTTTCCTTCTGGTCGCTTCCTGGTGTGTGCGCATCTATAAATGCTGTCTTGCAGGGCCGTAGATCGCCATATCGGACAATGCGGGCTTCCATCTCTTGCGGGGTCATCACAGGTCTCCAGGGTGCAGCAGGATCTGTTTCCAGATCGCCGTTTCGTCAAAAAAAGCGTCACGTCGCACGGTTGCTATATCTCGTCTGAAGAGGCCGAACTCAGCATCGCTCCTGCCCAGAACAACAACCATCGCAACCCTCCGCGCGCGACCTTCAGTGGGTCATCGCGGCCAACATGTGGTGGAATTCGGATCGAGCGTCGGCGAGACGCACGCAACCCATCCAGCGATCGATATCTCTGAATGAGTGCCCTGTGTCCCGCCTCGGACGTCGCAGCTGACAGGATGCGATGTAGCGATCTTCCCAGATTTCCAGAGTGATACCGATGATAAAGTCAAGGGAAATCATCCCTCAACGTCAGGTCGAAATCTTTCACGACTTATATCCTACAGGTTTTCGGGCCGACCCCCGAACAATCAACGGACCGGCGATCCGATGTTTACGGGGCGCGATATCGCCTTTCTCAATTCGCGACAGAAGCGCCTCGACGGTCGCTTCGACCATGCGATTGACGGGCTGGCGCAGCGTCGTCAGATCATAGGCTGGCCATGCCGCCAGCGGGACGTCATCATAGCCTACGACCGAGACGTCGTCGGATACGCGCACGCCCAACTCGAAACGCAGAGTATCCATGACGGCAAAGGCCATGTGATCGTTGCCGACGAAAATCGCGTCTGGTGGACACTCTGACTCAAACAGACGTCGCGTGGCTTGCGCAGCGGCATCGCGGTCATACATTCCATCGATCACTGAATGCGCCTCGACCCCTGCCGCAGCCAGACCGGCGAGAAAGCCCGCCGCGCGATCGACGCCAGTGGATGACCCTTGCCAGCCGGCGATATGCGCGATCCGCTTGTGCCCACCAGCCAGCAGAAAGTCTGCCACTTTGCGCCCTCCGGCAATGTTGTCGGATGTGACCTCGGACAGCCTGGCATCCTTTTGGCCGCGGTTGAACATCACGACCGGGATGCCGGCGGCATCGCAGCGGGTCGTCAGTTCATTTGTCATCGCGACCGAAGCCGTAACGATGCCGTCCACCTGGTAGTCCAACAGTTCCTCGATCACGGGCTCGACACCATCGGTCGAGTTGGGCGCCATGAAGACGAGGATGTGGTAGCCCCTCGCCTGCAGTGCGCGCGACAGGAGTTCCAAGGCGATCGGGTAGAACTGGTTTTCCAGATAGGCAACCACGAGCCCGATGATCCTGCTTTTCCCCGTGATTAGCGACCGGGCCAGAACGTTAGGACGATAGCCCAGTTCCTCCGCAGCTTTCTTCACCTTGGCAGCCGTCTTCGATGAAACCGACGCTCCCGGCGTAAAAACCCGGCTAACGGCCGATTGGCTGACGCCGGCAACCCGCGCCACTTGCTGGGACGTCACTTTTGGTTTGAGCATCATTCCGCCGTCCAGCCCCCATCGATCATCATCGACGTACCCGTCACCAGCGCCGAGGCGTCAGAAGCCAGGTAGACGACAGCACCAATCACGTCTTCGACCTCGCCTGGGCGACCCAACTTGATCTTGTCGAGAATCCAGCGCGCCCTTTCAGGGTTTTCAAAAGTAGCCCTGGTTAAGGCTGTTCGGATAAAAGTCGGACAGATCGTATTGACCCTTATCCTATGAGAACCCCATTCGATCGCCATTGCCTTTGTGAAGCCCTCGACCGCATGCTTAGTCGCGCAATAGACCGCGCGGTCGACGCCGCCGACATGACCCATCTGGCTGGAAATATTGATCAACGACCCAGGCTTTGCGGCTGCAATCAACCCCTTGGCCACAGCCTGCGTCAAAAAATAGGCGCCTCGAATGTTGACTGCAGCGACCGCGTCGAATTCATCGGGCGTCGTGTCGGCAGCGGCGGAGTGGCGCGCAATACCTGCAGAATTGACCAACACGTCAAAAGGTCCACTATCAGCCACCGCCTGCGCGGTTGACGCCACATCCGCCACATCCAAAGCCAACGAGCGAGCCCTGCCCCCAGCACGCGCAATCGCGGCCACGACAGCATCGAGTTTCTCAACGTTTCGCGCTGCCAAAACAACCTCCGCACCCGCGTCCGTCAGCGCTGCGGCGCAGGCCAGCCCAATGCCCGAGGAGGCGCCGGCGACCAGCGCACGGCGGCCGTCGAGGCGGAACGATGGCGTGCGGGGAAGATCGATCATGCGAGCGCCACTACGGTCTCGGGGTCGAAACCCATGCGCGCCTTGTTAAACTCGCGCATCCTCCCAAAAACGTCCTCGCCGAGTTGGCCGAAGGGACTTGCCAAACGGATCGTCGCTTCCGTCGACATGACCGCGTCCAGCGCGCGACGCACCGACGATTCCGAACAATCGTACATCGTTGCGCGCGGGGGCGAGATCAACGCCTTATGCTTCGTTGGGGTGTCCATCAGCGCTGCTCTGGTCTTCCTACGATGCGCCTTTTCCATAGGGCACGTTGATGCCGCCAAACCTGCGTAGGCGAATATTGGCCTGCTCGGCGTGCCCGACGAAGCCCTCGAGCAGGCAAAGACGCGAACAGTAGGCGCCGATTTCCACTGCGGCCGCATCGGTCGTGATCTTCTGGTAACTGTGGGTTTTGAGGAATTTGCCTACCCACAATCCGCCTGTGTAACGCCCTGCCTTTTTTGTGGGCAGGGTATGGTTGGTGCCGATCACCTTGTCGCCGTTGGCAACATTGGTGCGCGCGCCGAGAAACAGCGCGCCATAGCTGGTCATCTTCTCCAGGAACCAGTCATCGCGATCGGTCATCACCTGCACGTGCTCGGAAGCGATGTCGTCGGCGACAGCTAGCATCTCGCCATAGCTGTCGCAGAGGATCACCTCGCCGTAGTCTTCCCAGCTTTTCGCAGCGGTATTGGCGGTCGGAAGGATCGTAAGCAGCCGCTCGATCTCGCACAGCGTGTTCAGCGCCAGCTTGCGGGAATTGGTCACCAAGATGGCGGGCGAGTTATAGCCGTGCTCTGCCTGACCAAGCAGATCGGTCGCGCAGATTTCACCATCGACCGTATCGTCCGCAATGACCATTGTTTCGGTCGGCCCGGCCAACAGGTCTATGCCGACGCGGCCGAAGAGCTGGCGCTTTGCCTCGGCCACGAAAGCATTGCCGGGACCGACAAGCATGTGTACCGGATCTATGGTTTCGGTGCCGATGGCCATTGCGCCGATAGCCTGAATGCCGCCCATGACATAGATTTCGTGAGCGCCACCAAGATGCATTGCGGCGATGACCGCCGGGTTAGGCTCGCCCTTGAAGGGCGGCGTCGACGCAATAATGCGCGGTACCTTGGCCACGCTGGCCGTCGCCACCGACATATGCGCCGATGCCACCATGGGAAATTTTCCGCCAGGCACATAGCAGCCGACCGACTGTATCGGGATGGTCTTGTGACCGAGAATTACGCCCGGCAGAGTTTCCACCTCAATGTCAACTATCGAATCGCGCTGGGCCTGTGCGAAATTGCGAACCTGGGTTTGCGCGAAACGGATGTCATCGAGGTCGCGACCGGGAACCTTGGCGATCAGTCCTGCAATGTCATCGTCCGACAGGCGGAAGGATGGCGGGGAATAGCTGTCGAACTTCTCCGACAGTTCTCGCACAGCGGCGTCGCCACGCGCCTCGATATCCTTGAGCGTCGTCTCGACCACGGCGCGGACCTTGGCGTCATCCTCAGATCGCTCGGACGCCGGCTTTCCACGCTTGAGATACTCCGTTGTCATTTCAATTTCCTTGGGTTTCGGGGCGGGGCGGCGTTTTTTCCCCTCTGTCAAACGCTTCCCAGCCATGGCCGCCAAACGCATCCACGCCGAGTTGTGCCATCACATGCGGGAAATCCACCATCACCCAGTTGTCGGTGATCTTGCCTTCGACCACTTTCCAGAAATCCATATAGCGTATCTCGACCCGACGGCCTGTCGGCGCGATTCCCATAAACTCGCCTGAATGGGTCGCCTCCTGCCGCCCAAAGGCCGCCGCCCATTCGCCCATGAACAAACGAGCTTCGTCAATGCAGGTCTTATCGGAGAATGCCGCCTGGAACGGGCGTTGCCAATTGTTTTGGAATTCCTCGAGGCCAATCTTGGTGCCGCAGCCGGCATTGCCCATCCAGCGGAAGTTCTCGGCGAAGAAGGCGCCGATGCTGTCGATGAGATGGTCGTTGAGGCCATCGACCATCGTTTCCACGACGCGCCTGGTTTCTGCCGTCTTCGACTGATCGTTGTTCTTGGTGAGCATCGACTGCTCGGGACGCGAGCCTCTCATGCGCTATCTCTTTTTCCGAAATCTGGCTTGAAATCACCGAATTTCACCATGGAGCCTGCACCGAGATTCCAGACCTTGAAACCCACACTTGGTGTGTCAGTGCCACCGAATTCAGAAGGCCATCCGCAGCGGCTCTGGAACCTGAAGAAACCAACGGCATTTTCATAAAGATTGCGATGCCTCGGTTCATGCCGGTTCTCTCATGGAAGTTCCGAAATATTTGGCATGGTTCCAGTGTCTGGCTAAAGTATAATGCTGGTCACATGCGCAGGCCGGTTGTCCGATCAAACAGATGGCAATTCTCCGGCTGGATAACGAAAGCCGCTGGATCGCCGATTTCGGCTCTAAAGTCCTTGGATGTCTTCACGGCGACGAAAGCGGCTGCAGCCCGTACCGTCACCATTGTAGCGTCGCCAAGCAATTCAACGCTGTAGATCGGCGCTTTCACCTGAGCGCTGTCAGGTGCGCCAAGGGTCGCGTCTTCCGCCCGAAAGCCGAGCGTCACCGGTCCGCGGAATTCGGTGGGCAGCGCCCCGATGCGAATGTGTTCAGCAGTGAACACGCCGTCTGACAGGTCGCCGTCGACCAGGTTCATGGCCGGTGAGCCGATAAAGCCGGCCACGAAAGTGTTCGCGGGTCTGTCATAGATTTCCGTTGGCGTGCCGATCTGTTGAAAAGTTCCTTTGTTCATCACCACGACACGGTCCGCGAGCGTCATTGCCTCAATCTGATCGTGTGTGACGTAGACGGTAGTCACCTTGAGCTCATGCTGCAGATTCTTGATCTGCGCGCGGGTCGAGACGCGCAGCTTGGCGTCGAGGTTGGAAAGTGGCTCGTCCATAAGGAACACGGTCGGCTGCCGGACGATGGCGCGCGCCAAAGCCACACGCTGGCGCTGTCCTCCCGATAGGTCGCGAGGCAGGCGGTCGAGTAGAGGGCCGAGTTCCACCATCTCGGCTGCGCGCCGTACGCGGGCGTCATGCGTCGAGCGATCGACCTTACGGACCTTGAGCGGAAAGCGGATGTTCTCGTAAACGCTGAGGTTGGGATAAAGTCCGTAGCTCTGAAACACCATCGCTACGTCGCGATCCTTTGGCTCGAGATTGTTCACGTTGCGCTCGCCGATGTGGATCTCGCCAGCGCTGGGTTCCTCAAGTCCGGCGATCATCCGCATCGTGGTGGTCTTGCCGCAGCCGGAAGGTCCAAGAAAGACGATGAATTCACGGTCGGCGATGTCAAGCATCACATTATTGACGCCCACGAATGCGCCCCAACGCTTAGTGATGTTCTTGAGCGAAACCGATGCCATTAGACTGCGACCTATCGTGAGGACTGCGGATTCAAGATCCATCCGCTGCTTGTACAAGTTACACTTTACACAGTTTGACTACGTATGCAATGCGCTCCGATTTATAATATCTCATTGGGTAGGAATCACGTTTGTGGTCGGCGCTGAACCTACGGCGTGCGCTGCAGTTTTTATGGCGGGACGCTTGGCGATGCCGACATCCGTGAAGGTTTCGCCTATTTTCGGATCTGCCGACGGCCGGCAAAGCCGAAGGATTGGCTGTTTCTCGGTCGCGACGGAGCCGCATCAATCTATATGCAGGTTCTCTGTCAGGCTTGACGCTCGACACTCACGGCAGCCGGCATCGACAAGCGCGTGATGGTCCGTACTGTGCGACACTCTCCAACGCCTCTGCTGAAGAATGTCGTCGATCTCCGCAACATCCAAGTTGTACTCGTCAATAACCTTTCGATCACGGCGCGCAAATCGGCAAGTCCGCTTGAATGTCTAATTCTCCGTGAGCTTGTATCCGTCTAGCCCGCATCCTCGGCAATCATTCCGGCAGCCCTGTGGCCAATCATAATCGACGGCGCGTTGGTGTTGGCGGACGTGAGTTGCGGCATCACTGATGCGTCGGCCACCCACAAACCAGAGACGCCCTTCATTGCTAGCCTAGGCGTCACTGGTGCTGGCCCTTCGCCCATTCTCAACGTTCCGACCGGATGATACGCGGTGCCCGCTGTGTCGAGAACATGTTGCCGAATTTCTTCGTCTGAGCGCACTTTATCGACGCCCGGGAAGGCTTCGAGGCCGCGATACGAACCGAACGGCGCCTCCTCCATCAATTGGCGCAGCCGCCTGAATCCAGCAACCAGAAGATCAAGATCGGCAGGATCGGTGAACAGGCCGAGATCGATCTCAAGCCCACGGTTGGTAAGCCGGACGGAGCCGCGGGAGCGCGGGCGGCAGACGCACACATCGCTAAAATAGCCCGAACCCGGGACGATTAGCCTGTTGCGCCACCCCATCATAAAGGGAAGGAAGTGAACTTGAATGTCCGGCGGCCCACCATCATTGCGTGCATTGAAGAAGGCGCCGGCCTCAACGGTGGGGGAACCGATCGGCCCGGTGCCTGACGTAAGATATCGAAAAGGTGCGGCAACCCAAAGCGGAACCTGACGCACGGTAGGCCCATAGCCCGAGCGCGCGCCGACATAGTGAATGCCGACGGCTGGGTGATCTTGAAGGTTCCTGCCGACTCCGTCGGCGTCCGCCACGACCCTGATGCAAGCGCTCTCCAGATCGTCTGCCGGACCGACGCCTGATCGCAGCAGAATTTCAGGCGATCCGATCGAACCGGCAGATAGCACAATCCCCTTTCTGGCACGAATGGTCGAACCATCGGAAAGAACGATGGCGCTTGCCTTGCGGTCCACGAACTCAATATGATCAACCTGCCGATCCGTCAAAACCTCCAGACCCCCTGCCCGAGCAGGCCTCAAAAACGCATCGGCGGCCGACCAGCGCCGCCCTCGGCGCATGTTGAAATGGAAGATCCCGGCGCTCTCATATTCCGGAGTTGGGGGGGCGGTTCCATTGTTTCCAAGGACTGACTGAAGC
The DNA here is from genome assembly GCF_015500075.1 of Mesorhizobium sp. INR15. Lineage (NCBI taxonomy): Bacteria > Pseudomonadati > Pseudomonadota > Alphaproteobacteria > Hyphomicrobiales > Phyllobacteriaceae > Mesorhizobium > Mesorhizobium sp. INR15. The sequence continues at coordinate 188,825 of NZ_CP045497.1, read as the reverse complement.
GCTTCGCTGAGCGGATGCGGATCAGCTAAACGGCTAGGTCGCATTCGCTCTTCGATCGCCTGGAACGCCGGCTCGACGTCCGACCAGCGCCAACCATCCACGTCCCAGTTGTCAAAATCGTCACGCCGCCCGCGGAACCAAACCATTGAGTTTATCGAAGAAGAGCCGCCCAGCATCCGGCCGCGCGGGATCTTGAGCCGCCGTCCCCCAAGAGCCGACTGGGGAGCGGAGCGATACTTCCAGTCCCGCTTCCCGCCCATGAGCCAGACGAGGCCCAGTGGCGCCGTTACAAGCATCCCGCTATCTGGGGGACCCGCCTCAACGATCAGAACCGATCCGGCTTTGCGATCGATCAATCCGCTCGCGACGGCGCAACCGGCGGCCCCTGCTCCGACGATAACGAAATCAAAGGTCGATGACGCAACCATCATTCACCACCTTCCGATCTTTTCCCGAAGACCCCAGCCTACCGACACACGCCCGCTCATCCTTCAAATGACGGATTTGCGAGTTCTCCCATTCTTGCGAGAACATCGAGGCCCTGCATATTTAGGTAGTGAAGAATGTCGATGAATATCCAGTTCTCTGACAACTTGCCGTTCTCTTCGCGGTAGAGATCGACGACGCGCATGTCGGCCGGATTGGGACTGGCGGTCATTCCCATGTAGCCTCCAGCGTTGGAAAGCGTCAAATTCGCCCAACCGAAGAAGCCGCCGAAATGTCCTTCCGCCATGCGGCAAAGATGGCCGTTGAATCGATAGCCTTTTGAAAGCGCGATCCTGAATGGTCCGGAATGTTGGCGGATGTAGCGGCGGATGGTGTAAGTCGCGCCAATGCCGGCCGGCCCCCACCAGATCATGTCGTCGTTCCAGGTTCGCGCGAGTTCCTCCGCATAACCCTCTATGCCGCGGCTACGGTCGGTGGAGCCCATGTCCTGCAGCATCGCATTGATCGCCCGTAAGGTCGCTTGGCCTGTATCGGGTTCCTGCGAGCCGTACATCAAGCCCTCATGCGTTGCCGGCCCAGGTTGCACCAGATGCGCACCCGTTTCAGGCGGGAACGGATTCTGGCCCGCCTGGATCATCACCTGGGGGATGTCGAAGAACATCGCGGTTTCGAGGATGCGTCCATCTTCCACGCGGTTAAACTCGACATAGCGCATCATCGATATCTTGCCAGATGGGCGGATTCCCAGCCACGGCTTGTCGAACAGTCCCATCAGGTGTCCCATGGACACGACCCAGACCGACTTGAAATCATCTATCTGGTTCAGTCCTGCCATGAAAATGTCAGGGCGACGCTGCAAGCGAGTCATCGCTGTCAGGTACGGCGACCAGAAGGCCTTCGCGACGGCAGCTGCGCCGCGCTGCTCATGGAACGGATGCATCCCCCGCCAATGCCAGTCATCGGCGGTATGGCGCTCCAAAGCTTGGGCGATAGTCTCCGCTGAGGCATCGGCAATTGCCCTGTGGTGTTCCCTTACGAGGTTCTTCGCCGCCTGAAAATCCATCACTTGTCCGCTCCTTTATCTCTGCGGGTGAGATCGTATAGTCAAATTTGCAAACGTATGCAATTAGGGTTTGCAAACGTATGCGAATAATGTTTTGTTGCCTTCAGCGGCCTTGACATGAAACCGTTGATCACGATCGGAACGCCGGCCGCAGGGAACAAATAGGAGATTTCCCCATGAAGCGTCTGTTAGCCGTTTCGGCTGTATATGCGGCTCTGCTGACATCGAATGCCTTTGCCGACTGTGGTATCTCGGCGGGCTCGGTGAATATTCTCGCGAACGACTTCAAATCTATTCGCACGGTGGTTTCCACCGCCGAGGAATGCGCCAGCGCCGACGTCAAGATCACCAAGAACCACAACAAGCAGTTTGCTGATCTCATGGTAGCGGCCCTGACCGCAAGTCCCGCGAAATACTCCGTCGTGGTCGTGGCGAACGGATCGATCAGCCCGCTGCTGTCTGCCGATCTCGTCCGCCCCCTTGACGATCTCGTTGCCAAGTACGGGCAGCAATTAAAGCCGAACCAGCTCATCAAGATCGGCGGCAAAACGATGGCGATCGCCTTCATGGCCAACGCGCAACATTTCTTCTATCGAGAGAGCGTGTTGAAGGAGGCTGGCGTCGAGGTTCCGAAAACGTACGAAGAAGTTTTGGCCGCTGCGAAGACGATCCACGACAAGGGCATCATGAAGCAGCCCTTGGCGATGTCCTTCCTCCCCGACTGGGATATCGCTGAAGAATTCCTCGATCTTTACTATGGCGGCTTGGGTGGTACCCTTTTCGAAGAGGGTAGCGCGCGGCCTGCAATCGACATGGCGAAGGCAACCCAGACCCTGAATTTGATGAAGGAGATGGTCCCCTATATCGGGCCGGATTACCTGACCTATGATTCGGACGTCTTCCGTCCGAAATGGAATGCGGGACAAGTCGCGATGATGAATATGTGGGGATCGAGCGCCGCCCAGGTATTGCCCGGCCAAAGCCCCACACCCGAGATCGCCAAGGATACGCGGCTGGCAGCGGCTCCCACATTTGGCGGCGGCGCCACGCCGGCGACCATGGTCTGGTGGGACGGTTTCACCATCGCAAAGAATATTTCCGACGCTGATGCGGAGGCATCTTTCCGAGCAATGCTGCACGGTATCTCGCCCGAAATGGTCAAGAAGCATCCCACCGATTCCGTCTGGCTGATCGAAGGATACAAGCCAACGGACAACGCCGAAGGAATTGTGGCATCGATAAAGGGCGGCGCGCCAGGCTATCCGGCAGTCCCCTATATGGATCTTCTGCACAACGCGCTGGGCGTTGAAATTGGCAAGTTCATCCAAGGCAAGGAGAGCGCCGAGCAGGCAATCTCGGATGCGCAGAAGGCATATACGACCGCCGCGAGTTCGGCGGGCTTCATAAACTAAAGTCGACGTAGCTCAAATGGTGTGCCGCCCAGAAGGGCGGCATACCGGGTCGAAGAGGATCAGGATGCCTCACAGGACGTTTTTCACTTTCATGCTTCCCTCCATGGCGGCGATGCTTCTGTTTATTGCAATACCGATATTCTCGTCGGCATTTCAATCGTTCTATGTGGAAAATCCGCGTGTTCTCGTTCAGACTGAAGCCTGCGACCCATTCGGGGGATGCAAGACCGAAACGAGAGTGGACGCGCAGGCGACGCTAAAACTGAACCAAGCCAATCCGATGGGGCGGTTCAACGGCCTAGCCACTTACACGAATTCCGCCCATCTCGCTTTCGCTGATATTGCGGAGATTTGGCATTCGTCGAGCGGTTGGGGCAACGCAATCGCAAGAATCGCCGACCTCCACTTCTACAGAGCCCTCACTTTCACGCTCGCATACACATTCGTCGTCACGCCGCTTTCCCTTTGGCTGGGGCTTCTGATCGCGCTGGCGCTGAACGCACTGCCCCAGCAGCTGCGTGGGGTGATCACCTACTTCACTTTGCTACCAATGCTTGTTCCAGCTTTTCTCGGTGCGCTGGTGCTGTTTTGGATGATCGACGCCCGTGGGCTGATTGGCGCGGCGCTGATCTACATGACGGGAAATCCGGATCTGTCCCTGAAGGCCTCGACGACGCTGAGCTGGCTTGTCCTATTCTTCCACGGCGCTTGGAATTCGGCCCCTTTCGTCTTCATCGTATTCTATGCCGCCTTGCAGACGGTTCCTCAGGATACGTTGGAATCTGCAATCGTCGACGGTGCCTCACGCTGGCAACGCCTGCGTTTCGTAGTCTTTCCACATCTCAGGCCTATCGCTATCTTCCTTACCCTGGTCCTGATCATGGACAATGTTCGCGTTTTCGAATCAATCGTCGCCTTCTCGGCTACGGCCCAGGCGTCGTCGCTTTCCACCCTCATATTCAAGGATCTCGTCAACGGCAGCACACCACTCTACGGATCGGCCGCTGCCACTTCCATGCTGACCATTGTTTGCATCGCCATACTGATGACCCCTTCCATGATCCGCTCCTGGTTCACCTTCAGGGCGAAGGGATAAAAGATGTCCTCTCGCGCCCTCAGACCCTCCCGCCCGCTGGTGATTTTGGCCAGTGCCTTCATACTCGTTTGGATCCTCTGCGCGGCCTTCCCTTTCATCTGGACGATCTGGGGTAGTTTCAAGCTCGAAGCGGATTTCTTCTCGTATGGCGGCTGGAAGGACGCTTTGTTGGGGCCGCATACGCTGGCTTTTAGCGGGCACTCCTATACATTCCAGAATTATCGTGACCTATGGATCGATCAACAGTTCTGGCGACCTGCCATCAATTCGGTCATCGTTACGGTCACTGTGACGGTAATCTCTCTGACCTTCGGCACGCTGGGCGGCTACGCGCTTGCCCGTTCAACCAGCCGCTACGCTTTCTGGATCCTGATCGCGGCTCTCATCTTCCGGGCAATGCCCGGGCTCTCGCTGATCTCAGGCTATTTGTTTCCGTTCTTCAAATTGAATCTTTGGGGGCGGTTGCCCACCGCCGCAATTGTTCTCGTGGCTCTGAACCAGCCGTTTACGCTCTGGCTGTTGCATTCATTCTTTCTCACGGTTCCGCGCGATCTGGACGAGGCCGCGCTTGTCGACGGATGCTCCCGGTTCCAAGCGTTCCGTCTAGCCATCATGCCGGTCATGTGGCCAGGCGTGGTCACGACCGGCATCTTCAGCTTCCTGGTCGGCTACAGTGACTATGTCGTGTGCACCCTGCTCCTGCCCGAAAGCAACCAGACCATGGTTCCGGCAACCGCTGCCTTTCTTGGCAGTGAGCAACACGCAGGCAAGCTGATGTTCGCTGTCGCGGCGACAGTTTCCATGATCGTTCCGCTCCTGATCCTTATTCTTGCGTTCCAGCGTCGCATCGTCGACGGGCTGACAGCCGGGGCCGTCAAAGGTTAATACACCTCATCTCATCGCAGCGCAGGAGTTAACACATGGCAACAACAGAAGAACATGCCGCCCGGTCCACCGAGACGTTGCGCATTGTGCGCGATATGGAAGATGGACTTGGACGTGCCTACAACGAAACTCAGCTTCACTTCCACGAGGACTTCACCTGGCGCGGCAATGTCGGGTGCGGCATCAAACACGGACTTCAGGAGTTCCGAAAGAACTGGCAGCTCCCGATCCGCGCAGCGTTCAAGGACCGGGTTTACAAAACCGAGAAGTTCATCGCCGACGGCGATTGGGCGGCATGTTTTGGCATCCTGGAGGCAACACACCATGGCAGGTTCATGGGTATCCCGGCGACTGGAAAACGGGTCCGTATTCCCTATATGGATTTTTGGCACGTCAAGGACGGCCGCATCAAGGACAATCCAGTCTTCGTGGACTTCGCGTCCGTTCTGCTGCAACTCGGTCGGGACGTCTTTGATGGCGAGGGATGGGAAGCCTACGACTCCGGTGAACGACCGGCACCTGAACCAATTTGAGAATCGCAATGAAGAACTTTGATCCCAAGTTTCGAGACTTCCCAGACTACATACTGAAAATCACGGAGGAGATATGGGAGGGGCGGAAACTAACCACGCTCTACGACTATTATGCGCCAGACGTCATCATGCGCATGCCTTCCGGAATCGTTCGCGGCAACGAGGCTGTGATTGATGGCACCCTCGCTACCATCGCGGAATTCCCCGACCGCGAACTCCTTGGTGAAGACGTCATATGGAGTGGTGATGATGAAGCCGGATACCTATCATCGCACCGGATCGTCAGCTCTGGAACTCACACCGGGTACGGCATCTACGGGCCGCCGACTGGCAAGCGCATGACGATCCGTGCGATCGCGGACTGCGCAGCCAAGTCGAACGCGATCTACGACGAATGGCTCGTTCGTGACGGATCCGGACTGCTTCTTCAGCTTGGATTAGACCCGGTCGATTTCGTGCGGCGGCAGATCGCATCCGAAGGTGGCTCGGAAAGAGCCAACCGGCCCTTCTCTCCGGACAACGACATCAAGGGACGATATGCTGCCAGAGGCAACGACAATGAATGGGGTAACAAGCTAGCGGATTTACTCACCACCATAATGAACAAAGACCTTAGTGTGATTGCCAAGACGTACGATCGCGCCGTTCGCTCGGAACACCCTGGGCTTCGCGGTGGCTGGGGTCGCAGTTTTGCCGAGACGGAATGGATGAGGTTGCGTTGCGCTTTCCCTTCTTCGCACTTCGAGGTCCATCATGTCATCGGCCGCGAAGACCCCAATCAGCCTCCGCGCGCTGCGGTCCGGTGGAGTATGACCGGACGCCATGAAGGGACCGGCGCCTTCGGGCCACCTACCGGCGCCATGGTCCATGTGATGGGAATCACCCACGCGGAGTGGGGACCTTGGGGGCTGCGGCGTGAATTCACCCTTTTCGACGAGACGGCTATATGGAAGCAGATTCTGATCGATGCGGGTGACGCCTAACCCGCCATTCGGCGGGAGGGTCGTTTATTAAGCGGCAGCTAAAATCGTCTGTTTTCAAAGCGGAACTCGTTCCGCATCGGTCGAGTGGTATTTCAAAACAAAATCGCGGTGACGAGGTTGAGAGCGCTCGCCCGGCGACCGACTCGCTGGAGGATCTGAGGAAGGCGCTTTCGGAGCGGATACTGGACTCCGAACCTCCGAACTGAAAGATCATATCGACAAAGAGTCGGCGACGCTCGCAGTGTTTTTTTCAGCCGCATCAAACCCTTCCACTACACGGTGATGCACCGTCAGGCAGTCATTATCCGTGCCCCAGCCAAAAACCGGGCTTGCCGGTGAGGCCGGGACGCCGCGGCACGATGAAGAACGACCACAAGCCTATTGGCACCACCGCCCTGTTCGTTCAACATCCTCGGCGGCTCGGCGATCAGCAGCATCATGCCGACGAAGCCACGAACGCAAGCGCGAATGGCCCCTCACCGCGCTCGTGTGTGTGTGATAATATTTTAGCGACCAGCGGATCGGTAGCGCCACTCAAGAAATGAGACGAGCCGTACCAGCGGCCATAGTACGATCAAGTACATTAGGGCAGCAGCGATGAGCGGTGTCGGGTTCGCGGTAAGTGCCTGAGCGTCCGTGGCCTGCTTCAGCAAGTCAGGCATTGCCACGACGGATGCCAGGGAAGTGTCCTTGGCGATGGCGACCGCATTACTGGTGAGGGGTGGTATTGCGATACGGAACGCTTGTGGCAGGATAATTTTATAGATCGTAACCCAAAACGGCATGCCAAGGGCCAGTGAAGCTTCGAACTGCCCACTGTGGATCGATTGGATGGCTGCTCGCAGCACCTCACAGGTGAACGATGAGAATACGAGGCCAAGGGCTATTGTCGCTGCTAAGAATGCGTTCAGGCGTAGTCCTAAAAACGGCAACGCATAGTAGATCAGGATCAGCACGACAAGAATCGGCAGCGATCGAAAAATGTCCACGTAGAGGATCGCGAGTATTCGCAGCCAACGCGGGCCATATAGACGCGCGAGGCAAAGAGCAACGCCGACAATGCTACCACCAACGATCGTAGAAACCGCGAGCATTACGGTGTTGGTGACGCCTTTCAAGAGCATAGGAAGAACGCGGACAAAAACCTCCGGGTTCAGGAATGTTTCTAGGAAACCCGGCATTCGAAGTCCTGTCTGCTAAAAAAGGGCGGAGGCGGAGTTAGGGCTACGCCTCCGGTCCAAATCTATTTCACATGCGGCAAATCGAGTACCTTTACCGTCGACGTTTCTGGATCAGCGGGTACCCCAAGCCATTTCACGTGAAGTTTCGCAAGGGTGCCGTCCTCCTTGAGGGCAGTGACAGCGTCGTTCACACGCTCCAAGTTCTTTGAATTCTTTGGGAGCATGATCGCAAAGCGGTCGCCGGTCGCGATGCGCTCAAGCACATGCAGGCTTGGAATTTTCTGGAAGGCATACTGGAAGCCCGCGATATCGCCGACAGCGCCGTCCAGGCGGCCGGTCTGGACATCCAGCAACAGGTTCTGCTGTTCGGGATATCCCCGGATATCGCTAAAGCCGATCTTGTCCTTGTTCTGGTTCGCCCACTTTTCCGCGATCGACGACGAGAGCACGCCAACAGTCTTGCCCTTCATGTCGCCCATCGTTTTGACGGCGCTGTCCTGGGTTGAGATCAGCGCAAGATCGCTGTCATAATAGCCCTGCGTAAACGCCTGGCTCTGAAGCCGTTCATCGGTGATGGTGATCGTAGAAATCGCCATGTCGATACGCCCGGAGCTGGCGGCGGCAAACAGCGCCTGGAAGCCCAGGTCTTGAAATTCAATATCGGCACCGAGGCGTTTGCCGATCTCCTTGACGAGGTCCACCTCGAATCCTTCGAACTGGCTCTGCTCATTCTTGAATTCCCAAGGCGGATTAGACGGATAGGCACCTACTTGAAGGGTGTCGGCTCGTGCGGGAACAGCGACCATCACCAGTACCCCAAGCGCGGCTGTCAAAATTCTATTCACTTCTTTCCTCCCGTTGATTTCCTGGTCTGCTCACGCGGCAGTCGTGAAGGCCTTCCCATTAGGGAGGCGTCTTGCAATCTCGCGATGGAGTTGCAACGCAAGTTGTATGTGCCGACGCAGAAGCGTCACCGCACGCTGCGTATCTCTGTCGAGGGTAGCACTCATGATATCGCTGTGTGGAGCGAGAGCGAGCACATCCCTGAGCATACCTTCTGTTTCAACGTCGTGGTGATGCGGTCGCTCGGGATTGACCGCATCAGGGTGAAACAGCAGGGCCTGATAGTGGCGCTGCAACTGCTCCAGTGTCTGTTCTTGGTAGGACTTTAACCACGAGGAGCCAGCGGCCGCCGTAAGACTGCGGTGAAAGCCGTCGTGCGTCTCGATCCAGCGCAATCGTATCTCAACGTCGTCGCTTCCGATCGGCATCGGACATCGTGACAGCTGGTAGTGTGACGCAACTATCCGCGCTTCCCAGTCAGTGTCGCCGCGCTCGATCGCATCCTTCAGCAGAGCGCATTCGATTGCCTCGCGGGCTTGACCGAGATCCTCGAGTTCGGCGAGCGATACGGGTGCGACGGTATAGCCCCTGTTGGGGGCAAGAACGACCATCCGCTTTTCTTCAAGGCGCGAAAGGGCTTCCCGCAACGGCGTCGCGCCAAATCCATAACGTTCCTGCAGCGCGGCCATTCGCAGAGGGCGTCCTGGGGCCAGGAGCCCGCTGATAATATCTTGCCGCAGCGCCTCAAAAGCACTCTCGGTTTTCAACACAACAGCGGGCGTGCCACTTTCCATAACATTTGCCATATTACATATAATCCTTGAAATCCAGTATAATCTTGATATGACTCGATTACATTTTTCAATCTCGCGAGGGGCACGTCTTGGCATTTCGATCACAGCACACGTGCGATGAACTGGATAGAAACGACGTCTTGGCGGGCTTTCGTGCCCGCTTCAGGCTCCCCGATGACGAAAATGTCGTCTACCTCGACGGCAATTCCCTGGGTCCGCTCCCCGCCTCGGTTCCCATGCGAATGCGGGAAGCCGTTGAGGTGGAATGGGGCCGCTCCCTTGTGCGCGGTTGGAACGATGCGGGGTGGATTGATCTCCCGGCGCGCGCTGCCGGCAAGATTGCGCGTCTCATCGGCGCGCCGGCGGACAGCGTCGCGGTTTGCGATTCGACGTCGGTCAATCTTTTCAAGGTGCTCGCGGCTGCTCTGTCGCTGCGGCCGGAGCGCAAGGTGGTGATCACCGATGTGGCCAATTTCCCGACCGATCTTTATGTGGCGGATGGCCTAGCCCGGCTTCTTGATCGCGGTTATGAAATAAAGCCGGTACAGTTCGACCAGATCGAAGCCGCGATCGACGATACGGTCGCGGCTTTTATGTTGACCGAGGTTGATTATCGGACTGGCCGCATGCATGACATGGGTGCGATGACGGCGCACGCCCACGCCTGCGGGGCTTTGGCGATCTGGGACCTGGCTCACAGCGCGGGAGCATTTCCGGTCGACTTGACCGGCGCAAGGGCGGATTTCGCCATTGGCTGCGGGTACAAATATCTGAATGGCGGGCCCGGTGCCCCGGCCTTTCTTTTCGTGGCCGAGAAGCACCTGCCGGAGATTGCGCCTGCGATTGCAGGATGGATGGGCCATTTGGAACCATTCGCCTTCAGTCCCGGTTTTGTTCCCGCCGATGGCATTGCCCGCATGACATCAGGAACGCCTCCTATCCTCTCGCTAGTAGCGTTTGACGCTGCCCTCGACGCCTTCGACGGAGTTGACCTGGCTAGCCTTCGCGTTAAGTCACAGCAATTGTGCGACTACTTCATCGCTGCGGTCGAGGCAAATTGCGAAGGCCTTGAACTCGCGACGCCCCGCGATGCGGGTGTTCGCGGAAGCCAGGTCTCATTCCGCCATCCCGAGGGCTATGCAATTGTTCAAGCGCTCATAGCGCGCGGCGTCATCGGTGATTTCCGAGCCCCCGACATCATGCGCTTCGGCTTTGCCCCGCTTTATCTCCGTTTTGCCGATATCCACCACGCGGCAGAACAGATCGGAGATGTCATCAAGACAGGAAGTTGGGATGAGCCGCGTTTCAAACAGAAGGCAAAGGTCACATGAAGATGGTGCAACCTTCGGAAGCCGCAACTGCAATTGTTACCGGCGCTGCCGGGGGCATGGGACGGGCGATCGTCGCAGAGCTGGTCGGGAGAGGATATCGTGTTGCTGGTTTCGACATCGATCTGCCGGGCCTTGACCACGTAAAGGAGCAGGTAGAAAGCCGAGGGGGAAATTTCCAGCCTATCGGTTGCGACCTGACGGATCCACAAGCCATCGCTTCGGCTTTCGAACAGGTTGATCGCGAAATGGGAGAGATTGCGGCGCTCGTCAATAATGCCGGAACCTGCTTCATGGGCGAGTTTCCTGACATTACCGGAGACGAACTCGACCGTCAGATGACGATCAACTTCAATGGAGCTTTTCATTGCTGCCAGCAGGCGGTACGGCGCATGCGATCGCAGCCAGGCGTCAAGAAGATCGTGAACATCTCCTCCAACGGCGCCTACAATTTTGATGTTTTCGACCCGCCACACTATCGCGCCAGCAAAGCAGCGCTCGATACGCTGACAAAGGACCTTGCAAGGCGCTATGCGCGCGAACAAATCAGCGTCAATTCGATAGCACCGGCCATGACCGAGACGCCGCTGTTCGGGGTTCTTTCAAAGAGCGTACTGGACAAGGCCATCGCAGCCATGCCGCATGGTCGCGCCATGCGGCCCGAGGAAGTCGCTGCGTGGGTCGGATTCCTGATTTCACCTGCCGGCGACATTGCTAGCGGCAATGTCATCATTCTCAATCAGGGCCGCGACGTCCGATAAGCAGACTGCCCCGTCAGTCGTAGAATTGGGGTGCCTTGCGCAAGGTCGGCCATTGTTCGGGAGAGTGTCCATAGATGACGAAAGCATTGCAAGATTTTGCTATCCTAAGAATTCGCTCGGCACTTTCAATCGCCATTTCCTCGTTCCAGGATCCTGCGAAGCGCCCTTCGATTTCGGCCGGACGCGATATGGCGTCAGCGGTTAGCAGAACCTGTCCCGTGTTCGGTAGACTGACCAGCAATGACAGATGCCCAGGGCTATGGCCAGGCGTCGTGAGCAAGCGTACGCCGGGGAACAAGTCAAGGTCTTTCGACACAACGATCGTTTCGACATCTGGCCACTCAAGAGGTTGCCCCCCTTTCCAGTATAGGGGTCGAGGAAGACTGCGTTCCTCAGCCCCAATAACCAGGGGCGCACGTGGAAAGTCCGCGATGCCGCCAACGTGGTCGATATGCGTATGCGTCATCACGAGGCAATCGATATCGGCTGGCGAGAGACCGATGCACGCCAGCTGGCCAGCAGGAAGGTTAGCCTCGGTCAGCGCTATAACCTCACCGAAATCACCGAGGTTGTCTTCTTCGGAGGCCTTGGCGATGTCATAGGCATATTTGGCCGGGAACCCTGTATCTACCAGAATGCGTCGCCCCGTCCTTGTCTCAATCAGGTATCCACAAATGCCGATAACGCGACCATTGGAATGGACTTTGAACAATCCGAAGTCCAATACGAATAGCTTTACTGGAGAATCATACATGTATTGTGGCAATATCAAGATTTATACCCTCACAGTAAAAGAGACAATATTTGGCATGATAGCATGAAAGTAGAAATACACAAGCTTTTTGAGTATCTTCTGGACACGACCGTTCATAAACCCGAAGCAGTCCTAGGGCTGTCGCTAGCGAGCCCCCCCAAGCTCGGTGCCTTCTTGGATGATCTTGATCCCGAAATGCCGCTGGACTGGAACAACAGATCGTTTCAGGGTCTGCCGGAACTCAGAGCGCACGTTCTGCGAGAAGCAGGGCTGACAGATGCCTGCGCGGTTGATGATGTCTTGATCACTGCGGGTGCCGCAGAGGCGAACTATCTGGTGATGCGTCAATTGCTGCAGCCAGGTGACGAGTTCGTCATCGAAACGCCTGGCTGGCCACAGGCCGCCGTCATGGCCAAGGCGCTGGAAGTCTCCACTCGGACGCTCTCCCGAGCCGAGGCGGATGGCTGGCGCTTCCCGATGGACCAACTCCGCGATGCCGTCTCATCGCGAACGAAGCTTATTTTCCTCACAAATCCCAACAATCCGACCGGACAGTTGCTATCCGCGGCTGAGCTTTGTGAAATTGCTTCGATCGCTTCACACCATGGCGCCTACCTTGTCGTTGACGAGGTCTACGCCGGTCTTGAATGGGAGGGCGAACGCCGCCCATCCATCGCCGGCATCTATGAACGCGGCATCACCACGGGTAGTGTCTCCAAGGCCTTGGGTTTGCAGGGCCTTCGGACAGGTTGGCTGGTCTGCCGCGACCGCGATGTGGTGCTTGACGCTGTTATCCTTCGCGAGAACTCAAGCGAAATCATGAATATCATGGGCGAGGTAATCGCCGAGATCGCCATGCGGCCAGAACGGTACTCCACCGCCATCGCGTCGGCGCGTCGCGAAGGATCGGCAAATCTGGAACGACTAGACCAGTTCATCGAGGCACAACCCTTCCTTTCCTGGATCCGCCCGCAGGGAGGCCTAATCGGCCTCGCAAGATTGCATCTGGCACTCGATGGGGAACAATTTGCTAGGAAATTGCTCGCGGCACCCTACCGGACGTTCCTCATCCCGGGCACTGCCTATGATGAGCCAGCCCACATTCGCCTAGGGGTCGGCGGCGGAGAGCTCGTCAGGTTCGACGTCGGTCTTGAACGTTTATCATCGCTTCTTGAAGCCCTAAGCTCGACTTTGTACGTTTAGGTGGCGAAGCACAGGGCTTGCGATGAAGCGACCCATTTGTCCAGCCGTAGAGTATGGTAAGGCTGGTTTTATCGTTTGATTGTCAAAAGTGAGCGTTGGTGCACGAATAAGATTTCAACGATTTTTGCTTATTCGGCTGAGATCCCACCAGCTTGAATGAACCAGCATGCCACACAAACATAACGCCGACCGCCGTCATCGCATCGGTAAAATGAAGTTCAAAGTGACGAACTGGGCGGAATATGAGGCCGGCCTTTGCCGCCGTGGCAGTTTGACCGTTTGGGTCACGCCGGAAGCTCTTATCGGTTGGGCCGCCCCGCGTCGCAAGACGCGTGGTGGCCAGCCGCGCTACTTTGAACCTGGAAGCCATCTGGCAGAAGCAACCACCGACAGCATGTGGCGGGCAGCTCCATTCATGTTTTGGGCGACAGCACCGAGCTGAAGATCTATGGCGCCGGCAAATGGCTGGTGGAAAATTTGCGACACAACCGTAAGCGCCAATCCGCCCCCGTGTTTCGCTGATCGATGAAGGCGGCGACACTCTCGTGATGATTCTTCACGGGAGGTTTGTTTGCAGTCTGCACCCAAGTCCAGACTTGATACGTTTGCAGTCATCGAGGCGGTAGCGAGCCGGCTTGACGAGAGTCCGCCGTTGCTGCGCCGCCGTTGGTCTGCCGAGGCGAAAGCGCGGATTCTGGAAGCGGCGCTGGCGCCAGGCGCGAATGTCTCGGCGGTGGCGAGGACGCATGACGTGAGCCCGCAGCAGGTGTTCGCCTGGCGACGCAAGGCGATCCGCTCCGGCGAGCTTGTTGTCCTGACGCGCGGGTCGGAGCCAGTGGCGCAGAGCTTCGCACCGGTGGAAGTCACGCGCGAGCATGGCGCTCGCGCGGTCGGTCTGGAAATCGTCATTGGCGATGCGACGATCCGGGTGGGAAGCGATGTTGCTCCAGCCCTTCTGACGGAGGCGATCCGCGCCGTGCGGTCGGCATGATCCCCACGGGAGCCAAGATCTATGTGGCGACGCGTCCGGTCGACTTCAGGAAAGGTCCCGACGGTTTGGCTGCACTGGTGCGCGACACCGGTGCCGATCCGTTCTCCGGCGCGCTTTACGTCTTCCGGGCAAAACGCGCTGACCGCGTGAAGATCGTATGGTGGGACGGGTCTGGCCTTTGCCTGTTCGCCAAGCGGCTGGATGAGGACAAGTTCCGCTGGCCACGGATCGAGAACGGCGTGATCCGGCTCGCCGCGCCGCAGTTGATGGCGCTCATCGAGGGCATGGACTGGACGCGCGTTCGGGCCGAGCTAAAACGGCGCCCGACCTCGGTCGGATAGGCCGTGGCGAAGTGACTCAGGCGGCAGAAACCGGACCCAAAATTGGGTAAAATGTGCTTCTGTCGGCGTCATGACGAGCAGCGCTTTTGCCCTTCCCGATGATGTCGACACGCTGAAGGCAATGCTCGTCGACATCGTGTCGGAAAGGACGGAGCTGCGCGATGAAACGGCGGAACTCAAGGCCGAGATCGCCCGGCTGGCTACGGTCAACGAGCGCGCCGAAGGACGGATCGCCAATCTTCATGCGATCATCAAGCAGTTGGAGCGTGCCCGGTTCGGCCGCAGCTCCGAGAGGCTCGATGCGGATCAGCAGGCATTCGCTTTCGACGAGGTTCAGACCGGGCTCGGCCTGATCGAGGCCGAGCTTGAAGCAGCGAAACCAGCAAGCGAACGGCGACGTGCCGCTCGACCACGCAAGGTATTCCCGGCGCATCTGGAGCGCGTCGAGGTCGTCATCGAGCCGGAGGCCATCGCCTGTGGCTGCGGTAACTGCAAGCCAGTGCAGATCGGCGAAGACGTCTCCGAGCGGCTCGACGTGACGCCGGCGAAGTTCCGCGTGATCGTCACCCGCCGGCCCAAATATGGCTGCTCCCACTGCAAGGAAGGCGTGTCGCAGGCGCCGGCTCCCAGCCATCTCGTCGACAGCGGCGTGCCAAGCGAGGCGCTGCTCGCCCACGTTGCCGTCTCCAAATATGCCGACGGCCTGCCGCTCTATCGCCAGGAAGGAATCTACGCCCGTGACGGCGTCGAGATCAGCCGCAACTCCATGGCCAACTGGATGGTCATGTCGGCTTTCATCTGACGCCGCTGGCCGACCGCGTCCTGGCGCTGATCAAGGAGGGCGAGCGGGTCTATGCCGACGAGACGACGCTGCCGACATTATCGCCGGGCTCCGGCAAGACGAAGACGGCCTGGCTATGGACCTACGCGCGGGACGATCGAACCTTTGGCGGCGCGGCGCCGCCCATGGTCGCTTACCGGTTCGAGAACGGCCGCGGCGGCGACTGCGTGGAGCGCCATCTCTCAGGCTACACCGGATTACTCCAGGTTGACGGATGGGGCGCCTATAACCGGCTCACGGAAGCCAAGCGCGCCGGCGGGCCGCTGCGGCTCGCGGCGTGTTGGGCGCATCTGAGACGCAAGTTCTACGAATTGCACGTGTCCGGCGTCTCGCATGTGGCGGGCGAAACCGTCGAGCGGATGGCCAAGCTATGGAAGATCGAGGAAAGAATCCGGGGCCATGATCCTGATCTTCGCTGCGCCGCACGTCAGGAACGATCCGCCGCAATCGTCGCCGAACTCTGGCCATTCTGGGAAAAGGAACTGGCCCGCATCCCCGGCAAGTCGAAACTCGCCGAGGCGATCCGCTATGCCAGAAGCCGCCGGGGGGCTCTCGAGCGCTTCCTGCATGACGGCCGTCTCGATATCGACAGCAACGCCGTCGAGCGCGCGATCCGCCCGCAAACGATCACCCGCAAGAATGCTCTGTTCGCCGGATCTGACGGCGGTGGCCAGACATGGGCGACGATCGCCACACTTCTGCAGACCGCAAAGATGAATGGCGTCGATCCATCCGCCTGGCTCGCCCTGACCCTTCAGCGCATTGCCGCCAACTGGCCGAACCGCGAGATCGACAAACTCCTGCCCTGGAACCATCCCGCCAACTGAACGGCCCCAACTGGACGCTTACACACAACCCTTTAGACAGCCCTGATCAACCCGCCGTCGCAGCGTACAACTGTTCCGGTAATGTAGCTTGCTTGCCCGGAGCAAAGAAATGTCGCCACGGCGGCGAACTCCCGCACGTCGCCGTAACGGCCCATGGGAATGGTTGCGCGCGATTGCGTCCGCACCTCGTCGATGCTCTTGCCTTGCCGTGCGGCGGCGGACGCATCAAGTTCGTCAAGGCGCTCAGTCGCAATACGGCCCGGCACCAATACGTTGACGCACACACCCTCGCCCGCCACTTCCGACGCCAGCGTCTTCGACCAGCCGACAAGAGCAGAGCGCAAGGCATTAGACGCGGCGAGATTGGGTATAGGCTGCAAGACGCCAGACGATGCGATCGTCAGCACACGTCCCCAGTTGCGCTCCCGCATCTGCGGCAACACCTTGCCCGTCGTCTCGATGATAGAGCGGACCATTGTCGAAAACTGCTCGCCTAGCACCGCTGCGGACAGAGCGGAGGCCGTTCCGGGCGGCGGCCCGCCGGTGTTGTTGACGAGGATGTCGACACCACCGAGTTTTTCGTTCGCGGCCTCGGTAACCTTAGCCGCGAAGTCAGGGTCTGCAAGATCGGCGCGAATGAATTCGGACTGCCCGTGAACAACACCTGCAGGTTCGCTGCGGCCGCAAAGCAGCACATGGGCTCCTTCCGCAGCCAGTGCCCTCGCAATGCCGAGACCGAGGCCGCGGGTGGAAGAAAGGACCAGCGCGCGCTTTCCTTCGAGTTCAAGCTGCATGGGCGAGCTTCTCCACGCTGGCGGCAGTACGGAGCATAAGATGGCCTATGTCGGCGTGGTCGCCGTCCGAGAGCCTTGGACCGGGTTTGCGTACGAACGCTGAAGCTATGGCCCCACGGCGGCGCAGGATTTCCTTTCGGGCGGCCAGTCCGAAATTCAACTGTTGCTCGTAGCGCAGGATAGGCAGGTAGGCGTCGAACATATCTTCTGCACCGGCGACATCGCCGGCGGCATGCCGGGCTACAACCTGGACCAGCATTTCGGGATAGGCGAAGCCGGTCATGGCGCCGTCTGCGCCGCGCTGTAGTTCGAGGGGGAGGTAGAGGCCGCCATTGCCGCACAGGATGGACATACGCGGGGTATCGGTCGTGCCAGTCCCATTCCGCACCGCCTCTATCTTGGCGAGGCCGGGGCAATCCTCATGTTTGAGCATCACGATCTGTGGATGACGGCGCGTCAGGGTGAGGATCGTGTTCGACGAAACAGGCACGCCGGTCGCTTGCGGGAAATCCTGGAAGCAGATCGGCACGTCGGCTCCGACTGCCTCGCACACCTGGCCGAAATAATTGAATATGCGATCTTCTACCGCCGGGCCGGGTGTTGGCGCTACCATGATGCCGGCAGCCCCTTCGTCCATGGAGAATTGGGCAAGGCTCCTGAGGTTGTCTATGCCGGCGCCCGACACGCCGACGACGACAGGGATGGTGCCTGCCACGCGCTTGAACACGTGGGAGGCGAAGAGGCGCGACTCGTCCTCGGTCAGTTTGTTCGCTTCGCCCATCATGCCCAGGATCGTCATGCCATTGACGCCGTGGCTCAGATAGAAATCCACCATCCGGTCGGCGCTTTCCAGATCGAGCGACCCGTCGTCTTTGAACGGCGTCGCCGCGATGATGTAGACACCCCTGGTGTCGCGTGTGATCTTCTTCACTGGCACAGTGTTACTCCTTGGGTTGGCGCGCTCGGACAGCAGCGACATCCAGCGCGAAGAGGTCTGCATAGTCGCAGCCGAGATGCACCGTGCTGCCGACCGCAGGCGGCGTCTTGCCCAGATTGGCCAGCCGGGCGCGCAGTGGCTGCCCATCCACCTTGACGACCAGATCGTGGTCGGCCCCGTTGAAGTTTGTCTCCGTCACCGTTCCCGATAGGATGATATCGCGGTGGGCCAAAACATCGCCGACAAGCAGCCGCTCCGGCCGGATACCCACAAGGTGCGCCTCGCCGAACATGCCGGAATCAGTCGGAAGCGCAATCCCGCCGGCAAGCCGCAAGATCGGCGTTCCCTTCTCGCGGTCAATCTCTATCAAATTGCAATCGCCTAGGAACGTCGCCACGAAATCGGTTTGCGGAGCATTGTAGATGTCGAGCGGCGATCCGACCTGCACCACCCTGCCTTGATCCATCACCACGACGAGATCAGCCATGCTCATGGCCTCGTCCTGGTCATGCGTTACGTAGAGGACGGTGACCCCCACACGGGCGTGGATCGCCTTGATCTGGCGCTGCATAGCCTGGCGCATGTTCTTGTCCAGCGCACCCAACGGCTCGTCCATCAGCAGGATGTCGGGCTGGAAGATGAGCGCGCGGCCTAGCGCCACCCGCTGCTGCTGCCCTCCGGACAATTGACGCGGCGGGCGCGCGCCGAGATCGGATAGCCCGACCAGATTGAGCATGGCGGCAACCTTGGCGTCTATCGCCTTTCGCGGCAGGCCACGCATCTCGAGAGGGAATGCCAGATTGGCGGCCACGCTCATGTGAGGGAACAAGGCGTAATTCTGGAAGACCATCCCAATATTGCGTTTGGCAACCTGCATGGAGGCGACGTCACGGCCATCGATGTCTATCGAGCCCGATGACGGCCGTTCATAGCCTGCGACCATCTTCAGCAGTGTGGTTTTTCCCGAGCCGGAGGCCCCCAGTATCGTGCAGAATGTGCCGGCAGGAATATCGATAGATACGTCGTCGACGGCAGCGTGCGCCCCATAATGCTTTGACAAAGCGTGGATGTGCACCCGCTTGCCGGACATCGCGAGCTCAAGATTGACGGCGTTCATGGCTGCTTGTTCCGGGTAACGAGGCTTGACAGGAATAGCACCAGGGAGATGCTGATGAGGATTACGGCTAGCGCGATGACGGTGGGGTCCGTGTCATCCTTGACGCCTTCGTAGATCACACGCGGCAACGTCCTGCTCGCTGAATTGGTCAGGAAGATCGAAAGCACCACGTCATCGAACGATGTGATAAAGGCAAATACCGTGCCCGCGATAATACCCGGCAGGATAGCCGGCAGCATCACGCGCCGGAACATCGCGCCCCAGGATGCGCCGAGCCCAAGCGCGGCAAGCTCCAATCTGTTGTCAAAACCCTTCAGTGCGGCGCTGACCGTGATGAAGACAAAAGGAGCAGCGAGCATCGTGTGGCCGACAGCCAGGCTTTCGGGCGACCCGAGCACACCGAGCGGTGCAAACTGGCTGTATAGTGCAATGGCCGTGATGATGGTGGGTACGATCATCGGCAGCAAGATGAGTATTTCCATTCCGGCACGCAGGCGAGCGGAGACGCGCGCTGCAGCGATGGCAGCCGCGGTACCCAATACTACCGACATGGCGATGGCTTCGGCCGCTACCCGCAAGCTGGAAATTGCCGCACGCAGCCATTTGGGATCTTCACCCAGCCGCCCGTACCATTCTAACGTCCACCGAGCGGGTGGGAATTGGAGAAATGGCGACGAGGAAATGCTGAGTGGGAATACCATTACGATGGGCGCGATGAGGAAGATGCCGACCACCAGGGCGATAAGGCAGACAAGCCAACGACCCGGTCCAAGGGCGGTCGCCATCGGACCGTCAGGTTCGTTGGCGCCAACAGGTTCGTTGGCAAAAAGTCGGTCCAGCCCGAAGAGACGGCGGTACAGCAGGAAAAGCGCCAGGGTGACAGCCAGCAGGACGAGCGAAAGAGCGCCTGCCATGCGCCAATCGAGTTGCTTTTGGATATTGTAGCTGATGGCCTGTGCGATCATCATCTGGCGTGGGCCGCCCATCAGCACCGGCGTGATGAAAGTTCCGATGGCGCCCATGAACACGATCAGTGCGCCCGCCGCCGCGCCGGGCGCGGTAAGCGGCAGGATGATGCGCCGCAGTATGGTAAGACGCCCGGCTCCGAGACCGTCGGCGGCAGCGATGAGCCGTTGGTCCACCGACAGGAACGTCGCATAGATAGGCAGCACCATGAAGGGCAGCAGCACATGCACCATGCCGATCAGCACGCCGGACAGGTTGTAGAGAAGCGGTATGGGCGAATCTGTCAGGCCAGTGCCGGTCAGCAGGCTATTGACGATACCGTTTCGCTGCAGCAGCACCATCCACGCCGTGGTGCGCACCAGTGCGCTTGTCCAGAACGGGAGCAACACGACGAAGCCAATCAGCTTTGCCGTTCTTGGGTGAACCGTCGCCATGAGATAGGCAATTGGGTAGGCCGCCACCAGCGCAATCAGTGTGACCAGCCCGGAAATGAGGAAAGTGTTGACGAAGGCGGTGCGATACATCGGCGTGGCCGCGATCCTGGCGAACGCTGACAGTCCGCCGCCGTCCGTGAACACCGTTGTCGCAATCAGCCGGACAATCGGCCACACGAAGACGAGCGCCAACAGCAGCACCACCATGCCCGCGGCCAGATCCGCGCCTGCTGGCCGGAAGAAACGGGGGCTGCGCGGCGGCGCACTGCCCCGGCTTTGAACCGGCAAAGTCAAGTCAACCCCGCCCTGCAACAATGAGTTCACGCGGATAATTGGTCAGGCGCTCGGCCCCGGTTTCGGTCACCAGTACCGTTTCGGACATGCCGAAATCGCCGACCAGCAGGTAGCTGTGGAAGACCATGCCGGCTGCAAAGCGCCATGTCGATGACGCCGTTGCCTCCAACGGTTCGGCGTAGCTGGGGTTCATGATCATGCCGAGGGAATAGAACGTCTTGTTGGTGTAGCGCTCCACCTTGCCGGTGCTGAGAATCCCGTTGCGATAGATTGCGTCGGGAACCGTGGCGGCAACACCCGGCGCGACGGTGGCAAGCGCCTCGTCCTGTATGTCGATCAGCCGACGGGCAAGATCGATCTCGGCGGCGGAGGCAGCGCCTACCTTGATGGTGCGCATGAAGCGCGCATTGTAGTGGTGAACATGCGGCGTCGGTTCGTACTGGATCGTATCGCCGTGCTGGAGAACCCGGTCAATGTAACCGCCATGCAGATGACTGGCACGCTCGCCGGACGAAAAGACGCCCGGTCCTGGCGTATCGCTGCCGGCTTCCACCAAGGCCGCTGTCGCGGCGGCAGCAACAGACAACTCGTTGCGCCCGGCGGCAGCAACCTTCACAACGGCGGCCATGGCAAGTTCGGCGGCGCGGGCCGCCCGACGCTGATAGGCAATTTCAGCCGGTGATTTGATGATGCGCAGCGCCGGCCCAACGTCGCTGACGTCCGTCCATCGCGTATGGGGCAGTTCCTCGCTGAAACGCCTGAAACGCTGGACCGGAACCATCCAGGAAGAAAACTCTATGCCGAGGTTTGCCTCGGGTCCGAAACGCTTCCGGATCAAGGACAGGGCCAGGTCATCCTGGTCCTGTCCATCGCTCCAGTAGTGTACATCATCGAAGGCGAATGTCTGCTCGGCATAGTAGCGTGACACATCACGGCAAAGCAGGGTGGGAGCGCCCTGCGCCGGGATGATAGCCATATGATAGTTGGTGTAGGCCTTAGTGTAGAAGCCGGTTGTCCAGGTGACGGTTTCCGGCTGATAGCAGACAAGCCCATCGAGGCCGCGGCCTGTCAGTTCTCTTTGAAACCGGCCCAGCCGGGAGGCGTATTCCCCCCGTGAAAACCACATCAGGCTGGACATGTTTTTCTCCCCTCCGGCTTCGGCTATTCTTGCATCAACGCGTTGTAGCGCTCGACCATCGCGCCCTCGTTCTTCAACCACCAATCGACATTGAGGAAGATCGACTGCTTCATGATCTCGGGTGAGGATGGCAGGTGGCCCCATTCGGATTTGGGGATGAAGTCCCACGCCCCGGCCATGGTTGGCCCGTAGGAAACGTATTTGTGGAATTGCGCCTGGGACTCAGGTTTGGCGATCCAACGCAGCAGTTCAGTGGCCTCTTCCTTGTGCGGCGCACCCTTGACCATCATGAAGTAGCCAACTTCGGCTACCGCACCGTTCCAGACGATCTTGAGCGGCACGCCCTCGGTGATGCCAGCCTGAAGACGTCCGTTCCAGCCATTGGCCATAACGACTTCGCCGCTGCCGATGGCCTGAACCGGCTGGGCTCCGCCGGTCCACCACAGCGAGACGTGAGGCTTCAATTCACGCACCTTGTTGAAGGCCCGATCCTGGCCTTCCTTGGTATCGAGCACCTTGTAGACGTCGGCTTGCGCCACGCCGTCAGCCATTAGTGCCGCTTCCAGCACGGACTGTGGCGATCCAAAGAGCGCGCGCGCGCCGGGAAACTTTTCGACGTTCCAGAAATCCGCCCAACTTCCAGGTTGTGCCTTGCCGTCCGGAAAGGCTTTGGTCGAGAACGCGAAGGCCGTTGAAAAAACCTCCGACGGAACACCGTACTTGTTGACGATCTGAGGATAGACGCCGGACTGATCGACCATCTCGGGCGTGATTTCCTCGAACAGACCGGCCTGAGCGCCGCGCGCCACGCCGAGGCCGCCATCCGTAACAATGTCCCAGGAGACCGTTCCGGCCGAAATCATCGCCTGGATCTTGGCCGTTTCCGGCGACGTCTCTTCGATAACTTTCGTGCCGGTGGCAGCCGTGAAGGGCTTCAGCCAGGCTTCGCGGATGGCGTCCTGATAAGCGCCTCCCCAACTGACGAACACCATTTCCTTAGCCGAGGCGGCCAATCCGCCGCCGGCCAGAAGGATCGACAGGCCCAATGCCACGATCGTCGATTTCATGCGCATGACGTCATTCCCCTTATTTGCTGTTTGCTGCTTTTTTGCAGATGTGCGCGAACTTCCGAAGCATGCCGAGGCCGGCCATGCTGTCTTCGGTTTCGCGGATGAGTTGCTCGGGGTCTGCTCCATCCTTGCGCAGGGCGTTTGCCGACTTGCCGATCCATTCCCGAGCATTGGCTCTGGTTAATTCAGGATGCCCCTGGATGCCCCAGATGTGCTGATCGCGGAAGCGCCAGATGTGGTTCGGGCACTTAGCTGTGGCGGCTAGAACGACCATGTCGCCATGATCGGCGCGCACCTCGTCGTTGTGCCAGACAAACATGCGCTCCCGGCTTTCGCAGCCGCCGGCCAGCGCGTCGGTGGCGGCCGGCTCCAGCATCGACAACATCGCATGGCCGACTTCGCATGAAGCGCGTCGGAACACCTGATCCCCGCCGCACAGGGCGGAGGCCAGTATCTGGCTGCCGAAACAGAGGCCGAGCATCGCCGTTCCGGCTTCGGCAGCCTCCTGGATGAACCCGTGCTCGCGGTGGATGAACGGAATATCGTTGTAGGCGCTCAACCCGCTTCCAGACAGGAGGATGCCATCATAGGCAGCCGGATCGGTGGGGAACGCTCCATCGAAGGATCGATACGTCGTCACCTCGACGCCTTCGTTTGCAAAGAACTCCGGCAAGCCGCTGACGGCATCGACGGTTACACCGTTGTCAAGATAGGCCAGGCAGGCTGCAGCGCGGTTCATGCACCGATTCCGGCGAGCGCGGCGAATGACAGTGCAGGGTGTTGCGGCATCAGTAAGCTCGCTTCGGGCAGGAGAAAGACCAAACGCACTCTCTTGAAAGTCATTTGGTATACCACTAGCATGCCATTTGGCAAGATCGAATTTTGCGACTTCGGAGCGCGATTCGAAATCGCTTGTGGAAAGGGCCGCCAGGGGCAATTCGATGCGCGGCGAGGATGAGGGGAGGAATAAGGGCGATGTTCACGGGACAGCGCGTCATATTAACTGGGCCCGACGGAACGATCGGTTCGGCGATCAAGCTGAGGCTGGAGAACCAGGGAGCCGAAGTGGCGACGATAGGCCACCAGCCGGGCCTGGGCGGCTATGTCGCGGACTTCACGGATGAAGGCTCATTGCAAGCCGCCGTCGCCGTTGCTGCCGCCGATGGACCGATGCATGGGCTGGTGTTCGCCCACGGCCTGCTCTTGCCGGGCACGATTGATGTTGTAACGCCGGCCGAATGGCGCCGGATGCTGGCCGTCAACGTCGACAGCATCTACACGATCATCCACCATGCACTGCCGCGGCTAGCTGCCGGCGCCTCCATAGTGGCCATCTCGTCCACAGCCGGATTCGACCACAGCCCGGTTGGCGGCCCCCACTACACCGCCAGCAAATGGGCGTTGAATGGGCTTGTGCGGCACCTCGCCTTCGATCTCGGGCCACGCGGCGTGCGCATCAACTCCGTATGTCCGGGCACGGTCGAGGGTCCGATGGCGCGAGCTTTGCTTTCCACCGAAGCCTATCAGGAATCGCTCAAGGCAATACCGCTCGGCCGTGCCGCAGACGCCGACGAGATCGCCGAAGTCGTCCAATTCCTGATCGAACCGCGGTCGCGCTACGTCACGGGAACGAACATTCCGGTGGCGGGCGGTTACCGCTAGTCTACACCGATGATTTCACGTTCCTTACGGAAGGAAACCCATACTTGCTGATCACCGATGGGCACGTTCTCGACATTGACGCGAGGCGCTTTCGCAAGCGCGACATCCGCTTCGGCGATGGTATTTTTATGGCGGTGGCTGACCGTCTGGACGCAAAGCCGGGCGAGCGCACAATCTGCGCAGAAGGGCTATGGCTGCTGCCGGGCCTGATCGACGCGCATGTGCACGTAATCGGCGTGGAAGACGACTTGCGCCAACTGCATCGGCAGCCTCCTTATCTTGTTGCGGCCAAATCCGCCCGCGTGCTCGACAGAATGCTGTCACGCGGTTTCACCAGCGTGCGCGATGCCGGCGGGGCCGACGCCAGCCTGGTGACAGCGATCGAAACCGGGCTTTTCCGAGGGCCGCGCCTGTTCCCCTCCGGAAGAGGCCTTGCGCAGCCCGGCGGCCAGGGTGATTTCCGCTCCGATGGCGAAAGCGATCTTGGATGCCCCTGCTGTGCGGGCCGCCGCAGCATCACACGCCTCGCCAGTGGGCCGGCGGCGTTGCGTTTGGCGGTCGGCGAGGAGATCGCGGCGGGCGCAACGCAAATCAAAGTTATGGCTTCGGGCGGCATCGCCTCGCCCGGCGGTCCCGAGAAGCGACAATACGATGTGGACGAACTGCGTGCGATCGTCAACGCGGCCACTGAGGCAGGCACCTACGTCATGGCCCATGCCTACGGCGCGGCGGCCATCAGAGCCTGTGTGGAAGCGGGCATCCGGTCGATCGAGCATGGCAGCGGCCTGGACAAGGCAACGGCGGTGCTCATGGCAGAACGCGGCGCGGTGCTGGTTCCAACGCTCGTCGTGTTCGACCGGCTGGCGCGATCCGGCGGCGCGTTAGGCGAGACCGCACAACGGATATTTGACGAGTCCTGCGCAAGCATCCGGCTGGCGCAGGCCGCCGGGGTCCAGATCGCGCATGGCAGCGATCTTGAGGGCAGCGCCCATGTCGATCAAAGCGCTGAGTTCCGGCTCAAGGCGAGTGTTATGACAGCAAGCGAGGTGATCGCTTCGGCAACCGTCGTAAGCGCCAGGCTGTTGCCCGGACCGGCGCGGCGTGGCGTCCTGGATGATGGGGCGGTGGCCGACCTGATCGCGCTCGATCAGAATCCGCTGGCCGACATCGAGGCCCTCGCAACGCCGGAACGCCATCTCAGGCTGGTTATCAAGGGCGGCGACGTGGTCTTGGGGCGTCATCTCGTTGGAAACGAAGGAGCTGAGGCATGATCCAGCTTACCATCCCCGCCCGTCCAGGCACGGCAAAGGCGCGTGTGCTGCTGACTGGCGTAGGCGGCAGCATCGGCGAGGCTTCGCGGAGCCGCTTGCTGGGGGCGGGAGCAGAGATTCTGGCATTGACCCACCTGCCCGGCCAAGACGGGACGCAGGTAGACTTCTGCGACGACGCCGCGCTGGCGGCGTCAGTCGAGGCGATGGGGCCGCTGGACTGCGTCGTGCTCACCCATGGCCTGCTTGAGCAGGGTGCGCTCGCAACCGTCACGCCCGGAACTTGGCGCAGGCTGATGGACGTCAATCTCAACAGCATCTACACCATCATCCATGCCGCTA
Source organism: Mesorhizobium sp. INR15 (assembly GCF_015500075.1). NCBI lineage: Bacteria > Pseudomonadati > Pseudomonadota > Alphaproteobacteria > Hyphomicrobiales > Phyllobacteriaceae > Mesorhizobium > Mesorhizobium sp. INR15. The sequence goes on along the minus strand of NZ_CP045497.1, from coordinate 162,520 downwards.
GCGTGCAGATGGTGGCGGGCGGCAGCATCGTCGTCGTCTCGTCGACGGCAGCCCTAGACCGCAGCCCAGGCGGGGGGCCCCACTACACGGTCAGCAAATGGGGCTTGAACGGCCTTGTTCGTCATTTATCCATCGAACTTGGCCAGCGCGGCATTCGCATCAACGGCGTGATGCCGTGCCTCGTCGACAATCCGATGGGTCGCGCTTTCATGACCGGGGAGGAATATCAGTCCTGGGTCGGACAAGTGCCGCTGGGGCGCGCTGCAGAGCCGGACGAGATTGCCAAGGTGGTCATGTTCCTGCTCGGCGATGCCGCGAGCTACGTGACAGGCGCCAATGTCCCGGTTACAGGCGGAAGGTGACAAGTGCCGTGCCCGCCGCATATACGCTTGTCTTGACAAAACCTTTGGTACACCAAATGAATTCCATGAGACTCGATCATTCCCGATGGGTTACCACACCCGGCATGCCGGCTGCTTACAACAACCGGCCCGAGTTGCTTGCGCAATGTCGGGGCAGGTCAGGATGCAAAATGGGCGGCCTCGCGGGATATGCAGGCAGGGGGAGTATTGACCAATGACGCGCGATCAATCGCTGACGGAGACGGCCTACGAGGCGATACTCAACCGGATACTGGATGGCAGGCTCAAGCCAGGTGCCCGCCTTCAGGAGAGGCCGCTGGGGGATGAGCTTTCGTTGTCGCGGACACCCGTGCGCGAGGCGCTGAGCCGGCTAGAGAACGAAGGGCTGGTCTCGCGCGAGCAACGTGTTTCGATCGTGCGTACGATAACCCTGCAAGATTTCCTCGAAATCCTGCATGTGCGCATGTTGCTTGAAACAGACGCGGTCGGCCTGGCCTGTGGCAACATCCCGGCTGAAGAATTGCAGCGTCTCAAGGCGCGGGCGAAAACCATGAAGGGCGCGTCCAAGGTCGCCGCAACGGAGTTTGACAGCGATCTGCACGGCACCATCCTCGACCATTCGGGTAATCGAACGCTCGCCGGCATCGTGGCTCAGTTGCGCAAGAAAACCGCGATGTTCAATGTCGGCCGCATTCCCGAGCGCACGGGGCCCGTCGTTGACGAACACCTTGCAATCATCGAGGCCCTTATTGCAAACGACGCCGAGGCGGCGCGCAAGGCGCTTTCCACGCATCTCGGGAACGTTCGTGCCAGCATCGCAAGCTGGATCAGCAACTATGGACGCCCTAACGGAACCTGATACGGCGCAACCATGGGAAAAAGGGCGGCGTCCATCATGGACGCCGCCCTTTTCTGTTTACGATGAAATGAGCTCGAGATAGCGCTCAAATGTCTTCTCGTAATTGTCGGCATACCAGGCGTCGTTGCATATCCCCTGAACCGCGAGGGCGGTCTCGGAAGTCGGGTTGATGCGCTGAAGATCCGCAGGAACGATCTTGGCAGCAGCCGGATTGGACGGGCCGCTGCCCAAGGTCCGCAGGAAGGCGATCTGGCGTTCCGGTATGAGCACCGAGTTGATGAAGCGCATCGCCTCCTTGCCTGCAGGGTTGTTCTTTGGCACCGAAAATACGCCGGCCAGCAGCAGGCCATCGTTCCAGGTCCACGACAAGCGATCCTGCGTTTCGTCGGACAGGATGCGGGCGCGAGTGCTCCAGACCTGCGCCATGACGACCTCGCCGTCGCGCAGCAATTGCTGGCTATTGGATCCCGAGGACCAGAATATGGTGTGCTCCTTGATCTCCTCGATCTTCTTGAACGCCCGGTCGACGTCAAGTGGATAGAGCTTGTCGCGCGTCACCCCATCGGCCATCAGAGCCGCTTCAAGCACCCCGGTCATATCGTGCCAGAGACCGCGCTTGCCTGGATATTTCTTGACGTCCCAAAAATCAGCCCAGTTGGCCGGCGGCGTCTCGCCGACAGCCTTGCGGTCGAATGCCAAGACGAAACTATAGGCGGAGATGCCTGCGCAAAAAGGCATATCGAAACCCGGCAGCATCTTGTTCTTGTCGACGATACTGTAGTCGATCTCTTCCAACTGTCCGGCTCGGCCCAGTATGTACGAATCGCCTGGCGACGAGTCGCAGATATCCCAGGTCACGTGGCCGCTTTCCACCATGGCCCGGATCTTGCCGAGCGAAGGACCGGAACCGTCGATGACGACGGGAATGCCAGTGTCCTTTGTAAAGGGGTCGCCAAAGCTTTCCTTCATCGAGGTAGCCGCGTCGCCGCCATAATTTGCGAGAACGATCTCCTTGGCCTCGGCGTGCGCCAGTCCCTTGCCCGCCATCAGGGCGACGGAGGCCACCCCCAGTCCGCCCAGCACATCGCGCCGGCTAAATCTGCCGGATGCGATGCCTTCACTTATCAGGTCCTGCGTCTCGCGCTGGAATGGATTCCAAGTCATAGCGTTTTCCCCTTTTTGTTGTTGTGCTTTTCCAAGTTCACTTCACGTGGAGTTCCATCGGTATCTCGCTCAGGATCTCGGTTCCTTTCTCCCCGACATGAAAAGTAAGTCCGGTGGCTGCCGTCAGGCCATGGTCGCGGTCGCCAATGACCACGTGGCAAAACAGCACCATGCCGGTTTCGATCGGCGTCCTGTTGCCGGAATAGAGCATCGGCGGCGGATCCATCCAGGTCGGCCGAAAGGTCGTACCCAATGAATAGCCGCAGGCCGAGAATCGGTACTTTTCGTAGCCAGCTGCATCGAGGTTGCGGCGATGGATGTCGTCCAACTCACCGATCAGGTGGCCGGGGCGCGCATAATCTATAATTTCATAGAGTGTGTCGGTGGCCACCTTGAACATCGTGCGCTGGCGATCGGGGACTTTGCCCAGTACCACAGTGCGTTCGGTCACCACCGTGTAGCGGCAGAAGGACGCCGCGTGTTCAAGCATGATCTGATCCTGCGCTTCCAGCATGCGCGGCACGCCCAGACCACGCCCGTAAACGGCCCGCGGACCGGAGTTCACCATGGGGTCACCCGATGGCATGTCCCCGCCTCCTGCCAGCATCGCATGTATACAGGCAGACGTGACCAGACTGTCGGAAATGCCCGGGCGCGCCGCCTCAACCATTGCCCAGACGGCATCGTCGGCAAGCTGGCCGGCCCGCCGCACATATTCCAGCTCTGCCGGCGACTTACGCACGCGCAGCTCGCGCACGATCTCCGAAGCGTCTACCAGCGTGCAGAAGCCATCCATCGCCACCCGGACACGCTCATAATTGTAGCCTGTGAGGCCATAGGTGGCGAGTTCTATCCCGACACGCTCGCCCTTGAGGCCCAATTCCTCCAGTATCTTGCGCAGTTCGTCCGCAGGATTGACGTTCTCCGCGTTCAACCAGATACGAATGTCGTCGTAGAGGGAGGTGTCCTCCGCCTGGGATTGATCGGGCCGCCGCGTCAGCAGAATTTTCGGACCGTCTTCCGCCGTCAGTACACCACACTGGAAGAATACATAACCGGAAGTGTCATAGCCCGTGAGGTAGAAGTGACTTTCCTGCGCGAAGACGAGAAGGGCCGAAAGTCCCTTCGCCCGCATCGCGGCCCGGGCGCGCGCGATTCGGCCTTCATGCTCATCGCGCTCGAACCGCAACGTGACGGCACGCCCGTTCACTTTGGTCGAAAATTCCTTTGCCATATTTTCTCCGGCGACCCTGCTAAGACACTCCTGCCAGACAACGACATTCCAAAAATCTGGCATGGAAAAGGTTTGTGCATTTATGGTATGCCAATTGAACGCCATTTGTCTACAACGATGCGAAGTAGTGTATGCGATAGCATGAGGCACGGTCGAACGATGGAAATCAGATGAGTGAAATAGCTGCCCTGTCGGTCCGAAACGCTACCAAGCGCTTCGGTGCCGTGATCGCCGTGGAGGATTTCAGCATCGACATCCGTCGCGGCGAGTTCCTGACTCTGCTGGGGCCGTCCGGCTCCGGCAAGTCTACGGTGCTCAGCATGATCGCAGGCTTCTCGCGGCCAGATGGCGGCAGCATTCTCCTGAACGGCCAGGACATCACCAATTGGAGTCCCGAGAAAAGAGCCTTCGGCATGGTCTATCAAGGCTATGCGCTGTTTCCGCATATGAACGTTGCCGAGAACATTGGTTTCGGGCTTCGGATGCGAGGCAAGCCTAAAGCGGAGATCGACGAGCGTGTCGCTTCTCTGCTCGAGCGGGTCAGACTGGAGGGGTTCGGCAAACGCCTGCCGCGCCAGCTGTCCGGCGGCCAGCAACAGCGCGTTGCCTTGGCTCGGGCGATAGCCTTCGAGCCCCACCTGCTGTTGCTGGACGAGCCGCTGAGCGCCCTCGACAGGCAATTGCGAGCGGACGTTCAGCGCGAGTTGCGCGACTTGAACCGTGATCTCGGCCTGACCTTCATTTTCATCACGCACGATCAGGACGAGGCGATGTCGCTTTCCGACCGCGTGGGGGTAATGACGGCCGGTCGCCTGGCACAGATCGGCACACCGAACGAACTGTACGAACACCCCGCAACCCGGTTCATCGCCGGATTTCTCGGCCGCAGCAATTTCATGGAAGGTGTCGTGGAAGAGCAACGCGGCGGTGAGATCGCTGTGCGGGCAGGCGCATGGAGGCTTGTGGCGAACGCGCCGGCGAACATCCCGGCAGGTGCCAGCGTTACGCTTGCCGTGCGCCCCGAACGCATCGTCATCGGCGGCGAACATCAAGGCGGCAACCAGATCAAGGGAACCGTGAAGTCCCGCATCTATCTTGGATCGAGCACGGAGATCGACGTGCATGTCGACGGCATCGACCCAGTGCTCGTCACCACCGCCTCTTGGCCAGCCGGCCCCGGCTCCGCCAACGCGGTACCGGAGCCGGGGCAAACCGTCTCCGTGTGGTGGCCGGCGGCGGCGTCAACCGTGCTTGTCGAGTAGCCATGATGTTCGCATTCCGCTCAAGAAACACGCAAACGGCCCTGCTTCTGGCAGCGCCGGCACTCCTGTTGATCGGCGCTTTCTACATCGTCCCCGTCGTTCGCGTCCTGGCGCTGAGTTTCCTCGACCCTGAACCGGGTTTCGCCAATTATGAACTGCTGTGGACGTCCAGCGGCATTCACACGGTGCTGGCCGCCACGACGCGCATCTGCCTTATTACGACGGCCATCGCCGTGCCGCTGGGCTATGCCGTGGCCTATGTCATTACGACCGCCTCCGCGCGCATGCGCGCGCTGATGCTCTATGCCGTCCTGCTGCCGCTGTGGGTATCGGCGCTCGTGCGTTCCTTTGTTTGGGTCACCTTGCTGCAGCGACGCGGCATTGTGAACCAGTTCCTGCAATGGCTAGGGGTCATCCATGAGCCCCTGCCGCTGATATGGAATGAATTTGGCGTCATCGTCGGCATGACCCACTACATGATCCCCTATGCCGTTCTGCCGCTGCTCGCGACGATGGCAGCGATCGATTTGCGGCTGGTGGACGCGGCCCGTGGCATGGGCGCCTCCAAGGGCAGGGCGTTCCGCGAGGTGTTCCTACCGCTTTCCGCGCCGGGCATAGCGGCTGCGGCCATCCTTGTCCTCATCCTTACGTTCGGCTTCTACATCACTCCCGCCATACTGGGCGGCGGACGAACCACGATGATAGCGCAGTACATAACGACGCAGATTCTCGTCCTGCCTCGCTGGGGTGTCGGCGCCATGCTGGCCACGGTTCTGGTCGTTGTAACGATCGTGCTGCTGGCGATTCTCGCCCGCTTCTTCGATCCCTCGCATTCAAGGGTCGAGCGATCATGACAGTATATACAACCAGACCCTCCTGGCCGGTGCTTGCGCTGGCCATCACGGTGGCCGTTTTCCTGCTTGGGCCGCTCGTCTTCGTGCTGCCCATTTCCTTCACCGACAGGAACTATCTGTCGATGCCCTCGCAAGGCCTGTCTCTTGCCCACTACGAAGCCTTGTGGCTGAAGCCCGGCTGGATCTCCTCGCTGCTGCAAAGTACCGGCATCGCAATCAGCGCCACGCTGCTCGCGACTGTCGCGGGCACGCTGTGCGCGTTGGGATGCCGGCGAGCTGGCGGAAGTCTTTCGTCGAGCATTCGCTCGGTGATGATCCTGCCCGCCGTTATTCCTTCCATCGTCTACGCGCTCGGAATCTATAAGCTATGGATCGATCTCAATCTCCTGGACACCTATGTCGGCGTCATCCTGGCGCACGGCGTGATGGGTATCCCCTACGTGGTCATCACCGTTTCGGCGGCGCTGTCCAATTTCGATGCCAAGCTTGAAGATGCCGCGGCAGGTCTCGGCGCCTACCCGATAGCCCGACTACGTCTGATCATTTTGCCCAACATTGCGCCCGGCATTTTTTCCGGAGCCTTGTTCGCCTTTCTCAATTCATGGGACGAACTTGTTGTCGTGCTGTTCATTGCCAGCCGCAGGGTCGTGACCCTGCCACGCCAGATATGGGACGGCATTAATGAGGACCTGGACCCTTCGATCGCGGCGGTGGCGCTGCTCTTGATCGTACTTAGCGCCACACTGCTCTTTACCGACCAGGCATTGAGGCGTCGTCAGGACTAATCGGAAGCCTGTCGCTCCGAAACGAGATCGGTGAGCACGGCGATCGCGCAATCAAGGTCGTCGAACCGCATCGCTTCGTCGGGATTGTGGCTGCCGTTGTCGTTGCGCACGAATACCATCGCCGTCGGCACACCCTGCTGAGCAAAAACAGCGGCATCGTGGCCCGCGCCACTCGGTAGCGAAAGGCAGGCGATGCCGCGACGTCGGGCATAGGCGTGCAACGCCTCTTGCAGTTCCGTACTGAGGACTGCCGGCGTACTGCCCGTTAGCGGCCCGAGGTCGAAACGGACGCCGCGCCTGCCTTCGATTTCGCGGCAGATCCGCCCGAGCGCCTGCGATATGTGATCGAGTGTCCTGGCGCAACCGCTTCGGACGTCCAGACTGAAACGCAACTCGCCCGGTATCTTGCTGAAGGCATGCAGTTGCGGATCGGTACCCACTTCCCCGAACGTTATTGTCGCCGCTTCGGCGCTTGCATCAAGCTCTGCCCAAACCAGATCGATGGCCGAAACGAGATCCGCGAAAGCAAATACGGCATCATGGCGGTGACGCCGAGCGACTGCGCCAGAATGCCCATAAGCTCCCCGTATCACCGCTTCCCGGTGCCGAAAGCTGCCGGCGATCGCCGTGACCACAGCGATCGGCGTGTCTTCGAGTATCAACGTCGGCCCCTGCTCTATATGAACCTCGATGAAACCCCTTATTGCCGAAGGCGACAGGAAAGGGCAGTCCTGCATGAGTTTTGCCGGCGAAAGGCCAGCGCCGAGCATATGGGTCGCGAGTGTCCGCCCGGTGTCCTTGCGCGGCAACTCCAGCTCGTCGGCGCCAATCAGGCCAAAGGCGGCGCGGCTGCCGATGTAGGAGGCCGGGAACCAGGTGCTTTCCTCGGCGCGGATGGCCATCAGCACGACAGAGCGCTCCGGCCGGTCGAAGCGTCGCTTTATATTGGCGATGGCCGCCAGGCCGGCAGCGATACCGGCGGCGCCGTCGAAATTGCCCCCATGCGGCACCGAATCGAGATGTGAACCGATCACCCACGCCGCCTTTTCCGACGATGTGCCTTGAAGTTTGGCATACATGTTGCCGCCATGATCGACAGTCACCGGCAGTTCCAGCCTGGCGGCGAATTCGGCGAGAAGGGCGTGACCTGCCGCCTCTCCATCACCGTAAGCGTCACGCGTCACCCCTGGATCGTCGAGGGTCCGCCTCTCAAGCTCGAGCAGAAACTCTTCAGCCAGACCATCGGAAGCGGGCGTGTGTGCCAGCGCGTCTGTCACGTGACACCCGGCTTGCCCGCCGAACCGAGCCTTTCGCAGTTCGACCGATATTCAGCAACCCGGCTGGCCGATACGGCGACCGCCTCAGATGCCATAGGACACAAGGCCTCACCATCGGAGATGACATGCGGCGTCGGCATCCTGCCGGCGCCGGACCGGAGGAAGGTGTCCGGTCGACAGCGATCGATGCCGGCTTCTCGAATGGGCCGTGTGATCTGACAAATGGGCATCTTACGCTGATCGATTGGAATCCGGTTGGAATTAGTCTGGCATACCAATTGGATGAGACTTGATCAAATACAATCTTGGCCCCTGGCCAAAAATGAATCGCAAACGCTGGACAACAGGCCTGCGCTGACGGGAACCTGACCACGGCGACGAATGGCATTGCCACCCTGTCCTGCCGGTCTCTCGTAAGCAGGCACTATCGGCAGGCCTCGCCACAGGTTTCGACGAACGCTCGGATTGCTGCGATACGTGGGCTGGCGAGGCTCCACACCACGCCCACCTTTCGGGGCTCACCGTCGCCGAGCACAATCTTGCGTAGCCGCAGCCCTTCAGGCCAAGGCGGCGACCAGTCCGGCACGATGGCAACGCCGAGGCCCCGGCTTACCAGTGCCGCGATCGAATCCAGCGCGTCGAGTTCGAGCCATTCGCGCACCTTCAGCCGGTGCTTGCGCAAGTAGCGCTCGACGATCTGCCCACCCCACTGGTTCCGGTCGTAACGGATGAAGGGCGCGCTGCCGATGATAGATTCGGGGGTTCCGGCCTCCATCGCCTCTGGAACGATGAGCACGAGCGCTTCCTCCCGCAACGTGACCCAACCCATCGACTTTGGGATATGAAACGGCGGCTGCACGACCACCGCCGCATCCGTCTCACCCGACATGACGCTGTGATAGAGGTCCAACGAGGAGCCTGGGCGGACAAAGAATTCGATGCGGGGACAGCGCTGGCTCAGCGAGGCGATGACCGCTGGCAGCAGGCCGGTCAAACCTGTCGCCGTCGAGCCCAGCCGCAATGCGCCCACCGGCTGGTCGTTGGCGGCGATGGCGCGGAGGTCCCGCGCGCCGGCGATTAGCTGGCGCGCCCGGGCAAGAACCGCAAGACCCGACTCCGTGGGACGCACCGTCCTGCCAGCCCGGCTGACCAGCGAATGGCCAAGCTCCCGCTCTATCGCCTTCAGCCGCTGAGCAACCGCCGCCGGCGTCAGATTGAGATATCGCGCCGCGTCGGCGATGGAACCGCAGTCGACGACCTCGACGAAACTTTCCAGGAAGCGAATATCCATAAATTACATTTTCTATCTTTTGAATTTAAGAGAACGGAGATTTACATCTTCTTTCCCTCGCCTACAACGACACGGGAACGGGGGACTAGCCATGCACTGTGCTGGTGCCCGCCGTTGGCTTGGTTTGATATCAGGGGGTTTTGATGTCCTTGCAGGACAAGTTCAGCAGGCTTGGTACGGACAACGCCCCCGGTCAGGAGGTTCGTCAGAATACCGGAGAACTGCGCGACCTGATGCGCGGCAATATTGTCGCCGGCAAGCTGGTTGATTTCTCGCATGGCGATGTGGACGCCTTCACCCCCACTCCCCGTTCCTTCGAGCTTTTCGCCGACGGTGTGCGCCGGGGCGGCCGGCAGGCCTATACCGAGTATCGCGGCGCAAGCGCCATCCGCGAAGGCTTGGCCGACAAGCTCGCCGCTTTCACCGGAGCGCCCATAGATGCTGTCAATGGAACGATTTTGACTCCCGGCACGCAGGGAGCGCTGTTTCTAGCCGTCGCCAGCACGGTCGCACGCGGCGACAAGGTGGCCATCGTCCAGCCCGACTATTTCGCCAACCGCAAGCTGGTCGAATTCTTCGAGGGGGAGATGGTCCCTGTGCGGCTCGACTATATGAAATCGGACCGCGAGTCAGGGCTTGATCTCGGCCAGCTAGAGGATGCGTTTCGGCAGGGCGCGAGGGTTTTCGTCTTCTCCAACCCGAACAATCCGGCCGGCGCGGTCTATTCCAAGAACGAGATCCGGCAGATTGCCGATCTGGCCGGAAAGTACGGCGTCACCGTCATCGCCGACCAGCTCTATTCGCGCCTGCGCTATGCGGATGGCGCCTATACCCATCTGCGAGCCAGCGGCATTGACCCCGGCAACATCATCACCATCATGGGGCCGTCCAAGACCGAATCGCTGAGTGGATATCGCCTGGGTGTCGCCTTTGGCGCACCAGAACTCATCGGACGCATGGAGAAACTACAGGCCATTGTCTCGCTGCGCGCAGCCGGCTACAGCCAAGCGGTGCTGCAAACTTGGTTCAGCGAACCCGAAGGCTGGATGGACGAGCGCATTCGCTTGCACCAGATCATCCGCGACGACCTTCTCAAGGTACTCCGCGCCGCAAAGGGCATCGAAGCGCGCACGCCGCAGGCCGGGAGCTATCTGTTTCCACGCCTGCCGGACCTCGCCATAGGCGCGGCGGATTTCGTTCGTATTCTGCGGCTCCAGGCCAACGTCATCGTCACGCCTGGTTCCGAATTCGGCCCGCATTCCGCCAACAGCGTGCGGCTTAATTTCTCGCAGGACCGCGCCGCCGCCGTGGCGGCTGTCAAGCGGCTGGTCGAGATAGTCGAGCGCTACCGGGCATGAGCGAAACAACCGGTTCACCGCCGCCGCAGGGCCGCTACCTGCCAGCCGTCCGGCATGGCAGCCAGGTCTACACGTCGGGCATGACGCCGCGCGTAAACGGGGAGCTCCGGTTCCGCGGACCGGTACGGGCGACCGATCCGGCGGAAACCTGGCGCGAAGCGGTAGTGCTTTCCTGCAGCAACGCTCTGTCCACCGCGCGCGGCTGCCTAGAGCCGGGCGAGCGGATCACGGCAGTGTTAAACCTCACCGTATTCATCGCCGCTGAGGAAGGCTTCATGCTCCACTCGAAGCTGGCAGATTTCGCTTCAAAATTTCTATACGATGAGCTTGGCGAAGCCGGCATAGGCAGCCGCGCCGCCGTCGGCGTGGCCACTCTCCCCGGCAATGCGCCCGTGGAAATACAGATGGTCGCCGCCCTCGCCTGATCTATGGCGAAACGGCCCACACTTCGGGATTGATGGCTGTGGTGGGTAGCACGCCTGACAGTGCCATCACCACATGACCGGCGGCCGCTTCGGCGACGCGGCGCAGCGCATCCTCGGTATTTGCGCCCAGATGAGGCGTGAAGATCACGTTTGGAAAATCCCCCAGTGGACCCAGCGCCGCTCCGGACGAATAAACGTCGAGCGCAACGCCGCCCATACGCTGCTTGCACAAGGCCTCGTGCAAGGCTTCCTCATCGATCAGCCCGGCGCGCGCTACATTTACCAAGATGGCCCCCGGCTTCATCGCCGCAAACGCGTCGCGCCCTATCATATTGCTGGTAACTGCACGGATCGGCGTATGAAGTGAAATGAGGTCCGCTTGCGCCAGGCCTTCGGCAAGCGAGTTGGCGCGGGTGTAGTTGCCGACATCCGGTGCACGTGGCGAATAAACCACGATCCGCATACCGAAGGCATGATCCAGCATCCGGCCGACGTCGCGGCCGATGGCGCCCCAGCCCACGATAAGTGCCGTTTTGCCCGAAAGCTCGGTGAACCGGATGGATTCGCGAAAGCCGGCGCGACCGGCTCGTTCGCTGCGGTCGGCGGATGGAATCGCGCGCGCTGCGGCGATGGCCAGTCCGATAGCCAGTTCTGCAACGGAACGGGCGTTGATGCCGGGCGTATTCGCTATCACTACACGGTTCTCGGCAGCCGCAGCTTTGTCTACCGAATCGTGCCCCGCGCCATGGACGACAACCACACGCAGCCGGTCCGCGGCAGCGAAGGCCGAAGCTTTCAGCCCAGCGTCGCGCGTGATCACCGCGTCGCAATCCGATATGTGGGCTGCGACCGTCTCCATGTCCGGCGAAGGGCAGAGAACAGGATGGATTCCCCGCGCCCTGAGCAATTCCAGCCCGGCTTCGTGGATGGGCTGTACGACGAGACACTTCATGACGGATCCCGTGGCTGGATCTTGATCGGATGGCGGCGGGCGAGGATTGGACGATGGGTAGCGCATGGATTGATGGTCATTGCGAACTACCGTCCGGCGCCCAGTTCGGGGTGCCCATGTCATCAGCGGCGATTACGCCACTGATCAGGTTGCAGGACAACAAATAATCCGACTGCAGCAAACCCTCCGACTTTGGCAGCAATCCCGCCAGCGTGGCGCGTAAGCTCTTGGCATGGGCAAGCCATATGTCCTCGCCTTCGTCTCGTGAAACGACTGCGAAGCGCAGATGCGCGCCAGTGGACAGTTGCGCCAGCCGGGGCAGGTCCGCCGAGATCACCGTTGCAATCTTCGGATAGCCTCCCGTTGTCTGGCTCTCAGCCATCAGCACCATCGGCTGGCGCGAGCCAGGCACCTGAATCGAGCCGGGAACAACGGCGTCCGAAACGATATCGTGCCCGCGCACCGCAGGAATCTCGGAGCCATCCAGAACCATGGCCATACGGTCGCGTCGCGGCGTGACGACAAACGCCGAACGGCTCAGCAGCGCAAGGACATCCGGAGTAAAATAGTCGTCCTGCGGGCCGAGCACGATGCGGATCGAGCCTTGAATGAAGGGGCGCTGCGGTATTCCGGGACGCAGGCACACGTCCTGCGCAGCATCCGGGCCTAGCGGCAGGATATCGCCCGCTCGCAGGATGCGGCCTTCCACTCCGCCAAGTCCGCTGCGCAGGTGCGTGGAGCGCGATCCCAGTGTCGGCGGCACGGAGATACCTCCGGAAAAGCCGATGTAGCCCCACACAGCGCCGCCTAGCATCCCAACCTTCAGCACCTCGCCGGGATTCAGCCGGTAGCTCTCGCCTTGCACGAGTGGCCGGTCATCAACGCGGAGGTCGCAATCGCCGCCGGTCACGGCAAATCGCAGAGGACGACTGGTCGTGAAACTGCCGCCCAGGCTGGCGAATTCCAGCGCTGCCGCTGCGGGAGGGTTGCCGCAGAGCGCATTGGCCAGCGCGAGCGCGGGACCGTCCATTGGACCTGCTGTCGAGACGCCGAAGCGCCGCAACCCCTGCCTGCCGACATCCTGAACGGTCAGCATCGGGCCGGCGGAAAGAACCTCCACGCTCATGTCGCGCCGTCGGGTTCAATGACGGTGTCCCCGGCTGCGGCGCGTTCAGCCAACCGCGCTCCGGTCTCGTCGTCGATCGGCAAAAATCGTACCCGGTCACCGGCCTGGAGTAGAAACGGGACCGGGCGCGCCGGGTCGAGCACCCGCACAGGTGTCCAGCCGATAAAACGCCAGCCGGAGGGGCCGGCGACGGAGTTAACGCTGCCCTGCTGACCACCGATGCCAATGGCGCCGGCCGGAATGTTCTGGCGAGGCTTTTCCAGCCGTGGCGTGTGCAGGATGGGCGGCAATCCGCCCAGATAAGCCATGCCTGGCGCAAAACCGATCATGAAAACCCGATATTCATTCCCGGCATGAAGCTCGATCAGCTCCTGCGGCGAAAGGTGCTTCATGGCCGCGACCTCTTCCAGGTCTTGTCCGGCCTTTCCGCCATAGACTACCGGGATAGTCCAGCAGCGGCCTTGAGTATTGGAGATCTGTACATGTTGGGAAAGCGCGGCCAGTCGTTCCTCCAGCGCCCGCCCACGCACTATTTCGGGATCGTAGCGCACCAGCACCGAACGATACGTGGGCACGACCTCGATGACGCCGGCAATGGCCGCCGCAACCACCGCCGCTGCAAGCGCAATGACATGGGCGTTGACTTCCGCGTCAATGTGTTCGCCTAGCTGGAGCATCAAAGCGCTGTCGCCGCAAGGCAGGAAAGCGGGAGTCATGGCGTGACGCTAACCTTGCGCCGGTGCGCTTGGTTGCAAACGCTGGGTGCGTGCGCAGGCGTTGGCCTTTGCACATCGTGGCTGGAGTCCTTTCCACCAAAAGAACTTGCGATTTTGGTATACCACATGTATCCATTCTGAAGCGGCCGAAGGCGTCCTGTCAATCGGGTTCGGCTCTGTCCGTCAACTTTCAACAGATCTTGGGCGTCCCTGCGCCCAAATCCACCTAGGTCCGGAATGATGAAAAAGCTTGATCTCAACTGCGACATGGGCGAGAGCTTTGGTGCCTATGTGATTGGCGACGACGCCGCTATGTTGAAGCTGGTCACGACGGCCAACATAGCCTGCGGCTTCCACGCCGGAGACCCGGTTGTAATGCGCCGCACGATCCGCCAAGCGCGAGAGGATGGCGTCGCAGTGGGCGCGCATCCATCTTTCGCCGACCTTTATGGCTTCGGCCGCCGGCGCATCTCTGGCGAGCGACCCGAGGATCTCGAAGCTCAACTGATGTACCAGATTGTCGCCATGCAGGGCATGTGCGCGCTGGAAAGCCATCCCATGACCCATGTGAAGACCCATGGCGCACTGGGCAACATGGCGGCGGTGGACCCGGACCTTGCCGCGCTGTGCGTACGGGCGGTAAAGACTGTGGATCCGGCCTTGGTCTTTGTATCCCTTCCCTATTCCGAAACCTACAAGGCCGCCGAAGACGCCGGGCTTAGCGTGGCTTGCGAGATCTATGCCGACCGCACCTACACCGATGCCGGCGGGTTGACGCCTCGCAGCCAGCCTGGAGCTGTGATCCACGATTTGCTGCAAAGTGTAGAACAGGTCCTCGAGATGGTCGTGGGCGGCCACATTCCCACTACGGGAGGCAAGCGGCTCCCAGTCGATGCCACGACGCTTTGCGTCCATGGCGATACGCCCGGCGCGGTCGAGATCGTGCGCGCACTGCGTGCATCCCTTGCCGAAAACGGCGTGGAGATTGCGCCTTTCTCCAAGCCCTAGGATCCTTGCCGTGCTGCGAGAGAAACTTCGCAACGCCGGCCGACTTCCTGGATGAATGTGATCACTTGTTGTCCGGCCGATCCCAACCCGTGCGGGGCGGCGAGAGGGAGGAAGGCTGCGACGGCACGCAAATGAGATGCATGGTCACCCGCTGGCGAAACTCTCTCTCCAGCCATGCAGGAGAGCGGTGGCGAAAGGGGCCCAGCGCGGCAATCAGCCCTTTCGGTTCTCGGTGTTGTCTTTCCAGAATTTGACGACATAGTCGCTGACACAAGCATAATCCTTCCCTCCGCTGGCAGGCCGGTTCTGTCGACCAATCTTCGCCCGTTCCTCCTCGCCGCCATGGCACTCGTCGAACGACGGGGACTTGACATCCTGTAGACGCTCCAGTCCCACACCATGGTTACGAACCGGCCAAGGTTCGGTAATCTTGTATCCGACATGTTAACCCGAAAGCGCCGTCCCGGTCATCTCATTTATGCAGCAATAATGAGGCTTCGATAGCCGATCGTCTCAAATTTAAATAGACCGCCCGCAAAACCGACACATTCTTAAATTTAAATACAATAGAACAATAGTCGGGGTCAGCAGAGATGATAACCGGAATATTAGTCGGAAATTTTGTCTGAGTGTCGGTCCAGAAAGAAGTTGAATGATCTGAATCGGTTGTGATTCCATGGAGTTGATTTGATTCGACGGAGCATGGAAGCGACGTGGACGAAGGCGAACCGTGGGAAATACAAGCGTGATGGGTTGCGCTATCCGAGCGATCTGACGGACGCGGAATGGGAACTGGTCGAGCCTTTGATCCCGCCTGCCAAACGAGGCGGCCGCAGGCGCGAAGTCGATGTACGCGAGGTTGTCAACGGCCTGCTTTACGTTCTCAGCACAGGCTGCCAATGGCGGGCCGTGCCGAAGGACCTGCCGCCCAGGAGCACGCTGTTCAGCTATTTCGACCTGTGGAACTGGGATGGCACGCTTGCTCGCATTCACGAGGAACTCTACGTGAAATGCCGTGAGGCGATGGGGCGCGAGGCCAGCCCGACGGCGGCAATCATCGACAGCCAGAGCGTCAAGGGTGCTGAAAAAGGGGGCGTTGTATCGACCCGAGCGGGTATGATGCGGGGAAAAAGGTCAAGGGCAAGAAGCGCCATATCCTTGTCGATACGGTAGGGCTTCTACTGCACGCGTTGGTCCATCCGGCCGACATCCAGGATCGCGACAGCGGCGTGCTGGTCCTGAAGACGCTGTTCGGGCGTTATCCGTTCTTGCAAAAACTGTTCGCTGATGGCGGCTATCAGGGACCCGTCTTCGCCAAGGGTCAGAAGAAGGCCATGCCTGGGCTTGCGACCGCCATCATCAAGCGATCTGATGCCGCCAAGGGGTTTGAGGTTCTGCCGAGGCGTTGGGTGGTCGAACGGACTTTCGCGTGGCTGGGGCGATGCCGCAGGCTGGCCAAGGACTTCGAGAATCTCACCCGCAACGCGCTCGCTTTCCTCAAATTGGCTTCGATCCGCCTCATGCTGCGAAAGCTTTGTTCAAACTGAATAACTTTCCGGACCGACTCTGAGTGTCCGTTCCAAAAAGAGGTGAGTGATTTCAGCGGGTTGTGATTCTGTCGGATTGCTGAGATTCGACGGAGATCACGATGCCCTGGACCGAAATCACCCGACCATACTATGAGCGGCGTTGCAGCCGTTACGCAAGCGATGTGACGGATGTGGAATGGGCGCTGATTGAGCCGATGATGCCGGCGCCGAGCCGCGTCGGCCGACCTCGCAAGACGAACCTGCGAGAGGTCGTGAACGCGCTTTTGTATATCGCCTCCTCGGGCGGCGCGTGGCGGCTCCTGCCGAAGGACTTTCCGCCCTTCTCGACGGTGCAGAAATATTTCTATCGCTGGCGCGAGGACGGCCTGTTGCGGACCATCAGCAATGAACTCGCGATGGCGGCGCGCGAGCGGGAAGGCCGGGAGGCCAGCCCGACGGCCGGCGTCATCGACAGCCAGTCGGTCAAGACCACCGAAAGCGGCGGAATACGGGGCTTCGACGCCGGCAAAAAGATCATGGGCCGCAAGCGCCATATCGTCGTCGACACGCTCGGCCTGCTGGTCGGTCTCGTCATTCATGCCGCCGACATCCAGGATCGCGACGGCGCGCCGGCCGTTCTGAAATCGATCCTCAAACGCTGGCCGTGGCTGCGCCATGTCTTCGCCGATGGCGGCTATGCAGGACCGAAGCTGAAAGGCGCACTGCAAAAGATCGGCAAGTTCACGCTGGAAATCGTCAAGAGAACCGACAAGGCCAACGGCTTTCAGGTCCTGCCACGTCGCTGGGTGGTGGAGCGCACATTCGCATGGCTCGGCCGCTGCAGAAGACCCGCCAAGGACTTCGAGCGCACCATCGCTTCCGCCGAGGCATGGGTCTTCGTCGCCAACATCCGCCTGCTCACCCGCAGGATCGCAAGAGCTTGATATGAAGCCATTCTTTTTGAGTCAGGCTCTCAGGCTCGGCTACGGCGTGGTATGCCAATCGCAGCCAGTACCATAAGCGACATTGCTAGCAGGCAGATGCTGACGGCCGCGATGACCGGCGATATCTGCATGATGGTGTTGTTCCAGATGGCAATCGACAGCGTCGTCGTCGAGATCGGAAAGGAACAGCGAGATCAAAAGATCGTTGAAAGACAAAAGCAAGGCGAACAGACCCGCCGACATGATTGCCGGCGCGATGATCGGGAACGTAACAAGCCTGAAGGATTTCTCGTCAGGTGCGGCAAGTACCAAGCACCCGCGATTATAGCGAGGGCATAGAACAAAAGGAATTCCGGCGTCTCGGGTCGGGATCGGGCGGCAAGGTGCCAAAGTGCGATGAACCTGTGGGACGATGCCCGATGCCGACCGTCTGACGCACTGCGCCTTCGTGCGCGTGAAATTAATTAGGCGATCGGTATCGCGGATCTCATCGTGGTCAGCCCACAAAGACCGCGCTACACACGGACATATGACTGCACCGTCAGACGGCGATTTACGTGACGCCTTGCTAACCGGGCCGTTCCACGTATGCAGAGCCTCTATTGTGGGCCGATTGAGACACAAGCCGGCGCGCAATCAATTCTCCCCTCCGTTTCCCGAAGGGAATATTCACATATGAGATCAGATGGCAAAGCGGATCGGCGGGAATCTGCCCGTCGCCGGCTCCCCCGACGACGGCTACACCCCTTTGCTAGCCAAGTTCCATGAGGACCCTATGCGCCTGCCCGGGCCCGCAAGCAATTGCCCATCGGCGACGATCGTCTCGCCGCGAGAAATCACGATCTCGGGCCAGCCCGTCACGGTCCTACCAGCATAGGGGTTGTATCCGACATTGTCGTGCAGATCGTTGTCGCCATATCTCACCTGTCGCTTCGGATTCCAGATGGCGATGTCGCCATCCGCGCCCACGGCGATCCTTCCCTTGTCGCGCAGGCCGAAGATCTGCGCGGGCCGCGACGACGTCATCTGAACGAAGCGGCAAGCATCGAAGCGCCCTCGCGAAACCATCGCATCGAACAGGAGAGGCAGCCGCACCTCTAACCCCGGCATTCCGTTTGGAATCTCGTTGAAGGCAGGCGCCTTCCCCTTGTTCAGCTTCCCTGTTTCGTCGAACCTGAACGGGGCGTGATCGGAAGTCACGATCTGAAGATCGCCGCGCGTCAACCCCTCCCAAAGGGCGTCCTGATCCGCAACCTCGCGCTGCGGCGGGCTGCACACGAACTTCGCGCCTTCGATACCGGGGCGGTCGAGCACGTCGGCGGTCATCAGGAGATAATGCGTGCAGGTTTCCGCGAAGACCTTCGCTCCGCGCGCGCGCGCCTCGCGTACGGCTTCGACCCCTTCGCGCGTCGAAATGTGGAACAACATGATTGGCTGGTCGAGGAACTCTGAAAACCGGATCATCCGGCAGACGGCTTCGGCCTCGGCAAGCCTGGTATGGGATTGAGCATGGAACTTCGGCGCCACATTGCCGGCGACGAGGTTGCGGCGCACGGCATGCTGTATCATGTCGTGGTTTTCGGCATGGATGCAGACGAGCCCACCGACTTTGCGGGCGAGCGCGAACACGGCCAAGATCTGCGCATCGCTCAGCCGGATCGCATAGGTGGTGAATATTTTCAGCGAGCGGTGGCCATCGGTTGCGAGCGCCGCGATATCGGCCTCGAGCGCCTCGAGCGCCTCGAGCGCCTCGACCTCGGGATCCGATACGATGATATGAAATGCATAGTCGACCATGGCGCCGCGCGCCGCGAGAGCCGAATAGTCCTTAACCACGGCCGCCACGCGGTTGCCCTTGTGCTGCGCGGCATGGGAGACCACGGTGGTGTTGCCACCAAACGCCGCCGACCTCGTGGCGGTCTCGAACGTGTCGGCGTTGAGCAGGCCGTTTCCCGACACCTGCTCGATATGGCAATGGGTGTCGACGCCGCCGGGCATCACCAGCCGCCCCGCTGCATCAATGGTCTGCTTTGCATCGCCAAGTGCCTCGCCGAGCGCAACGACGCGCCCCTCGGAAATGCCGACATCGGCACGCTGCATGTGATCGGCATTCACCACGATGCCGCCCTGGATGACAAGATCGAGTTTTGTGGACAATTTCAGGCTCCGTTCGTTCGCGCTGCGCGCGGCTAGTGTGCGGCCATCACGTCTCCCGCATCCGCTGGCGCGATCGAATTCACCACATGGCAGGCGACACCGCCGATGAGTTCGGGCACGTTGATCCGGCAACGCGCCACCGCTAGGGGACAGCGCGGATGAAAGGCACAGCCGCTTGGCGGATTGATCGGACTTGGGATCTCTCCGATAACGCGCTTCTTGCGGCCGCCCGACCCTTCGAGATGCGGCACGGCATCCATCAGCATCCGCGTATAAGGATGGCGGGGATTGCCGAATATCAGTTCCTTGTCGCCGATTTCGACGATCCGCCCCATGTAGAGCACACCGACACGGGCAGCGACATGCCGCACGACGGCAAGGTCGTGGCTGATGAAAAGATAGGTGAGGCCAAGCCGCTTCTGTAGCGCCTGCATTAAATTAAGAATCTGTGCCTGGACGGAGACGTCGAGCGCCGATGTCGGCTCGTCGCAGACTATGAACTCGACGTCGGAGGCAAGCGCACGCGCGATCGCGACGCGCTGGCGCTGGCCACCAGAGAACTGGTGGGGAAATTTGCGGCCGTCATCGGGGTGCATGCCGACCATCCTAAGCAGCCTCGCGACTTCCTGCGAGATCCTTTCCCTGCTCACGCCCTTTTGCAGCGTGCGGATCGGTTCGGCGACGATCCGCTCGACCCGCCAGCGCGGATTGAGACTGGCATAAGGACTTTGGAACACCATTTGGATCCGGGAGCGTGAGTCCTGCGTAACCCTGGCGTCACCGGCAGACCGGCGCTCGCCAATGGCGACTTCACCGCTGGAACTGCTAAGCAACCCGCTGATGATACGGGCAAGCGTGGATTTTCCCGAGCCGGACTCGCCGACTAGCGCGAACGTTTCGCCGCGCCTTATCTCGAAATTCACGTCGACCAGCGCATTGACGATCTGCTTCTTCTTGCCGGTAAGCTTCCTGTTGAGCCAGCTATCGGAGATGTCGAACCGCTTGCTCAGCCCCTTCACAGTCACGAGCACATCGTCCTGGACAGTCATGCATCCTCTCCCTGTCGATGATAGAGATGGCAGGCGACCATGCGATCACGATGAGGCAGCAACCCCGGCCGGATGCGACTGCAAGGCTCGAACCCCTCAGCGCATCGGGGATGAAAGGCGCAGCCGACCGGAATCCGCGACAGGCTGGGCATGGAGCCGGGAATCTGCACCAACTCCGCAGCATTACCCGTGAGTGATGGCGTTGGTGCGCGGATCGGCAGAAGGTCAGCATTCGCTCTTTGAGATGCCGCCTATTTCGTTGCCTCCGCCGATACCTCGCAACGAACGGATTTCGGGCGTCCACAGGCAAGCATTCGATTCAAAATGGTGACGCCGATCGCAGCCTCTGTCTGTTGAGCAAGGAATGAGCGAGCACGCAAACGCGGCCCAATGACGCCCTTGTATCGGCCCATCGCGGTTTCAGCCAAAGCTCTTTTGCCATAGCCGGTAGATGTCTGCCATTTCAGCCGGCCATCTATCTGCATGGATGCAATGTGGTCGTCTCTCTGACAGCACGACTGGGCGCTGGGTCGTTCAACCGCATTCGATCGTGGTGGAATGACGACCTTAGCACCTGCACTATGACGCAGCACAGCGTCGTAGGTTGGATAGCCATCATAGGCTCCATCCGCAGTGAACTGGCCGATCTCTTCGTTGATCTGGTCCAGCAACGGCTCCAATTGCGAGGCATCGCCTGTCTCCTGATCTGTCAGACTATGTGCAATGACCTCGCCACTGTCGGCATCAACCGCCAAGTGCAGTTTTCGCCAGCCACGCCGGGACTTTGCCCCATGCTTTTCTTCCAGCCACTGGCCGGCGCCATAGATCTTCAGCCCGGTGCTGTCGACCAGAACGTGAATGGAGCCGCCCGCCACATGCTGTCGGTCGTTGCTTCTGCCGGATGGCTTCCAGGTTCTGGCCCTCCGGCTCAACGTGGTGTGATCGGGCACAGACAGATCCAATCCCATCATATCAAGCACCGAACGCAAAAGTCCTTCGCTTTGGCGCAGCCGCAGCCCAAACACCATGCCCAGCATCAAAGTAGTTTCGATAGCCAGATCAGAGTAGCGCGGCTGGCCACCACGCGTCTTGCGACGCGGGGCGGCCCAACCGAGAAGAGCTTCCGGCGTGACCCAAACGGTCAAACTGCAACGGCGGCAAAGGCCCGCCTCATATTCCGCCCAGTTCATCACTTTGAACTTCATTTTACCGATGCGATGACGGCGATCGGCGTTATGTTTGTGTGGCATGCTGGTTCATTCAAGCTGGTGGGGATCTCAGCCGAATAAGCAAAAATCGTTGAAAATCTTATTCGTGCACCAACGCTATCGAGCAGAGCAATGCGCTTCATCCTCGTGCTCAGATGCCAGACGGATCAAATGGCGCAAGGGTACGCGTTTCGGCAACGATCCAGTCCTCAAAAAGTGTCGCTTCCGGTTGTGGTGCACCATCGACAGATCTCACCACAAAGAAAGCCGGCTTCAGCGTTAGCGACGTGGACATGCAGCGCACCAGGGACATGTTGTCCAATAGATCGTCGATGAGATGCCCCCACCCTAGCGCTACGCCCTGTCCGTCGACGGCTGCTTGAATCAGCAACGGATAGTTGTTGAAATGCAGGCCTGCGGCACGAGTTGGTTCCACGATGCCGACCGCTTTGAACCAGACCGCCCAGTCCGCGTCTTGTGAATTGGGCTCGTCGAGGTGGAGCAAAGCGGCGGAACGCAAGTCGTCGCTGGTCATCAAGTTGGAATAGCGGGCAAGATAGGCCGGGCTACAGACGGGAAAAAGCTCAATCCCGAAAAGTTTTTGGCATTTCGTTCCCTGCCATTGTCCCATTCCATAGCGGATGGCGATGTCGATGCGCTCGCTTGGCAGATCGAGCAAGGAATCGGTCGCGATGAGCTTCAGATCGATGTCGGGATATGCTGCGCGGAACTTGGCAATCCGCGGCATCAGCCATACTGAAGCGAGGGCGATCGTCGTGGTTACCGAAATTCGGCCTGGTTGGGAATGCTGCCTGACCTCCTCCACCGCATCCAGAATATGATTAAGGCCAAAGGTGACGGCTGCGTAGAGCCGCCGGCCAGCCGAGGTCAGAAGGAGGCCACGGTTGCTGCGCTGGAAGAGGCGCACGCCAAGGGCAGCTTCGAGGAATTGTATTTGCTTGCTGACGCCGGCCTGGGACATGCCCACCTCTCGGCCGGCAGAGGTGAAATTCAGCAGTCGTCCAGCGGACTCAAAAACCACGAGCGCACGTGGCTGGGGCAGCTTGCGCAGGGACTTTACCATAACTACCAGTTATCATGAGACTGACAAGATTCAATCTATCTAAACCCTTCGACGTCAGCAAGGATCAGGTTAGGACGCAAACAAGGCGATCCGCCAAGATCAAAATTCAGAGGGGTCTGATCATGACAACGGTAAATACACTGCGTCGGATGCCGAAACTAGGCGCGCTCATTGCGACCGCTGTCGTGACATTGAGCGCCGGCTCAGTTTCCGCCGACACGCTCGATAATATTAGACAGTCGAAGATCCTGCGCGTCTGCGGGGTGGACGGGCTTCTGCCTTATTCGAGCTCGGACGCGTCGACGCCTGGTTTCGAAGTCGAGATCGCTGGAAAGATGGCGGAGGCGCTTGGGGCGAAAGCGGAGCCCGTCTGGGTGAGCTGGGATGCGTTGATCCCTGCACTCACGTCGGATCGCTGCGACGCTATCATAAACGGGCTCTTCATCACGCCTGAGCGCGAGAAGGTCATCGCGTTCTCCGCGCCCTATTATGCTTCCGGCGAAACGATCCTGGTGCGCAAGGACAACGACAGCGTTCACGGGCTCGCGGACCTGAACGGAAAGCGGGTCGGCGTGCTCGCTGGCTCCGTGACAGTCCAGCACATGGAAAACAAGAAGATGGGCGTTCCAGAGGTCTATCCTGATCAAAACACGATCATCCTCGAACTGAACAACGGACGCATCGACGCCGCTTATCTCGAAGCCCCGTCGGCGGCTTGGGTTCTCGCAAAGGATCCGACGCTCAACATCAAGATCGTTGACGAGTTCGTGCCGGACGAGCGCTTCAACGCTGGCGTAGGCCTCCGCAAGGGAGACGAAAGTCTAAAAAAGGCTTTTGATGAGGTGGTGACCAAGCTGCGTGACGACGGAACCATCAAGAACATACTCCATCACTACCAGGTTCCGTTCTTCCCGATCGCCAACTAGGCCGCGTGAAATCTTATGGAATCTCTCAGGTCTTCGCTCGTCGCGCAGGTCATGCCCCTTCTGCTCAAAGGGGCGGTGACGACCGTAACGATCTCGGTATGCGCGATGAGCCTGGCTCTCGTTCTTGGCCTCGTTGCCGCCATTGGGCGAATGAGTCGCAGGCGGTCGCTACGGTTCATTTCCGGCTTCTACGTCGAGGTTATCCGCGGGACGCCGCTGCTCGTTCAACTGTTCATCGTCTACTACGGACTGCCGAGTTACGGAATCCGGCTTGAGCCGTTCATGGCGGGGTTCCTGACGCTCGGCATACACTACGGCGCCTATCTGTCCGAGGTCTACCGCGCCGGCATTCTCTCCGTTGATCGCGGCCAGTGGGAGGCGGCGGCATCGATCGGGATGACACGTTCGAGCGTGCTTCGCGTGATCATCTTGCCGCAGGCTATACGCGTGATCCTTCCGCCAATCGGCAACTACTTCATTTCCATGCTCAAGGATTCCGCCCTGACCGCAACCATTACCGTCTCCGAGCTGCTGCGCGCAGGCCAGCTTCGCGTCGCGATCACCTTCAGGGCGATGGACATCTATCTGATGGTCGCCGCGATCTATCTGACGCTTTCGTATCCACTTTCCATTTTGATCCGCTGGCTGGAAAAGCGCAGCTCGCGGGGGTTCGACGCCCATGAATGACAGAGCTGACAAGGCGATGATCGAACTCGCGGGTATTACCAAGCGTTTCGGGTCCCACGTTGCGCTGAACGCCGTGGATCTGACTGTGAGCCAGGGTGAGATCGTTGTGATCATCGGGCCAAGCGGATCGGGCAAAAGTACGTTGCTTCGCTGCATCAACCTGCTGGAGGTGCCAAGCGAAGGACGCCTCACGATCGATCAAAAGGTTATTTTCGATAGACCTCCAGGGAGCCCCAAGTTGCATTTTCGCCGGATGGATGAAATCGCGCTCAAAGCGCGCCGTCAAAGTGCGATGGTGTTCCAGCGGTTCAACCTGTTCCCGCATCTCAACGTGCTCGCCAACGTCACGGTCGGGCCGATTAAGGTCAGCCGGCAGACGCGCGGCGAGGCCGAAACGGCAGCGCGCGCACTGCTGGAAAAAGTCGGACTGAGCGCCAAGCTCGACGCCTATCCGGCCGAACTGTCCGGAGGCCAGCAGCAGCGCGTGGCGATTGCCCGTGCTTTGGCGATGAATCCGAAGATCCTGTTGTTCGACGAGCCGACCTCGGCGCTTGATCCGGAACTCGTCGGCGAGGTGCTGAAGGTCATCAAGGACATCGCGCATGACGGCGTAACGAAAGTCATCGTCACACACGAAATGGGCTTCGCCCGCGAAATCGCCGACCGTGTCGTCATGGTCGACCATGGCCGCATCCTCGAGGTGGGAAAACCCGCCGAGATATTCACCAGACCGCGTACGGAGCGTGCCCAGGCCTTTCTGCGGTGCCTGTTCGAACGCGAAGCTACACTCAAGGAGGTCGTTTCTTGACCATCGAACCGGTAACGCTCAACGTTTTGATGAGCGCATTCCATGCCATCAGCGAGGAGATGGGCGTCAACCTATTGTTGACCGCTCGCTCGACCATCATCCGCGAAGCGCGGGACTGTTCCTGTGCGATGCTCGACGCCCAGGGCCGCATCGTGGCCGAAGCCGAGCACATTCCCGTGCAGATGAGTTCGCTGTCGCTGCCGATGCAGGCCTGTCTGGCAAAATACGAGGGCCGGATCGACGAAGACGAGGTCTTCGTCACCAACGACCCGTTTATCGGCGGGCAGCATTTGCAGGACATCACCATCTTCACGCCGATCTATCGGAGTGGTGTTCTGCTGGGCTTTGCAGCCAGCATCGCGCACCACGTCGACATTGGCGGTGGAAGTGCCGGGCTGACCCTTGGCGCGCGGGAGTTCTACGAGGAAGGCCTGCGCTTTACAGCCCTCAGGCTCAATCGTAACCGCGACTTCGTCAAAGGCGGGGTTTTTTACGATCTCGTTCATGCCAATTTCCGCGCCCCCGGTGTGACCTGGGGCGACATCCAGGCACAACTAGCGGCCAACGATGTAGGTCGGCGCCGCGTCCTCGAGCTCGCCGACCGTTACGGCGCAGGTACGTTGACCCAGTACATGAGCGCGGCCATGGACCACTCTGAAAAGCTGATGCGCAAGGCCATCGCCGCCATTCCCTACGGCAGCTATTCGAGCGAAGATCAGATCGACGACAGCATCGGCAGCACGGATTCAATCCCGATCAAGGTGACGCTTGAAATCGATAGGAAGGGCATTCATGTCGACCTGACCGGGTCTTCCCCTCAGATCGCCGAATTCCTGAACGTACCGTTCGGATCGACCTGTTCAAGCGCATTCAGCGCGATCAAGATGGGCATTACCGCCGGCCGGGATACGATACCGGCTAATGATGGATGCTATCGGCCGATCCGGATTACCGCGCCGCTTGGATCCATTCTCAACCCGCTCCCCCCTGCCGCGACCCGTGCCCGGATGTGTGGCGCCTACCGCGTCTTTGACGCTATCCTGCTCGCTTTGCGCCAAGCGATACCGGACCGCGTCGCCGGCCTCGGCTTTCATGTGAACACCACGGTCGGGCTGACGCGCCAGACCGGCGCCGATTACAGCATCTTCATCGAGGATATCGGTGGCGGTTGGGGCGGCACGCCAATCGGCGACGGGGCCGATATGCTCGACGCGCCGCTGTCCAATTGCCGTATCACCCCGGCCGAAGCACTGGAACTTGACCATCCGTTCATTCGGGTACGCCGTTACGAATTGCTGCCCGATACCGGAGGCGCGGGGAAGTTTCGCGGCGGGTTGGGTTCGGTGCGAGAATTTGAAGTGCTCGACGACGGCGTCAACTTCTTCGGGTATGCTGATCGTCATCGCTTTCCACCTACCGGGGCGGCGGGCGGTGCCCCTGGAACCGTCGGAAGCTTCTCAATCCTGCGCGACAACGAGGAGATTCGCCTGCCCTCCAAGACCGGCTGTTCGCTAAACAGAGGTGACGTCGTGCGCGTCGTCTCGGGCGGCGGCGGGGGATTTGGCGATCCGGGCCAAAGGAGCACCAAACTGATCGACGCCGATCTGCTGGCCGGAAAGGTCACCCGAAATTCAGAGCGAGGAGCTGTTGCTCCGGCTAAGGGAGCGCACTCATAATGACGACCGCGACAGCACATACCTATGACATCGGGATCGATGTCGGAGGAACGTTTACCGACGTCGTCATGATTGGTTCCGACGGCCGAGTAAAGGTCACGAAGGGACCGTCAACGCCCAAAGACCAGTCGGTCGGCGCCGCGGATGCGGCAAGCCGTCTCGGCCAGCCACTTTCGACCCTGCGCTCCATCGTGCACGGCACCACCGTCGCCACCAACGCGATCCTCGAACGCAAGGGCGCGGTGATCGCGCTCGTCACCACTGCTGGGTTCCGTGACGTGCTGGAATTGCAGCGGCAAGAGCGAGGCAACATCTGGGATCTTTACATACGTAAAATCGAGCCGCTGGTGCCTCGTCATCTGCGCTTCGAGGTCAACGAACGGATTGGTGCGAATGGACGAGTCGTCGAATCGCTGGACGAGACAGGAATCCGGGCATTGGCGGACACGTTGCGCGATGCAGGCGTGGAAGCAGTCGCGGTCAGTTTCATCAACGCTTATGCAAATCCCGATCATGAGGAACGGGCGGCGGCCATCCTCGCCGGCCTGCTGCCGTCCTGCTATGTGGTGCGATCGAGTGCGATCGCACCACATTTTCGGGAATACGAGCGCACCAGCACCACGACGATATCGGGATATGTCGGACCAAAAGTATCCCACTATCTAGATCGCTTCGCGGGGCGGTTCGCCGACAAGGGCTTCGACGGTGGCATCTATGTGATGGGCTCGAACGGCGGCGTACTGCCGCTTGCGATGACGGGCGCGTACGCTGCGACTACCTGTCTGTCGGGGCCAGCCGGCGGCGTGCTCGCGACCCAGCATCTGGCGCGGCAGAAGGGGGTGAACAACCTAATCTCGTTCGACATGGGCGGCACCAGCACCGATGTCTGCGTCATCGCCGGACAAGACGCCGTGATCTCGACCCGCTTTCACATAGATGGTCTTCCGATCACCCTGCCCATGTTCGCCATCGAGACAGTCAGTGCAGGCGGCGGATCGATCGCAACGCTGGATGACGGCGGCATGCTGAAGGTCGGTCCGCAAAGCGCCGGCGCACAGCCTGGTCCCGCCTGTTATGGGCGCGGTGGAGAACGCCCGACCGTTACTGACGCGTTGTGCGCGCTCGGCCTACTGCGGGACGGCCTGTTCTTCGGTGGCGAGATTCGCCTTGACGCCGATGCCGCACGACAGGCTTTCGAGCCAGTCGCGAAAGCTATGGAGGTCTCTCCCGAGAACGTCGCCGCGATGACGCTGAAGCTCGCAAACGTCAAGATGGCCAACGCGGTCAGGCTGGTGACCGTACGGGAGGGACACGACCCGCGCGATTTCTCGCTGGTAGCGTTTGGTGGCGCCGGTCCACTGCATGCTTGCAGCGTTGCCGACGAAATTGGCATTGACCATGTCATCGTCCCGCGCTTTCCGGGCGCCTTTTCCGCCCTGGGCCTGCTCTCGGCCAACCTGCGCAGGGATTATCTTCGCGCCTGGCCGGTGCGCCTGACCGACATTTCGGATGACGCGCTTCGCGACGAACTCGCGGCCCTGCGTCGTTCGGCCGAAACTGAAATGACCGCGCTTGCCGCAGGTAGAACGATCGACTGGATGTGCCATGCGGATGTACGCTATGTCGGCCAGGCATCAGAGTTGCTGGTTCCCATCGCCTTACCTGACAGTACCACTCTGGCGGACCTGGCCGAGGGGTTCCATGCGCTGCATCTGGCAAAATTCGGTTACGACGATCCCGACGCAGGCATAGAGTTGATGAATGTGCGCGTGACCGGCTTTGCTGTCGTGGCCGTGCCGTCCATGCCGGTGATGATGCAGGGCGCATGGGCGCCCCCGGTAGTCGAGCACACCAGGATGCCTGGAGCTGAACGCTGCCTATTCGCGGATCGCGATGGGCTTGGCGCCAACGGCGAACTTGCAGGTCCGGCGATTGTCACCGAGCCGACCGCAACGTCCTTCGTGCCGCCGGGTTGGCGTCTCGAAGTAGACGCCTGGGGGCATCTCGACCTTCGGCGCATTGACCAGAATTGAGGTTTCGCGATGTATGGACGACAGGGACGGATTGGACTTCTCGTACTCGATAGCGATCTTACGATCGAGCCGGACCTGCGGCGAATATTGCCAGAGGGAGTAGAAACACATGCGGCGCGGGTCGTCTATCCGCGGCGAGTGACGGCTGAGAACATGGCGATCTCGGCGGATGGGGCCGTCGCTGCGGTGGAGCAACTGATGCCGATCCGCCCGTCGGTCATCGCATGGGCATGCACCAGCGGCAGTTTTTATGCCGGGAAGGCCGGCAACGTCGAACTAAATCGGAGGCTGACAGAAGCAGCGGGCATTCCTGCGACCACCGCAAGCACAGCACTCGCGGCAGCAGTTACCGAACTTGGCATCACACGCCCGGCCGTCGGCTCGGCTTATTCGCCGGCGATCAACGAAAGGCTCGCAGCCTATCTGCGTGAATGCGGTGCGGATCCAGTCGCTGTACGCGGCATACACGCTGGCGAACTCGACGATTACGAGCTCCAGGATGTGGAGGAAGAGGATATCTCGCGGTTTGCCGAGGGTCTGGCCAGAACCGACTGCGACGGGGTGATCTTGAGCTGCACGGGCCTTCCCACGGCGCGGATCGTCACAGAGCTTGAACGGAAGATCCGTAAGCCGGTGATCACCAGCAATCTGGCGTTGCTATGGCATTGCTTCAGGCTTGCCGGCTTCACTGCGGTTCCAACGATGGATTGCCGCCTTTTCCAAACACTCTAACCTCCGAGAGGTTCAGATCGTGCCACGACCTAACGTAGATATTCCGGCTTCCTTTCCTAACCCTGACAAAATCATAGCGATCGTGTCGTCGCTGTGCGCGCATTCGAGCGTTTCTGGCACCGAGGGCAAAATCGGTGATTGGGTCGCCAGCGAAATGGCGCGGATCGGACTGGCCGTGACGCGCCAGGAAGTGTTGCCTGGACGCGCCAACATTATTGGCACGCTGGAAACCGGACGGCTTGGCCCGACGCTGCTTTTCAACGGCCACATCGACACGCTTCCCGTCCCGGAAGGGTACTCCCATCCACCCTTTGAGCCTTTTGTTGCGAACGGCAGGCTCTACGGCGCTGAGATCAACAACATGAAAGGTGCCGTCGGCGCAATGATCGCGGCGATGGAAATCCTTCACGACAGGCGTGATCGGCTTTGCGGCCGCATTATCCTGTCGGCGGTCATGGCCGAATGCGACACGTTGGGGTTGGGCACGCTGCATCTGATCGAGTCGGGCCTCTCAGCGGACCTCGCTATCAACGGCGAGCCGACCGACCTACGCGTAATGACTTGCCACGTGGGGGTAACGCAGATCCGCATGAAAGCTTCCGGCGTCTCCGTGCATGTCTGCCGCAAGGCGGAAGGGCCGAATGCGATCCACGCGCTGATCCCCGCGCTCGCTGCGATCGGCGAGCATTGCCTGTCCTATGTGCCGCATCAGGATTTTCCGGATCTGCCGAACCTGAATATCGGGCAGGTCAGTGGTGGCACATTGGCGTCGATGCATGCCGACCGTGCCGAAGCGCTTGTCGACGTTCGTACCGTTCCGGGCATGACGCCCGAAAGCGTGCTCGCTGATATCCGCGCAGCGGTCGAGAAGGCAGGGGCGGCGACCACCAATGGCTCCTCTGTGACGGCGGAGCTTATCGCCAGGCCTGACTTTTGCCAGCAGCATCCATTTCATGTCGAGCGCGGCGAGCCTGTTGTTCGAGCTGTCGCAGAGGCTCATAGGGAACTGGCTGGAGCCGAGCCCTATATCGGCCCACTATATCCGCAGGTCTATTTCGGCACCGATGCTTCGCACCTGGGGAGGGCGGGCATACCAACCGTGATTTATGGTCCCGGAAAGGTTGAAGAGATCAACGTGGCCGACGAGAGCATGGCTTTACTGGACCTCATGACCGCTGCGCAAGTCTATGCCCGGGCGGCAGCAAAAATCTGTGGCCGACAGTGAGCCGCGACCCTATAGACGCCGTGCGCGCCCGCATTGCCGCGCTCAAGCGTCACTCTCTCGTCAGCCTTCCGACGCCCCTTGAACGGGCAGAACGTCTGGGTCAATCGCTCCGTATCGATCTGCTCATCAAGCGGGACGATCTGATGGGCCTCGGCGCCGGCGGCAACAAGCTGCGCAAACTCGAATTCATCGTTGGAAAGGCGCTAGACGAAGGCTACGACACGCTTTTGACGACGGGCGGCATTCAATCCAACCACGCAAGGCAGACAGCGGCGGCAGCAGCCCGCCAAGGCCTTGCTTGCGAACTGCATCTGCGCGGACGTTCGCCCGACAACCTTACCGGCAACGTGCTTCTTTCCAGCATCCTCGGTGCTGAACTGCACTACCACGAAGATGCCGATTATGCCGAGATCGACCGCAGGATGGCAGCGCGGGCCGAAATCCTGTCGACACAGGGTCGGCGCGCGCTTGTCATACCGCTCGGCGGCGGAACAGCCGAAGGGACCGTTGGGTATGTACTCGCAGTCGCTGAGATCATGCGGCAGATCTCCGACGGAGGAGCCCCTGATCTTTTCGTCGTCGCCGGTGGAACCGGTTCAACGGCGGCCGGCCTGTCGCTGGGAACCCAACTCTTTTCGCCAGGTACTTCGGTGCTGGCGGTAAGCGCCAGTTGGAAAAAAGATGTCCTGTCCGGAGAGATCGCCAGGCATCGGCGCGCTGCGGCAGAACTACTCGGCATCGAGGACAAAGCCGCCGTTTGGGTAGATGACAGCTTCGTGGGTCCAGGATACAGTCAGGTGTCGGAGGCGGGCAGGACAGCCCTTTTGACGCTCGCGCGCAGCGACGGCATTCTGCTCGACACGACCTATACGGCGAAGGCCATGAGTGGGTTAATCGCTCTTGTGCGCGCGGGCCGTATCGCGCCCGATGCCAAGGTGGTCTTTTGGCATACCGGCGGCACCCCGGAACTGTTCACACGGACTACCTACGAATTGGCTATCTGAGACGGTTGGCGCCGATGGAGGATTGTTGTCCTGAGGTTTGGACAACCGCCTACGATTATGGGATACGAGTGTTGATTTCCACCCAGAACTGAGCCGGGTGGGTGCATAATTTCCACTGAGAATTGAGCCATGTGAACCTTCCCCAAAGCGGTGAGCGGCGGGGCAACGGAGTGATCCACATGGGACTTTTAAACATCATCCGACGGATGCATTTGCGGCAGAAGCTGTCGATCCGCGAGATTGCGCGGCTAACGGGAGTGTCGCGGAATACCGTGACCAAGCATCT
The DNA here is from genome assembly GCF_015500075.1 of Mesorhizobium sp. INR15. Classification (NCBI taxonomy): domain Bacteria; kingdom Pseudomonadati; phylum Pseudomonadota; class Alphaproteobacteria; order Hyphomicrobiales; family Phyllobacteriaceae; genus Mesorhizobium; species Mesorhizobium sp. INR15. Next base: position 130,499 of record NZ_CP045497.1, on the reverse strand, counting down.
GGCGGCGGACACCATCGAGCCAAAATTCGCGACACCCGATCGTTCGAGCAAGCTTGACCCCTTCGCCGAGAAGCTATCCGGCTGGCTGAGGACTGAGGCCGGGAAGTCGCGCAAACAGCGCCGGACCGTGAAGCAGTTGCATGCCGATCTTGTGACGCTCGGCTTCACTGGCTCTTATGGCCGAGTGGCAGCGTTTGCGCGGGGGTGGCGGGCAGATCGCCATCGCGAGCAACAGACCACGGGGCGCGGCACCTTTGTTCCGCTGTCTTTCCGCCCGGGCGAGGCTTTCCAGTTCGACTGGAGCGAGGACTTTGCAGTTCTGGGTGGTGAGCGCACGAAGCTGCAGATGGCGCATATCAAGCTGTCGCACAGCCGGGCCTATCTTCTGCGCGCCTATCCATTGCAGACCCACGAGATGCTGTTCGATGCGCATTGGCAGGGGTTCCGGGTCTTTGGCGGCGTGCCCGGGCGCGGGATTTACGACAACATGAAGACGGCGGTGGACCGTGTCGGGCGGGGCAAGGAGCGGCAGATCAACATGCGCTTCCTCGCCATGACAAACCACTATGTCTACGAGCCCGAGTTCTGCAATCCGGCGGCAGGGTGGGAGAAAGGGCAGGTCGAGAAGAACGTTCGGGATTCCCGCCACCAGCTGCTGCAAGGGATGCCGGACTTCCCCGACCTGGCCGCACTGAATGCCTGGCTGGAACAGCGTTGCCTGGAGCTGTGGCGCGAGACGGCCCATGGCACGCTGGCTGGCACGATTGACGATGTCTGGGCCGAAGAGCGGGCCGCGCTGATGCCTTTGCCCGTCGCCTTTGACGGCTTCATCGAGTTGAGCAAGCGCGTGTCGCCCACCTGCCTGATCAGCTTCGAACGCAATCGCTACAGTGTTCCGGCGTCGTTCGCCAACCGGCCTGTCAGCCTGCGGATCTATCCGGACCGGCTGGTCGTGGCGGCCGAGGGCAATATCCTGTGTGAGCATGCCCGGATCATTGAACGTAGCCACCACCTGCCGCCGAAGACGATCTACGACTGGCGGCACTATCTGGCGGTCGTTCAACGCAAGCCCGGCGCCCTTCGGAATGGCGCACCCTTCGTGGAATTACCACCTGCCTTCAGACAGTTGCAGGATCACATGCTGCGCAAACCCGGCGGCGATCGGGAGATGGTTGATATCCTCGCCCTCGTGCTGCAGCACGATGAACAGGCCGTGCTCACCGCCGTGGAGCTGGCGCTGACCGAGGGCGTGCCGACCAAGACCCATGTCCTGAACCTGTTGCACCGCCTGATCGACGGCAAGGTGATCGGCGGGCCGCTACTTGATACCCCGCAGGCCCTGGCCCTGCACCGCGAACCCAAGGCGAACGTAGAACGCTATGACGGCCTTCGTGCCCAGATCGCTGGAGGCCGCCATGCGTCATGATCCCGCCAGCGGCGCCATCGTCATCATGCTGCGCAGCCTGAAGATGTCTGGCATGGCGCAAGCCGTCACCGATCTGATCGAGCAAGGCGCGCCAGCCTTTGAAGCTGCTATCCCGATCCTGTCGCAGTTGCTGAAGGCAGAGTTGGCGGAACGCGAAGTGCGCTCCATCGCCTATCACATGAAGGCCGCGCGCTTCCCGGCCTACAAGGACCTCTCGGGCTTCGACTTCGCCGCCAGCGAGATCAACGAGGCCACCGTTCGGACGCTGCATCGCTGCGAGTTCATGGACGGGGCGCAGAATGTCGTGCTGATCGGCGGACCGGGAACCGGAAAGACCCATGTCGCGACCTCCCTTGGCGTTCAGGCCATCGAACATCATCGCCGGAAGGTCCGCTTCTTCTCCACCATCGAGTTGGTCAACGCCCTCGAACAGGAAAAGGTCAAAGGCAAGGCCGGACAGATTGCCGAGGCCCTGGCCAAGCTCGACCTCGTGATCCTGGACGAGTTGGGCTACCTGCCGTTCAGCGCCTCGGGCGGGGCTCTCCTCTTCCATCTGCTGAGCAAGCTCTACGAGCGCACCAGCGTCGTCATCACCACGAACCTCGGCTTTAGCGAATGGGCCACGGTCTTCGGCGACGCCAAAATGACCACCGCCTTGCTCGACCGCCTGACCCACCGATGCCACATCTTGGAAACGGGAAACGACAGCTTCCGGTTCAAGGCAAGCTCAGCCGCTGCTGCCAAGAAAAAGAAGGAGACCAACCATGCCTTGACCCCAGCATGACCCGAAATCCATAATCAGAGGTGGCTCACTTCTCGATGGAAAACCCGGCTCAGTTCTGGATGGAAATCAACAGTTCGACCACATAGCGAGGCATATTAGGTTTCCCTTCTGTATTGATTTACGCCCGATTTGAGCGCGGGTGGACATTGATCACGCTCACCAGGCGCGCGCATCGGAGCCTTTCCCTATGTTTTGTGGGAAGATTCCCTATGCTGGCGGCGTTAAGTGTTCAGCGGCACTGAAATGTGTGGAGGGTCACATTTCTGGGTTATGGCGTGGGGCACTCGTGGCGGAGCCCCAAGGCAGCAACGAAACCGACCCCTTTTGAGCGAATGACTGCCATCAGGACGGCTATAGCAGAGTGCGGTCGTTGCGTTACCAATCTTACTCGGCCATTCGAGAACAGCGACCGGACGGCGAAAGGCCAGTCGTAATCCTCAAGCTGAAGATTTCCCAACCTCGAAACGGGACCGCCTGATGGCCATGTATGATGTCAAGGCTGGAGCTCATCAATCTGGGAGGAAGCAATGGACGACCAAGATCCAGTCCGTACCGCCAACGAGTGGCTCGACAGCCACAGCGCGCTTAGGATTTTGCAAGACCACTTCGAATACACCACCACGTGAGATCGACGAGCTGTGCTTGCGCTATACGGGTAAGCGCTGCTCTCCCGGCGTCATCTCCAAATTCGTCAATCGCCGTCCTCCAGGCGCCTGCGGAACTGCCCGGAGTTTCTCATGTCGCGATCCGGGTTATGGCCGACACGGCTATCCCGCTGAATGTCCGCTAGGAGCCTGTCCGAGTAGTCGCTGTTCAATTGGGCACGAGTCTGATTCTAATTGCGACCATGAGCAAGCATTTTCGCGCGTGGAAGATTGATCAGCCGCAGTTGTTGCCGCCGAGCGTGCAGGATTTTGTGCCGAGGGACCACCTGTCACGGTTCATCGTGGATCTGGTGCGGGAGAGCCTCGATTTGAGCGAGATTACCAGCAGCTATAGGAGTGCGCTTGGCCAGCCGCCGTTCGATCCGCGGCTGATGGTGGCGCTGCTGCTCAACGGCTATGCGAGCGGCCTCTATTCCTCCCGGCGCATCGCCAAGGCGTGCGTTGAGCGCGCCGACTTCATGATGATCGCGGCGCTGGATGCGCCGGATTTCCGTACCATTTCCGAGTTCCGCAAGCGGCACCTCAAACAGCTGGCCGGGCTGTTCGTGCAGGTGTTGAAGCTGGCCGAGAAGGCCGGGCTGGTGCGGCTCGGGCATGTCGCGCTCGACGGCACCAAGATCAAGGCGAACGCGTCCAAACACAAGGCGATGAGCTATCAGCACATGAAGAAGCGCCAAGCCGAGTTGCAGGCGGAGGTCGATCGCTGGCTGGCCGCCGCTGAGGCGGCGGATGCCGAAGAGGACAAGCTGCACGGCAACAAACGAGGTGACGAACTGCCCGGCTGGGTCGCCGACAAACAGAGGCGGATCGCCAGGATCGCCCAGGCCAAGGCTGAACTGGAGGCCGAGGCGAAGGCCGCGGCCGACGAGGAGCGCCGCATCGAGGCCGAGAAGCAGAAGAGCCGCGAGGCCGAGGGCCGCAAGAAGACCGGCAAGCCCGCGGCTGCGCCATCCGACGAGCCCGCCGCGAAGGCCCAGCGCAACTTCACCGATCCTGAAAGCCGCATTCTCAAAACCAAGGATGGTTTCATCCAGGGCTATAACGCGCAGGCGGCCGTCGACGGCAAAGCGCAGATCATCGTTGCACACGGGTTGACGCCGAGCACGAGCGACTATGGCCAGTTGGTGCCGCTGGTCGATGGCATCCAAGCCAATCTCGGCCGCAAACCGGAGCAAGCGTCCGCCGACAGCGGCTATCTGAGCGAAGTCAACCTCGCCAGCCTCGACCAACGCGGGATCGATGGCTACATCGCCACCGGACGCGCCAAACACCCCACCGCCGACAACGGCAAGGGCGGCGGACCGTTGACACAGGCAATGAGAAAAAAGATCGCCGACGGCGGCTTCGAGACCCCCTACCGACTGCGAAAGCAGATCGTGGAGGCGGTGTTCGGGCAGATCAAGCAGGCACGCGGCTTCCGCCAGTTCCTGTTGCGGGGACTGGCAAACGTGCGTGCCGAATGGGCGATTATCTGCACCGCCCACAACCTCGTGAAGCTGGGAAGCCTCCTCAGGGCCTCCTGACCAGGCTATCGTCACCCGAGAGCCTGTCGCAATCAGACTATCTAATGAAATGAACCCGACCGGAACGCTAACTGGACGGGCTCCTAGCGGCCCCGGCCGACCATTGTATGACCAATATGAGGCGCATTGCTGCCGCTAGTTGCTATCCGCTACGAGGATGGAGAAGCACAAGCAGTGCGCTGGAAGGCGCCAGGCTCTGTTCACTTGCTATGCCTAAAAATGTGCATATATTGTGCGTATGAGAGAGCGGAGATTTGTCATGACCCACGCACAGCTCGCACAATCGAAAGTGGTCTCAGGTTTTGTCGACAGCTTGCAGGAGCCGCGCACACCCTACATCTCGCCGAAGCGCCTGTCGCAGGCGCTCGGCGTGAAGGTGGCCAACCTGGCCCAGTTAACCGGTGTCCACCGCAACACGCTACGCAATCCCACATCGGAGCGCCTACAAGGCCGGATGCGCGAGATGGTAAAAGTGATCTCGGCCGCAACGGAACTCACCGGCGACATTGACAAGGCGATCTACTGGTATCGAAATGAACCTATTGCCGACTATGGCCATCGCACGGCGGCCGAGCTCGTCGCTGACGGCCAGGTCGAAGCGGTTCTGGCCTTCATCCGGGATCTCGAGAACGGCGCGCGCGGGTGAAGATCACCCGCATCGGTCCGGACGAGATCTTCCATCGCTATCTGACACCCAAATGGGCTTTCCTGCCGACCAGCGGTGCAGGCGCGGCGATTGACGGCGGTCGCTTCAACCGACCAGGCGTCGAAGCGCTTTATCTGTCCCGTTCGGCCCAGACGGCGCTCGATGAATACAGACAGGGCGCCAGCATCACCCCGCCGGCCACCCTTGCCGCCTATAAGATCACACTCGCCGAGGTCGCCGACCTTTCGCAGGGATTCGACCCGGACATATGGGACGGCGCCTGGCAGGAATGGGATTGTCCCTGGCGCCAGATCGCGCGCATCGACAAGAAAATCCCCCCGTCGTGGAAGCTCGCGGATCTGTTCATCACGGTCGGGCTTCGCGGCATCCTGTTTCCGTCGCTGCGTCATGCCGGCGGCACCAATCTGGTGATCTTTCCGGCCAATCTTGTCGACGGCGATCATGTCGCGGTTCACGATCCCGATCTCCGGCTGCCGCACGACCAGTCATCCTGGTCCTGATTGATCGCCTGTCACTGCGGTCGCAACGCGACAACGCCCCGCTCACGACACCTGGTCCTCAACGATACCGTCTTCGTCCTCTCCGTTAGGCAACCCGGCTGGAATATCGCCGGCCAGCAGCTTCTCCTTCGATAGCAGCCCGGCGTCCTCGAGCGCCTCGAAATCCGGCAGCTGGCGCAGCGTGTCGAGCCCGAACTGCGACAGAAAATTTTTCGTCGTCACATAGGTGTAGGGCGCGCCCGGCTACGGACTGCGCGGCCCCGAGGCGATGAGCTCCTGCGCGCGCAACACGCCGATCAGATCGCGCGAGACCTCTTTGCCGAAGAAGGAAGACAGCTCGCTACGGGTGATCGGCTGGAAATAAGCAATGCACATCAAGACGAGCGCCTCCGCCTGCGTCAGCTCTTTTGCCCCCTCGCCCGCCGCCGTGCCAAAGGCGGCGTGGATAGCGTCGCCAAAAACCTTTCTGGTGCGATGCTGCCAGCCGCCGGCGACCGACACCAACTCGTAGGGGCGGCCGGCGAGCTCGGCCCGGATGTCGTCGATGACCAGCTCGAGATTGCAGTTCCTTCCCACCACCCGCGCGAGGACACTACGGCGTCACGACACGAAAGTGATGAATCTGTCCGACATTTGAGAACATATGATGATCAAGCGGCCAGCATGGACGTCTCGCGCCGAAGCGGCCTGAGGTCGAGGCCGTCAGTCGGGGTCCAGATGTAATCGCCGGTGAGGCGATATGCTGCCATCCGAGCGGCGTGATGTGCTTGATCACGTCGGCCGGCGTGGCAATGCCTTCGCGATTGAGCTCGGCGAAAGTCGGTTCGAGATAGAGCGTGTTCCAATAATGAGCAGGTTCAGCCCGGACGCCCTGTAGAACTGGCTCTCGAAGGTTCTGTCCCGCAGCTCTCCGAGACGATTGAAGAACAGCGCCCGGGCCAGAGTGTTCTGGGCCTCGCTCTTGTTGAGACCGGCGGTGGCGTTCCTGCGCATTTCAGGGTTCTGCCACCATTGCGGCAGGAAGATGGATCGATTGATGCGTCCGATGTCGCGCAGGGCGAGCGCCAGTCCGTTTTGGCGCGGGAATGCGGACAGTTTCGCCAGCAGGGTCGAGGGCCGCACCTGGCCGGAACGGATAGTGGTAACCAGACGCAGGATGTCATTCCATTTCGCCTTGATCCGCTCAACGTTGATGGGCTCGCCAACGAGCGGGGCGAGGTTTTCGGGAGGCTTGTCGCCTGGGAATAGATAGAGCCGGCGATCCTTGAGACCGCGCAGCCGGGGCACAAGCTGGAACCCGACAAGATGTCGCTGACCCCGCCGGTGTCGACATAATGGGTTTCGATGGCGAGATCGCTTCCATGATAGAGCAGACCGTCGAGAACGTAGATGGCCTCGCTCGCATTGGCGTTCATGGCGATGATGTGGAACGCGCCATACTGGTCGGAGGTGAAGCGATAAAATTTGGCGCCGGGGTTAGGGCCATAGCGGGCGTTGAGGTCGCCGATCGCCTCGGCGTGCCCTCGAGCCGGAAAATACTGCCCGTCCGAGGATGAGGTGGTTCCGTCGCCCCACAATTTCGCGAGAGGCAATTGCCTCTGGGCATTGACAAGGATGGCATGCGCACCGGTGTAACCTTCCTCCCGGATATGCCAGTCGTGCGCCCAGGCGAGTTGGCGCATCGTCAGCCCGGGGGACAATCCGCCATTCTGGTGAGTCCGAGATTGATGCCGTCCGCCAGAACGGCGGTAAGTAGGCCAAGCTTGTTGTCGGCCGTGCGCCCGGGGCGCAGATGGGTGAACGCATTCGAAAATCCCGTGCGGGCGTCCACCTCAAGCAGCAGGTCGGTGATGCGGACGGCAGGCAGGCGGTTTTCCACCTTCGGCTTCAGCGACTTCGCGATGTCCGGGAACATGGCCTTGTGCGGCGTGACGCTGAAACCCGCGCCGGCCAATTCGACATCGTCGAGCTCACCGGCTTCGGCCAGACGGGAAAGGTCACTCAGCCCGTCGTTCAAGGTCTGGCGCTGTTGCCTAAGATAGGTTTCTACATCGGTATCGACGGCGACCGGAAGCGGACCTTCCTCGCGCATCAACTCGAATGTTGGCGTTGGAATGAGGAAGCTCTCGAAGGACTGGAAACGGTTCGCGCCCTCCACCCAGACATCGCCGGCATCGAGGCGACGTTTCAATTCGCTGAACAGGCAAAGTTCATAAGCTCTGCGATCGATCTTGCCATCCTGCAGGATGAGCGGCATCCAGCCTCTCGGTGCAAAGGATATGGGTGCCCTTTCGGGTATTGCTCTTTTCCCTTTGCGGTACAGATCGGCGACCATGGATAGCGCGCGCAGGAGATTCGCCGCCACAGCGTGGCCACGAAACACAAACGTCGAGAGGAATTCCGGCGCCATTTTCCGGATCGTTGGATATCGCTGAAGCATTTCGATTTTGCCATCGATGCTGTCGGGAGCAATCAGCGTGTCGACCGCCTGGACACTGGTCGTGAAGGTCGGCCATTGAATGACCGCTTCAACTATTTTGGTGGACACCTTCATGCCTCGGGGCACTCAACGCAAAAAGGTGCGGCGAAATTCGCGCTTACGTTTCGACGAGCTGGCCGATGTGGCGCCAAGTGTCCTCGACGGCACGTTTCTGAGCTTGGCGCATCCATGGAGGTCTGCGATGCGTCGAGGTCACCTCCATCGCAAACGCTCTAGGCGGCCTGGCCCGAGCGCGCTTCTGAGATGGCCGGCATGCCCACGGGAATATCGAGGTCATCCCAAACGTTCAGACTACGGCTTCGATAAAGAGCCTTGGAGTAGGCAATGCAAAATAGCATCGTCGAGAAGACCCAAATTGTGCAGGCGACAACGCTCGCTCACTTGGACCAAGTGCGCACACTGATGCGCGCTTTCGTCGTGTGGGGGCGCAACCTCAGTGCCATCGATCGAGATAGAGTGGATCGGTATTTCGACGAAGTGGAATTCGAACGAGAGCTGGCGGGATTACCCGGAAAGTATGCACCGCCTCTTGGCAGCCTTTTGATCGCCTACCACCACGAAAAGCCCGCGGGCTGTGTGGCATTGCGGCCATTACCTGGCGGCTTTTGCGAGATGAAGCGAATGTTTGTTTCGCCAGAGTTCCACGGGCTTGGAGTGGGCCGGGCTCTGGCGGAGCGGATCATGCAGAATGCGTCTTCCGCCGGCTATGACGGGATACGTCTCGACACCAGCAAAAACCAGAAAGCCGCGATGCGACTGTACGAGAGTCTGGGATTCAGACGTATCGAGGCCTACTATCAAATTTCTGACGACTTCAAGGATTGGCTCATCTTCTTCGAACTCAAATTCCAAGTCAGTTCCAGAACCAAATGACCCGATCGCAGGCTCGCCGAGTCGTGAGGTGTTTTTCATCAGCCCGCCTGTGCAACGATCCAGGCGGCGTAAGCTGCACAACGGCGTTGGTGCACGGATCCGAAGTATCGTGGATCTGGGCAGCGTTGGTGCACGAATAAGACTTCAACGATTCTTGCTTATTCGGCTGAGATCCCCACCAGCTTGAATGAACCAGCATGCCACACAAACATAACGCCGACCGCCGTCATCGCATCGGTAAAATGAAGTTCAAAGTGACGAACTGGGCGGAATATGAGGCCGGCCTTTGTCGCCGTGGCAGTTTGACCCTTTGGATCACGCCGGAAGCTCTTATCGGTTGGGCCGCCCCGCGTCGCAAGACGCGTGGTGGCCAGCCGCGCTACTCTGATCTCGCTATCGAAACTGCTTTGATGCTGGGCATGGTGTTTGGGCTGCGGCTGCGCCAAAGCGTTTGCGTGCTCGCTCATTCCTTGCTCAACAGACAGAGGCTGCGATCGGCGTCACCATTTTGAACCGAATGCTTGCCTGTGGACGTCCGAAATCCGTTCGTTGCGAGGCATCGGCGGAGGCAACGAAATAGGCGACTTCTCAAAGAGCGAATGCTGACCTTCTGCCGATCCGCGCACCAGCGCCTATCCACGATACTTCGGATCCGTGCACCAACGCCCTCACAAGCCGAGGCCAGAGCAGCGATAGGTCACACCATCGAACCCACCATCAGCGGCTTCTTGTCGACGGCCTTTTTCATCAGTACGCCCGTATCAGGACCGAACATCGAGTAGATCGGCAGCAGGCTCGCGCCGAGTGCAGAGGCTTTGGCGCCGAGTGTGCCTACCATTATCTCGGGGGCGATTAGGCCTGAAGGCACCATGTCGGCGAACCGATTCCGCACACGCGACACCGTATCGATCAGTAGGGACTGCGGTAGGAGGCCATCGATGACCACCGCCTGTACATCTACAACCGCGATACTGCCGATGATTGCCTGGGCCAGGGCGTCGGCACAGTCGTCCTGCCACTCCGAAACCAAATGACCGGCCCCCGGTGGCATAGGGTCCAGTTCCCGTACCCGCCGGATCTCGACCCCGCCAAACCGCAAATGGTTGACCAGCGTATAGATCGACGCTCGGTGCAACAGCACCTCGAACTTGCCCTTTGGCCTTGGCACGGATGGCAGCGACGAATGGGTTACCGGAAACGGGCCGAACGCCGCGGTGTTGCCGTTGGGGCCGGTCTGCAGGGTGCCGTCGAGCACGAGGCCCGCCCCGACGAATGTACTGAGCGAAATGTGCAGGAAGTCGGCATATTGCTTTCCGGCGCCGTAGATCAGCTCGGCGATCGCGGCGGCGGAGGCGTCGTTTTCCACCAGCACCGGCAACCCCCCGGTGTCGAGCACGCCGGAAGCCAGGTTGACGGCGCGCCACTTGCCACGGACATCGGCGGGAAATCCGAGTTCGTCGTCCCAGCCTCCGATGAAATAGGGTGCCGAAATCCCGACCCCGACGAGGCGCGCACTGCCGACCTCGCCCAGCTGCTTGTGGAAGCGTTTCACCACGCCATTCCCCAAGCGCCGGATTTCGTCGGGATTGGGGTGATCGTAATCATGCGTCTCAAAGGCGCAAATCTGGCCGGAGAAGCCGATCAGGATCGCATCGAGCGCCCGCCGCCCGATATGGAGACCGATGGCATAAGCCCCGTCCGGCGCCAGCTCGTACATCGCGGAAGGCTGCCCCTTCCCGCCGAAGCGCTTGCCGTTCTCTTTCACATAGCCGGCCGCGACGAGGGCCTGAACGATCGCCGCGACCGCCGGCGGCGTCAAGTGGGCGAAGCGCGCCACCTCGGCCTTGGAGGCCTGTCCAAACCGCCGGATGGCATCAAGCACGACCCGCTCGTTGTAGTGCCGCAATTGGACCGAGTTGCTGCCGCCTGCCATTTTCCCTCGTCCTGCCGCCAGTTATTGAAAGCAAACTGCTTTATATTGAGGCCACTAACAGCTAGCACCGCGCGGGCCAGCCGCCAATCGCAGACGCCAACGCCACCAGCCCGCTTGTGCCAACCCGTCGCGCCAGCATTGGCCGAACAGGTCGCGCTGCGACCGTAAATCAATGATCTCCGGACGCACCGATAAGGCGGCCATGGCGAACGCCACCCCTAGCCCCGTTGTCCGCGCCATCGGCCCAAGCAAATAATCAAATCACGCCCCATTGACGCAGACAACCTTCTATTATAGTAATCTGCTTTAAATAATAACGAAAAGCCAACCCTTCATTGGTTGGGCGAGGGCGGCCGTTGGCAGTCGGCTAGCTCGAACGCCAGCGAGGTGGACTGATGCAGCCAAACCGTGCAGTGGCCGCGAAGCGAACGACGCTCGGAGACGGCGCGCCGAGTGAACGCCGGTCCCGGGGGATCGAGTAAGATGCTGACGCCCGCCACCAGTGCGCATGCGGAAACCAGCGTCGTCATCGCTTCCCTCTCCGGGGTGACCAAGGTTTTTGGGGGCACCGTCGCGGTTGCCGACGTCTCAATCGATTTGCGGGCAGGCGAAGTCCTGGCCCTGCTGGGCGAGAACGGCGCGGGTAAAAGCACCTGCGTCAAGCTGCTCGCCGGCGTTCACCGGCCCGACCTCGGCAGCGTGCTGGTGGGCGGCAAGTCGGAGCATTTCTTCTCGCCGCTGAGCGCCCAGCGCGCTGGCATCGCCGTGATGCACCAGCATCCGGGGCTGTTTCCTGATTTAACCGTCGCTGAGAATCTCTTTATCGGCCAGACGGGCGCCAACCCTTCCTGGTCCGTCGACCATCGGCGGATGCGCAGCGATGCCGAGCGGCTGTTGAATCTTGTGGGCCTCAATTGCGACATCGACGCGCCGCTTGCCCGCTTGCGCACCTCCGAGCAGCAACTGGTCGAGATCGCCCGGGCGCTGTCGCTCGATGCCCGCGTGCTCATCATGGATGAGCCGACCGCGGCGCTGTCCCAGCGAGAGGTGGAACGGCTGTTTGCCGTGGTCAACGACCTGCGCGCCCACGGCGTCGCCATGATGTTCGTCGGCCATCGCATGGATGAAATCTATCGCGTGGCGGACCGTATTGCGGTGCTCCGCGACGGTCATCTAGTCGGCACCGAGCGCGCCAGCGACCTGACGCGCGAGCGCGCCGTGCAACTGATGATCGGCCGCACGCTCAGCGGTCTTTACCCCACCCATGATGCGGCGGTGGGCGCCACCGTCGTCAGCGTCAAGGGCCTCGGCCGTGACGGCGCTTTTCGCGACGTGTCTTTCGATCTGCGCGCCGGCGAGATCCTCGGCCTTGGCGGGCTCGTCGGCAGCGGCCGTACCGAGATTGCCCGGGTCTTGTTCGGCATCGACCGGCCGACCGCCGGCACTATTGCCATCGATGGCGCGGAATCGGCCTTTCGCTCACCGAAGGACGCCATGGAGCATGGCATCGCCTACGTCTCCGAGGACCGCATCGGGCAAAGCTTGGTGATGGACTTCTCCATTCTCGACAACGCTTCGCTGACCGTACTCGACAAGACGACGACGCTGAACCTCATCTCGCGCACCAAGGAGCTGGCGCTCGCCAAACCGCATCTCGACCGGTTGCGGCTGCGCTTTGGCAGCTACGATCAGGCGGTCAGCACCCTGTCCGGCGGCAACCAGCAGAAAGTCGTGCTGTCGAAGTGGCTTGCGACCCAGCCGCGCGTGCTCATCCTTGACGAGCCGACCCAGGGCATCGACGTCCAGACCAAGGCAGACGTCCACGCGATGATCGCGAGCCTTGCCTCGCAGGGGCTAGCGATCATCCTGATTTCCTCCGAGCTGCCGGAGCTCCTCGGCATGTGCGACCGCATGATCGTGCTGCGCGAGGGAGACGTGGCGGGCGAGTTCAGCCGCGACGAGGCCAGCCAGGAAAAAGTCATCCGCGCCGCGACCGACGTCGACGCGCTCGCCGCCAACGTCGTGCCGCTCCAACCCTATGCCGCCCAGCCGGGCCCGCGCCCCGAAATCGCAGTCGCTTCGCCGCACCGCTCCCTCGCCAGGCGCGAACTCGGCCTCGTCGCGGCGATCATTGCCGTCGTCATCCCGATCTTCCTAATTAATCCGCGCATGCTCAGCGTCGCCAATCTGTCGGCGCTGGCCATGGATGCTGGCCTGCTGATGATCGTGGCTGCGGCCGAAATGTTGGTCGTGCTGACGCGCAGCATCGACCTGTCGGTAGCCGCCATGATCGGGCTCGCGGCCTATGGCGCCGCTTCGACCCTCCATCTGCATCCGGAAATCGGCGTCGCGGGAGCCCTGCTGCTATCCTGCGCAATCGGCCTCGTCTGCGGCATCGCCAATGGCGTCGTCATTGCCTACGCCAGGGTGCCCGCGATCGTCGTGACGCTGGGAACCCTGTCGATCTTCCGGGGCCTCAACAGCCTCTGGGCCGGCGGCATGCAGATCAGCGCCGATGAGGTGCCGCAGGCCTGGCTCGATATGACCAGCGCGAGCCTCTTCGGCGTGCCGGCCATCCTCGTCATCGCGCTCGTAACCTTAGCGGCGATTGGCTGGGGGTTGCGGTCGCTGTCGATCGGACGGGAACTCTATGCCGTCGGCTCCAACCCCGCTGGCGCCGTGCTTATCGGCATTCCGGTGCAGCGCCGCGTGCTGCTCGCTTTCGCGCTTTCCGGCCTGCTTTCGGGTTTCACCGGGGCCCTGTGGGCGTCGCGCTACGCAACCGTCGATGCCCGCGTGGCCTCGGGTTTCGAGTTGACTGTCATCGCCGCGGTCGTGGTCGGCGGCGTTGCCATCCGCGGCGGCGCCGGCTCGATCCTTGGCGTTGCCCTCGGCTCGATAACCCTCCTGGTCATTAATAACGGCCTGACGCTGGTCCGCGTCGACCCACTCTGGCTGCAGGGTATTTACGGCCTCGTCATCCTGCTTGCGGTCGGCGTCGACGCCTATGTGTCGCGCCGGGCTACCCGGATCCGAAAGGTCACGGTATGAACGACAGCCGCCATCCGTACTTCATCGAGCGCTTCGGCAACTGGGACAATTTCCTCGCCGTACTGACAATCATCGTCATCGTCTACGCCATTTTTGGCGTGCCGCATTTCTTCACCGCCTTCAACATCTCTCAGGCGATCGCCGGCGTCTCGGAGCGCGCGCTGATCGTGCTGCCGATGGTGCTGCTCATTGTCGGCCGTGAGATCGATCTTTCCGTCGCCAGCATCCTCGCTTTGTCGAGCGTGGTCTTTGGCATGCTGACACAAGCCGGCATGCCGCTGGTGCCCGCCATCGCCCTGACGCTGCTGGCCGGTGCCGCCTGCGGGGCCTTCAACGGTCTCATGGTCACCTGGCTCAAGCTTCCCTCGCTGATCGTGACTCTCGCCACGATGGCGATGTTCAGGGGGGTCGGCTACATCCTGCTCGGGGTTAATTCGATCAACGACTTCCCTGATGCCTTCCTCGATTTCGGCATCAACAACGTGCCGGGCACGCTGATCCCGTGGACGATCGTGCCCTTCCTCGTCCTCGCCCCGCTCTTCCTCGTGGCGCTACAGAAAATGCCCGTGGGCCGGCGCATCTATGCCATCGGCGGCAGTCCGGACGCGGCGCGCTATTCGGGTGTGCAACTCGGGCGGACCATCTTCGGCCTCTTCGTTACCTCCGGGGTGGTCTGCGCTATGGCCGGCATGGTCTACGCGGCCCGTCTGGCCAATGCCCGGGCCGATAACGCGGTCGGTATCGAACTCGACGTCATCACCATCGCGCTGCTCGGTGGCGTCAGCGTCTTCGGCGGCAAAGGCCGACTGACCGGCGTATTCTGGGCCATGCTGCTAGTGGCGACGCTCCGCAATGTTCTCGGACTGCTGCAAGTCGGCGGCGATGCGCAGGGCACCGTGATCGGCCTGCTCCTGATCCTGTCGCTGACTGTCAGCAACGCAGCCCAACATCTCTTCGGCCGGCTCAAACTGGGCCAGCCCTTTCGGAAAGGCGATGCGTAAACTCCAGGTACGCACCGCCGATTGCTCAATTCCAGCCTGGAATCGGATCAACACGGAGGAATATTATGACCGGACGTTTAGTCAAAGCCCTGGGATTGGCGGCGGGCATTGCCCTGTTAGCCTCTACCGCTCTGGCCGCCGAGCAATGCGCAACAGCGCCTGTAACGGTGGGCTTCCTACCCAAACTCGATACCGATCCCTATTTTCAGGTCGCCCAGACCGGCGCCGACGAAGCCGCCGGGGAAATCGGCGGCAAGGCAATCAAGGAAGCGCCGTCGCAGGCCACCGCCGAGGCGCAGATCGCCTTCATCAACAACCTGGTGTCGCAGCAGGTCGGCGTCATCGCCATTTCGGCCAATGATGCAAACGCTGTCGCGCCGGCGTTGAAGCGCGCGATGCAGCAGGGCGTCAAGGTCGTGTCCTACGATTCCGACGTCGCCGTCGGCGCGCGGACGCTGTTCCTGAACCAGGCCAAAGGCGACAGCCTCGCCGAGATGATGCTCGAATCTATGGGGCAGATGATTGGCTATGATGGCGATTTCGCCATCCTCTCGTCGACCCCGACCGCCAGCAACCAGAATGCCTGGATCGACTACATGAAGGCCAAGATGAAGGCCGATGCCAAATACGCCAAGATGAATCTCGTGCAGGTCGCCTATGGCCAGGAGAGCGAGCAGGTCAACCAGCAGCAGGCGCTGGCGCTCGCCCAGGCTTTCCCAAACCTTAAGGGCATTACCATTCCGGCCGGGATCGGCCTGCCGGCGGCGGCGCGTGCGCTCGACCAGGCTGGTCTGCTCGGCAAAATCAAGCTCACCGGCCTCGCCCCTGCGACGCTCATCAAGAAGTACATCCAGGACGGCAGCGTCCAGGACATCTGGTGGAACGTGAAGGATCTTGGCTATCTGACCTACTACGCCGCCCAGCAAGTGGCGATGTGTAAGGTAACCAAGGAGGGCGACACCTTCAAGGCCGGTCGCCTCGGCAACTACACCGTCGGCAAGGACGGTGAAGTCGTGCTCGGACCAGCACAAATCGTCACGCCGCAGAACGTCGATCAGTTCAAGTTCTAGCGTGATGGTCGGCGGCGCCTGATCTCCCGGCAGGCGCCGCCAAATCCCTCCAAGCCAAGTCAGCCACGCCCCGGTGCGCGCCGGGCGCCCTGCGCGCAGGCACCGTTCGCGAAGACCCGGTGGGGCTCGCCGACCCGGCCTCTATTGCCGGAAGTGGTGCCGCCTTGCACCCAGATCAGGAGATACGTTTGATGAAACCAATCCTTCTCGCCGGCGAGACATTCTTCGTCACGTCCACGGTTGCCAAGGGATATGATGTCGGCAGTTCGGCAAGTCTTGCGAACGGCGCAACTCGTTTCATCGCGGCATTGGCAAGCTTGGGGATCAACGTCTCGCAGATCGGCGGCGAACGCTGTGAAGCCGAGTTCCCGCGCACCGTCGAGGCTCTGCAGGCCTTCTCCGCCGTTGTGCTTTCAGATGTGGGTGCGCTGTCGCTGCTGCTGACGCCAGAAACCAGACAAGGATTAGCCGGCATCAACCGACTCGACGTCCTGCGGCAGTGGGTGCACGCTGGCGGCGGACTGATGATGGCCGGCGGCTATACCAGCTTTCAAGGCATGGATGGGATGGCCCGGTTTCACGATACGCCACTCGAAGATTGCCTTCCTGTGGAGTGCCTGCCCTATCCGGACGGCCTTGAAGCACCCGAGGGACTCAATCCGGAAATTGTCGACAATGGACACCCGATCCTTTCGGGCCTGCCCTCCCAGTGGCCGTCGATCCTGGGGATGAACAAGGTCATCGCGCGCGTCGAGCCTGACGGCCAGGTGCTGGTCACGTCACGATATCGCGGACATGATCACCCTTTGCTTGCGGTCAGAGACTACGGCCAGGGTCGGACCCTTGCGTGGACCACTGACATCGGCCCGCACTGGTTGTCGCAGGCCTTTTTGAATTGGGACGGCTATGACGCCATCATTACCCGCATGGTGCGCTGGGTCGGCCGAGACCTTTGAAGAATGGAAGTTCTGACGTTCGAACAACTCGTCGACGTGGTTTTCCGTCGCGGGGCCAATGGGCGCAGCATAACCGCTATTGCGGGACCGCCGGGTTCCGGTAAATCGACGACAGCCGAGAAGCTCGAGCGAGCCCTAAATACCCTCGAACTGGGATCGGCCGCTGTGCTGCCAATGGACGGCTATCACCTCGACGACATGGTGTTGGAGGCCCGGGGGCTGCTGAGACGAAAAGGGGCGCCAGAGACGTTCGATGTGGATGGCCTTGGGTCGATGCTGATGCGCCTCAGGGCCAACGAGGTGCAAGAAATCGCAATTCCCGTTTTCGACCGCGACACCGAGATCGCGCGGGCCGGCGCGCGCATAATCCCCCAAGAAGTGCGGCGTCTCATCGTCGAAGGGAACTACCTGTTGCTTGATCAGGCCCCTTGGCATCGCCTTCGCTCGATGTTCGACACCACCGTTGCGATCGGGGTGGATGAGAGCGAGCTGCGGCGGCGTATCGAGGCCCGATGGCACGGCTATGGGTTGTCGGAAGCCGAGGTAGCTGACAAGGTGGATGGCAACGATCTGGTGAATGCTCGTCTGGTGCTGGCGGGCAGCGTGGCAGCGGAATTGATGCTGTAGGGGCAAGCGTTCCCGACAAGCCGCGGATTCAAGGGTATCCGTGGACCCATGACGTGCCTTCCTCTCCCCACCAACACCTACGTAAGTCTGCATTGCGCGCTTCTGAAACAAGCGGCCAGTCGAGTTTCGGGCCCATGTCGGCCATTGCCGGTTTCTTTGCGAGATCATTACGCCCGGTTAAGCCGGCCAATGATTCCGAAAGCGCCCTACCCGCATTTGACCACCTCGCACCATAAGCGATATTATGCGGCGTTGGTGCGCGGCGGTTGCCTGCTAAGAAACGCTTGCCGGGAAAAGCGAAATCCGCTGCGGCGCGGGGCGAAGAGCAGGCGACGGGGTTCTTGGAATGGATGTCTCGATCAAGGTTTCCCTGCAAGGCGGTCATTCCTGGGAGTTCGTCTGCGATGAGGACGACCCCATGGTGTTCGGCCTGGTTTCGGCACTGCCCGGCGCCTCGCTGGACTCGGCCTTGCCGCCCGACGGCTTGATCCAGATCGAGTCGCGGTCCGGCGAGCGGATGTTCCTGACCCGGTCGTCGCTGGTCGCGGTGACGATTGGCAAACGGGGCGCAGGGGGCAGTACAACCGTTGGTCTGCCTCCGGCGCAAGGCAATGGGACGTCGCCGGCCATGCTGCCGGAGGTTTTCGATACCAATTCGATCGAGGCGCTCTTCGGCGCGGTTGACGCTTCGCCTCAGGCTGGGCCTGCAACCGAGGCGGCGCTTGAGATTGAACTCGACGCCTTGCCCGCGGTAGTCACGGCAAAACTTGTCGAGGCGATCGGCCGGTTGACGGGTGGCACCACCGAAGATGGCCAGGACACACACCTGGATGTGCATCTCTATCGCAAGGGCCGCGGAATGCTTGACCCGGCATTGGGGGACGAACGCGACCTGTCGGGATTCCTGCTGTTTCTCGATGAGGCGAATGGGGCGCCGCCGGCCGCTGTCGTCTTAGTGGAGCACACAGGCGATGGGGGGGTGCCGCTCGCCGCCAATTGCGCCTTGATATTCGCGCCAGGCGCCGCGCCACGACTGACGGTGCAGGATGGTCGGGTGCTGGTGCTGCGTGCCTGGCTCCGCGCGGGCGCCATTGATGGACCGACCTGATTTCAATTCCATCGCCGCACAAGCTGCCTTCCAACCTGTTGAAGGTGGGGCCGTCATCTTTCACGCGCCGAGCAAACGGTTGTTCGCGCTCAACGCGGTTGCCGCTTTCGTCTGGGCGTCGATGGGCGAGGGGCTGGGTCCGCAGGAAATCAGGCGCGGGCTTTCCGCCACATTCAGGATCACTGGCGGGCAAGCGGACGAATGGTTCGAACTGGCGCTCGATACGTTCTTCGGCGTCTGGACGGCCGGAGCCGAGCCGCCACCGTTGGACGAAGCCGGGATTCGCGCGGCGACGCAGGAGCGTGGCGGCGTCGACTATCGCCTGTTCGACAAGATTTTGCGCGTTGCCGCGCCCGGACTGGCGATCACCGCCTTGGACGACCTCCTCGCCGGCCTGCGCATTGGTGGGAACGGATTGGAAATAGGGGCCGACGCGCCGGACTTGCTGCTTGAGATCGAGGCCGTCGACGACGGCTACCGGCTGACAAGCGCGGGCGAATGGCTTTCCACGGTCGCGCCAAACGGTTTGGTGGCGGCGGTGGAACAGGCCATCATCCAGGCCATCGTGCCCGAAACGCCGCATCTGCTGGCTTTCCATGCCGCCATGCTCGAACGCCAGGGGCACGCCGTGCTGCTCCCGGCACCGTCGGGTTCCGGCAAGACGACACTAAGCGCGCTGCTTGCCGCAAGAGGTTGGCGTTACGGCTCGGACGAACTCGTCCTGTGCGATCGTGACTTGCGCTGGCGCGCGCTGCCATTTCCGCCTTGCATCAAGGCTGAAAACTACGCCCTTGTGGAGACATGGCATCCACGGCTTGCCGAGGCCCGCGAGCACGAACGCTTCGCGCGCAAGGTGAAGTTCCTGCCCTTGGCGGTGGAAGCGCTGGCCGCGCCGGTCAGCCATGTGGTTTTCCCGTTCTATCAGCCAGATTTAGAGACTGGTCTTGTCGCGACCGACAAGATGACCGGACTGAGCGAATTGCTGGCTCAGGCCGTCTATGTTCCCGCCGGTTTCGATGAGAGAGCGGTTGCCAGCCTCGTGCGATGGCACGAACGGGCAGCCTACTACAGATTGTGCTATAGCGATCCGGTGCAAGCGGCGGAAATGCTGGAAAAAATGCCACTTTCAGGGTTGGAGTGGCACCAGCCATAGTGTACTTTCCAATGGGGGGATGGTTGAAGATGGGGTGTATGCGTGACTGACAGCAGCAACGATGCCGAAAACCTGAGCGCGCAGCGGCGCCAGTTCCTTCAGAACTGCGGCCGTTTCGCAGTGGCCACGCCGCCAACTGTCGTGCTGATGCTTTCGGCCACCGGAAGCGCGCGCGCGGCCCTTGCCACATCGGCCGGCAGCAGCAGCTTGACGGTCACCACCAACCCTACCGAAACGACGGCGACCACCGACACGACGGCTACGACGGCGACCACTGATACGACGACGACAACGACAGCTACCACAGATACGACGACCACGACAGCCACCACAGATACCACGACGACGACCACGTCGACGGACACCACCACCTCCCAGACGACAGACACCACAACCAGCATCTAGTGGTCGTCTCGGGTCTGCTCATCCGCCCTTGCCGGTTGTGTGGAACAGAGAACATTGTCAGGCGGCGGTGGAACTCGCCTCCGATGCATAGTGGCGATAGAACTTCTCCTCGACGATTGCCGACCTCGTAAGATCGTTGATAGCGCGCTTGACGCGTGCTCGCTCATCGTTCTGGATATAGACGCTGCGAGCGAGTTCGACGAAATGCTGGTCGAACTGTTGCCTCGCCTCGCATTCTCGAATTTTATCCTCGATCCCCCACAGCGTCTCGTTGATGGCACGCAATTCGCGTTGCCGTTCCTCGACCTGAGGCAAGAGGCTGCCAAGCCGCGATAGTGAAGGCCTGAGCGCATCCAACTCATGCTTGATGTTGGCCAGCGCCTCGGGCGCGCGC
Organism: Mesorhizobium sp. INR15; assembly: GCF_015500075.1. NCBI lineage: Bacteria > Pseudomonadati > Pseudomonadota > Alphaproteobacteria > Hyphomicrobiales > Phyllobacteriaceae > Mesorhizobium > Mesorhizobium sp. INR15. The sequence continues at coordinate 109,863 of NZ_CP045497.1, read as the reverse complement.
ACCCGTTCCGCCTTGATCTCGAGAATGGTGATCTTGTCGACGCATTCGCCCCAGGACACTGCCACATTGGGCGCAGGCGCTGGACCTGACGTGGCTTTGGCGGGCGCCTTTGTCGCCAGATGGGCCGGTTGACGTGCCACGACCTCCGCCAGCGCCACCGCCATCTCGTCGAACACCGGATCCCAGTCGCGCGCGGTCTTCTGCCGGAAAAGTCTCACCGTCGGATACCAGACGGTCGTGCTCTTGGCGCGCTGCCAGCGCCATTCGGCCGATTCGTTGAGCGCGATCCAGACGGGTTTGCCCAGCGCTCCGGCCAGATGCGCGATCGACGTATCGCAAGTCACGACAAGGTCTACCGCCATGATCGCGGCGGCGGTGTCGAGAAAGGAGAACTCGCCGGCGTCGAATTCGGGTCCGAGCGTCGCGACCGACATGCCCGGCGGCAAGGTCTCGATCTGTTCGGATCCTTTGCCGATCTGCAGGCTGATCAGCCTGACGCCGGGGACCGCGGACAATGGCTGGAGCTTTTGCAGAGTGAATGCGCGGGTGGATTCGCGCTCGCCGTAAAGGCCGCCCTGCCATGCCACGCCGATGCGGAAGCCCTGGTCGCCGATCGCAGCGCCCCATCGTGCGATACGCTGCGGTTCGGCTGACAGGTAGGGCTCGGCCGGTATCGGCAGGCCAAGGCGCTCGAAGCGCAGCGGTATGCTCATCATGTAGCATTGATAATCGAACCGACCGTCCGGGCTCAGATCGGTAACCAGCGTGACGTTTCCCGGGAGCGTTGACAAAATGCCTTTCAGGCGCTTCGGAATCAGCATGGAAACGGCGGCGCCCATTGCCTGCAACGCGCTGGCATAGCGGGCAAACTGCAGATAGTCGCCATTGGCCTGCTCGCCCAGCACGAGGATCGACTTGCCTTGCAGGTCTTCACCGAACCACGGCGGGGCATGCGCTTCGTCGCGGGTCGCCTTCTTGCCAGGCCCGGCATGCCTGAACTCATAGGCGGTCCAGCCTTCGAGGTAATTGCCGAGTGCCAACTGCATGCAGGCAATGTTGAACTGGGCGGTGTTCGACGCCGGCTCGATCGCCAGTGCTTTCTTGCAGGCGGCAATGCCTTCTTCCATACGTTCCAGGCCGAACAGCGCCAGCGACATGTTGCACAGCGCCGCCGCCGAAGCCGGCTGGATCGCCAGCGCCTTCTTGTATGCGTCCAGCGCGCGAGGGTATTGCCTGGTGCCAAGCAGTGCCGAACCCAGATCGATCCAGCCTGCAAGGTGGCCTGGATGATCCGACACGACCTTGTCCAGGAAAGACACCGCCTCATCGTGGCGCTTGGCTTCGTGGAGGATCTTTGCCAGGTCAAGCCCCGCCTCGCGATGCTTGCCGTCAAGCGCCAGCACGAGGCGGTAGGCTGCGTCGGCGTCGTCATTGCGCTTCAGTGCCTTCAGCGCCGAGGCCTTTTCAAACAGCGCTTCGACATGATCCGTTTTCACATCGATGGCGCGTTGCAGCGGCTTCAACGCCTCCTCGTGCTTGCCCTGTGCGCGCATGGCCCTGGCGAGCCCAACCAGTGCATCGGCATCATTGGGCGCGCCGGCGACAAAGTCCTCGAAGCAGTTGCGCGCGTCGCCATGGCGCCCGCCCTTCAACAGCGCGTTTGCCAGATTGAGCCTGAGGGCGGGCGTTCTCGCATCGTACTGGATGGCGCGCCGAAACGCGGCGATTGCCTCGTCGTGCTTGCCGGTGGCGGCCAGCGCCAGCCCAAGCTTGTTGGCGGCGTCGGCATCGTCATAGGCAAGGTCCAGCACCTGGCGCCAAGCCGTCACCGCCTCGGCATGATTGCCCCTGGCCGCCAGGACCTCGGCGCGTTCGCGCGGGCTTGGCCCGTTTGCCGCAGCCGGCAGGGATTGCACGCCTGGCGCGGCACCGGCTGTATTCGGCATCGGAATTTTCATGGTCTCGAGCAAATCCAATTCATTGCGACTGCCCAGCCTAATCGGGTTGAGCCGCGTTTCACAAGCATCTCGAAACCGCCGGCAAACTCATTGACCGCGCCAGGCGCGTTTCAGCGCGCGTGCCGTGCGGACGGCGCGGCGCCGGTTGACGCGCAGCCAAGCGCCGAAGCTTCTGTCGTCGCCCAGTCCAAGGACATAGGAATCGCGCTCCCAGGCGGTTGCGCGGCGCAATATGCCGAACCTGCGCAGCCATCGATCGGCCACCGGCAGTCGCTGTTGAAAGTCGCACCGGGCGGCGTGAAAATGTCCGCGGCGGTCTTCTGCAAAAGCTGCGGGCAAAGGCGCGCCGCCAAAGCGCGCGGCCTTGTGTATGGCGCCGGACATTTCACGGAAATAGCCGCGTTGCTTCGCGTCTGCCGCCATGGAATTCCAGTCGACGGCATCGAAATGGGCCAGCGTGAGCCGTGCAAGGTCGAGTGTATCGCGCAGGCTGACAACACCGCCTATGAAGTCGCCATTGGTGATCTGGGCGTGGATGATGTTGTGGGCGATCCTGAAGCGCGGCTCCGGAATGCGCAATCCGGCTGCAACAGGTTGCGAGCCCCTTAGCATTTCGCGGCCCGGCAGCAACCAGACACGCGTCGACAGTTCGACGTGAAGCTCGACATTGGCTGGTTCACCCTCGCAAAGAAGCGGCAGTTCGTGAATGTTGCCGGCTTCAGCGGCAATCGTTTCGGCAATTCCGTAACCGGACGCGACAAGGGCTGCCCTGGCGCGGCCTGACTGCTCCGCGGAAACCAGCAGGTCGATATCGCGCATCATGCGGTCGCCGCGCGCTGTCCAGTCCTCGAACAGCCATGTGGCGCCCTTAAGGAGCACGGCCTCGACACCCGCACTGTGAAGAATGCGGCCGATGCGCAGGCATTGCGTTCGGATCTGCTCGTTGCAGCGGGCGTTTTCGGCGTGGATGTAGCGGAGATAGTCGCGCACGTCCGGGGGCAGGCGGCCTTCCCAGCACATCTCTTGCAACGCGCTCCACAATGGTGGGGCAACCAGGTCGCGGTTTGCCAGTTCGACCGTCTTCAGCCAATCGATTGTCTCATGCGAGAGATCATCAATACTGCCCGGCGCCGAATTCTTCCGGCGCAGGCAGGCGGCGACGAAGGTTTGCAAAGGCAGCAAAGTTGTCGCCGGGTTCCGGGCATGCCTGACGGTGCCGGTGCTATCTGTCATTGTCGCCGATGCCTGAACCAATACAAAACACTAAGCATAAGCGGCGGCTGGAAGCCATGGCGCTTGCGCGACATCTTTCGGGACGAGTTGTTTCTGAACGGTATGGAGCCCTCTGCCACTGAGGTGGTGCCGGTTTTTGAGACAGGGGCCTAAGAGGCCTCTCTGATTGGGGTCGTTGAGGTCAAGGTGCTCCTGTACTTTCTTCCTGGACCGTTCTGCGGGTCACTCGCTTCTCTTCGCGGTCGGCGCCTAGGCCGCCGCATGATGGGATCACGAGAGCGAGGCGTCTCAATCTGTTTCACGACCTTCCCGGGTTTAGCGGCAGGTTCGGGACTCTCAACGAGATCGCCTCGCCATCGTCCCCACGGAACGATCCGGGCATCGCCCTTTCGGGCGAAAGCTCCTTTCCTTGCTGCTTCGATGTTCGTGGCCGTTCACGTCGCCAGGGTGGCAGGCTCCTTCCCAAACGGAATTCGGTCGCGTCGGCCCACATCCGGTGCAGGATGACGGCAAGCTTGCGGGCTACCGCCACGCGCGCCCGCGCCATACCGCGGCGCTTAGCGATGTTCATGCCCCATGCCTTCACGCTCGACCATTTCTTCGAGCGCACTATGGCAGACTGGCACAATCGACAAACCGCTCGATGATAATGTCGGCGGTCACAACAGATGATTATCGACGTGTCGACGGGACGTTGCAGATAGGCAAAACGATGTTCAGGTTGAAGTATCTCACCCCCACGGATGTTCCCTGGTCGCAGACGGAAAACATTCCCTTCATGGTCGATGTTGAGACCGAATAGCCCAGCGGTACCGTGTTGCTGGCCTCGATCCGCAGGCTGTTGATCGGCAGCCTGGACATCGGCGCTCCAGAGCTATGGAAAAAGCCGTGCCTGCACTCTTCGACATTGTCGGCTTCGGTCCCGAAGGCTGGGGAAAGCCGCTGCTCATCGCTGCCGCGATGACGGTAGCAGTGTCAACGATAGGTTTCGCATTTGGATTTCTTTTCGGTGGCGCGATCGCGTGCGCCAAGCTGTCTGGCATTCGGGTATTGAGACTGGTCGCCGACGTTTATACGACCATCGAGCGCAGCGTGCCGGAACTCCTGGTGCTTTATCTCCTGTTTTTCGGCGGCTCAGCCTTCCTGGGGTCGGAACAAGATTTGCTTTCCCAGACACGCGGCCTTTATCAACCAAAGACAGTTACTGCTGATTTGATGATGATGCCGCCATCCGGGCTTCTGCGCATCTGACGCCCGGTAGCGGATCGGAAGACCTGCATCAATTGCGGTGCTGGCGACACACGTGACCAAAGAGTTTGCACGACCTGGCGGCCACGCCGTGTCTTCCTGACCGCCTGACCGGTAACGATGCGCTGGGACCAGCGGAAACCCATCTCGTGGAAATAGAGGTCGGCATGCTGTGGACTGATGTGAGGAAATACTCCCGCGATAGTGCGGCGGATCCGGGAATTGAAGCCTTCCACCGAATTGACGTGAACCGCGTCACGAACATATTCGCGGCTGGAGTGATTGACCGTCTCGTGATCTGTAAAGCCCTCGCCGATCGCCTCTGCCGCTCGCAATGAGAGACCGGTGACAACCGCGGCGCGCGCATCGCCAGCAAGCGTGCCGGGAACCCTGTCCGCGGGCCGCTGCACCATGCCGAGAACCGTTGTTTTCTCCGTGTTTGCCTGACCTTTGCGGCCACGTCCCGGCGGCGCCTCGTCGGGCCGCTTCCTTGGCCTGCCGCCGAGATGGAAGTGGTCGATCTCCACCGTGCCGGCCAACATGTTTTCCCGCGCCACCATGAGACGCAACGCGTGGCCTATTCGCCAGGCGGTCGGTTGGCTCACCCCAAGAGTTTCCGCCAGCCGCACCGAGGACAGGCCCTTGTCCGATTGCAGCAGCAACCACATCGCCTTCAGCCATGTGCGCAGCGGCAACTTTGTGGAATGCAGAGGCGTGTGCGTCGTCACCGTGAACTGGAACCGGCAATCACCGCTCGAGCATTGATACAGTCCAGGCCGGGCGCGGCGTTTTCCCATGTCCCGGCCGGCTATGGCGATCGAACGTTTGTAGCCGCAGGACGGGCAAACTCGACCATCTGGCCACACCATACCCTCCAACAAACGCCGACAGCGCTCTTCATCCTGAAACGCCAAAACCATCTGTTCGATAGTCAGAATGCCAGACAGCATTTCAAGCATCGTCGCGCGCATCAGTATCTCCCTCGAACAGTGCCGAAAGAATCGCACGCTAGGCCAATGCTTTCAAGATAATTGCTGTCTTTGGTGATAAAGGCGGCGTACGATTTCGCACTGCTCTTCTTGTTCCGACCCCGAATCAGAACCCGTCACAAAGGGTGGTCAGTTTATGAGTTTGCGACCTAGCACTACTTTGGCAGATTTTTAGCGGTGATCGATCGGCGGCAATGCGGACAACGCGTTGGAGGCGGCCGTTCGAGTATGGCGACGATGGCTGCCCGAATTGCTGGAAGGGTCGGCTTCGGTGGCGGGCCATGGATTCTTTTTTTCCCGCTTCGCCTGCTTGAGGCGACGGGATTGGAGAAAGGTGTAGGCGATCATGGTCATGAGCGCATGCCGATGCAGCCCTGTCCATGATCGTCCCTCGAAGTGATCGAGGCCCAGTTCCTCCTTCAGTTGCTGATGGGCCTGCTCGCAAATCCAGCGCGCCTTGATAGCGCCGGCCAGACGCTTGAGCGGGGTATCAGCAGGCAGGTTGGACAGATAGTACTTACGCTCACCGTTCGAGCGATGTTCGCCGACCAGCCAAACCTCCTCGCCAGGCAGGTGCTGGGCGCCCATCGTACCGATCCGCTGCGGTGGCCCGTCGGCGACACGCACCCGCCTTGCGGCGAAGCGGGCCTGCAAGCGCCCCTTCGTCCCACGCCGCCAGCTGAGCATTCTCCAGGGCGCCTTCTCCAGCATCTCCTGCGCGCTCGTCGACGCGACGTCCGGGATATGGCGTTTTCGTGGGCGACCGCGCCCGGCGACGGGGAAGATCATCGCTACATCCACGGGATAGACCTTCTGCTTGAAGGGGATGCCAACCGCCCAGACAAGTCCTCGCTCGCTCAGGCCCTGTCGGAACGGCGCGCTCAGGCCATAGCCGGCATCGGCCAGCACACAGCCGAAGCGCAGGCCAGCAGCCCGCGCCCGATCGATCTCGGCGAGCGCGATCTCCAGCTTGGTCCGATAGACTCTGAGAGCCTCCGGCACACTGGCGCGTATCAAGCGTGCGGGATCGCTCGTCCAGCTCTCGGGCAGGAAAAGCCGCAACGCCACCATGATCGGAACTTCGCCGGAAGCCAGCGTCAGCGAAACCAATGTCTGGCAGTTGGCGTTCTTGCCCAGGGTCGAGGCGTATTGCGGCGCGACGCCGACCGAGCGCTCGCCCTTCTTCGGCAATGCCGTGTCATCGACGATCAGCCAGGCGTCAGCGCCACCAACCATCCTGTCGGCTTCGGCGAGCAGGACTTTCTCAAGCGGCGCAGCGTCCCAAACTCCGCTGGCGATGAAGTGATGAAGCTGGTCGTAGCCGACGCCACCGTCGCGTGCGGCCATCGGTTGGACGCTCTTGCGATCGCCAGCACCGATCAGCCCCGCCACATAGGCCGGACACATTCGCGCCCGCACTTTGTGTCGCAGAGCACCCAGAAAGGGCGCAAGCCAGCGCTCAAGATCCGACTTCCAGTTCTCGTCCATGGCCGGCCCTCCAAGATGCCGACCACCTATGAATCACGCAAATCGTATCTCGGGAATCCCAAAACGCTGGCACACTCAAAAATCTGCCAAAGTAGTGCTAGAGCAGAATCTGATCACTCTGGCTCGTATCCTGCGGCGCTGAAGTAGTTTGTGCATTCCTCGATGGCCTCCACGATCGGAGCCACAGAACAGCCAGGCCTTGCGACCGAGCGGGACGCAGCGCAAGGCCCGTTCAGCCGCATTGTTCGTAATGCAGATCCTGCCATCGTCGAGGAAGCGGGTAAACGCCGGCCATCGGCGCAGCATGTAGTTGATGGCCTTGGCGAGATCGTGGTTGCGTGAGAGCTGGGCAAGCTGGGCGATCAGCCAGACGTGAAGGTCCTCCATCAGTGGAGCGCTGCGCTCCTGGCGGGCGCAAGCACGTGCTTCAACGCTCAATCCGTTGATCTCGCGCTCGATATCGAACAGTGCATCCAGGCGCTGCACCGCCTCCAGTGCGATCGGGTAGATCGCCGCCCCTGTCCGTTCGCCGCGGCTCTTCTTGCGCGCTGATCCCTCGACGTCGGCGAGTTCGAAGAACTTGCGGCGCGCATGGGCAAAGCAGCCCGCTTCGAGCACAGGCCCTGGGCGACGATCGGCTGCGTAGAGTTCGCCATAGCCGCCATAGGCGTCTGCCTGCAGGATCCCGGACCAGCTGTCGAGATGCGCTTGTGGATGTTCGCCACGGCGGTCGCGCGAATAGTGGAACAGCGCGGCGGGCGGATCGGCGCCGCCGAATGGCCGGTCGTCGCGGACATAGACCCACAGCCTGCCGATATAGGTCTTGCCCTTGGCGAGGACCGGCACCGTTGTGTCGTCGCCGTGCAATCGGTCGGCGGCGAGAACATGAGCCTCGATCCGGCGATAGAGGGGCATGAGCGCGAAAGTGGCCGCGCCAACCTGGTCGGCGAGCGTCGACAGGCTCAGTGGCACGCCCTCGCGAGCGAAACGTTCAGCCTGGCGGTTCAAGGGTTGATGCTGGCCGTACTTGTCGAACAGCAGCATGGCGAGCAAGCCAGGACCTGCCCAGCCACGCGGCACGACATGGAACGGCGCCGGCGGCTGGGTGATCGTCTCACAGTTCCGGCACGAGAACTTCTCGCGCACCGTCTGGATGACCTTCCACTGACGCGGGATCACCTCCAGCGTCTCGGTCACGTCCTCGCCGAGCTTCGAAAGCCGCGTCCCGCCGCAAGTCGGGCACGAACATGGCGCGGGGATGACGATGCGCTCACGCGGCAGATGCTCGGGAAACGGCTTCTTCACTGGCCGTTTGCGCTCGAAGGCGGTGACACTGGTCGTCCTCGCCGCCGCCGCCTCGGCGGCAAGGTCATCTTCGCTGGCTGTGGCCTCGAGTTCCTCGAGTTGCAACTCCAGTTGGTCCAGGAGCCGGCGGCTGCGCTCGGCGCTGGGGCCATACTGCTCGCGCCTGAGCTTGGCGATCTGCAGCTTGAGGTGCCCGATCAGAGCTTCCGTGGCCGACGCCTTAGCCCTCGCAGCGGCAAGTTCGGCGCCCATCGAAACAACCAGCGCCTTCAGCGCTTCGACATCGTCCGGCAGGGGCGAAACGGCGGCTTCCATGGCCGAAATGAATCAGCACCTGTCTCTCGGTGCAACCGAAAAATGCCGCTTTGGGTGAGGAAATCCGCGTCCTGTCCCGCGCTCGCCGGACGCCAGCTGTATTGCGGGTTGCGCCAGTCAATCCCGTCGAGCAAACACGCCAGCTGAGCGCTCGTCAGCGACACTGCACCGTCCTTCGCCTGGGGCCAAATGAAGCGGCCCTTCTCGAGCCGCTTGGCATAAAGCGACATGCCGATCCCGTCATGCCAGATGATCTTTACCAGCGATCCGGCGCGTCCGCGGAAAACGTAGAGATCACCACCGTGGGGATCACGCTTCAGGTGCTGCTGCACCAGCAAAGCCAGGCCCTGCATGCCCTTCCTCATATCGGTGTGGCCCATCGACAGCCACACCCGCGCGCCCGACGGGATCACCGCAGTGCCTTTACCACTGCCGTAACCAGCGTGGGCGTCGCTCCCGCGAAGATGCTCACCCGGCCGCCCGTTACCAGCTCCACGACAATAGCCGGCCGGTGCTCCAGCGGATGGCCGACGTCTTCATCCACAACCACCGCCTCTGTAAGGCACGGGTCCGGGACGTGTTCGCACAGCTTGCGAGGCCATGTGTAGATCAGCGCCGTCGAAACGTCATGCCGCTGCGCCACCTGCGTCACACAGGCTCCGGGCGAAAACGCCTCCTCCAAAATCTGGCGCCGTTCCTCCTCGTTCCACCGCCGCCGACGTTCGGGGCCTGTGAGCAACGTGATCTGACCCATCAACTACACCTAAGTCCGCTCACCTCACCGGCTTGCAATTACCCATAAGTCTCTGACTCGCTTTGGGTAATTTTCCGGAAAATCTTGAATCGAAAGAATCGCTTGTGATTCTGTGTCGAGCACCTGATTCGTTTATTGTGGTGCAAAATGTCGGTTCAGAGCGACAAACAAGCCGGAAACGCCCGCCATTGGGCCCAACAGGAGGTTGATGTCGGGTCCTTTAAGGACGCCCGGCTTGGTCGACGCTTCGGTGATCTACTGCGGCGGATGAGTGATGGAATGGGCGGCACCATTCCCTTGGCCTGCCAGGATTGGAGCAACACCAAAGCCGCCTATCGGTTCTTCTCGAACCCCAGGGTCGAGGAAGGTGACATTCTTCACGGGCATTTTGCGGCAACCCGCCGGCGCTACGACGAAAGTGATGGACCGATCCTGTTGTTGCAGGACACGACGGAGTTCACCTATCAGCGGCGAGACCCGCATGCGATCGGCTTCACCAAGAGCGTGAACAGTGGCCGCGACAAAGACGGCCGCCTGCGCCACCATGCGGTATGTGGGATCCTGATGCATTCAAGCCTTGTCGTAACCCAGGAGGGACTCCCGCTGGGTCTCTCAGCAGTCAAATTTTGGAATCGGGACAAGTTCAAAGGAACCGCGCAGCTCAAGCGGAAGGTCAATCCGACCCGCGTCCCAATCGAGACCAAGGAGAGCATCCGCTGGCTCCAGAACCTACGGCAATCTGTTGACCTTTTAGGCCAACCGGATCGCTGTATTCATGTGGGAGACAGGGAGAGCGATATCTACGAGCTCTACTGTTTGAGTAAGGAGCTCGGGACCCATTTCTTGGTGCGCACCGTTGTCGACCGTCTGGCCGGGGAAGGCGCCCACACAGTTGCGAGTGAAATGAAAACCACTCCAAGCTCTGGGACACACAAAATTGAAGTGCGCAACGAAGCCGACGAGATCAGTTGCGTGTCGCTGGAGGTCAGGTTTAAGCGGATCCACGTGTTACCGCCCATCGGCAAGCAGAAGCGTTATCCCTCGCTAGATCTGACGGTGATCCATGCCATGGAAATCGACCCCCCTTCGGGACGAAAGCCCATAATATGGAAGCTCTTGACGGACTTCAAAGTGGAGACGTTCGAGCAAGCCTGCGAGAAGATCACCTGGTACGCCCTGCGGTGGAAGATCGAGATGTTCCACAAGATCCTGAAATCTGGCTGCCGGGCCGAGGATGCAAAACTGCGTACGGCTGACCGCCTGACGAATCTGATCGCCGTGTTCTGCATCGTCAGTTGGCGTGTCCTGTGGCTGACGATGATGGCCCGCACGGCCCCTGAAGCACCGGCCGCGATAGCCATGACGGCGGCAGAAATAACGATCCTCGATCGCGTCGTTGGGGCCGGAACAAGAGCTGTGCAGAATCTTGCGCTAAGGTCGAACGGAGAGTGAACGCGCGGATGTTCGCTGTGGATACGCCATTTGCCTCCTGTACCGTAGGCCGCTTTGGACAGAGGCTTGGCCACTACCGTTCTGGTGGAGTGGAAAGTGGCCCGACGAGCGCTTCTCAAAGAACACGAGCGAAAGACGCTATTCGACATTCCGGTCGATGAAGACGGTCTGATCAGCCACTATTCTCTTTCACCGGCCGATTTGCTGGAAATCCAGCTACGGCGGCGCGAACACAATCAGCTCGGCTTCGCGATCCAACTCTGCTTGATGCGCTACCCCGGCCGGCCACTGTTGGCTAACGAGGTTCCGCCGAAAGCGATGCTCGACCATTGTCCGTCGTCAGAACATTTGGCTCAAGGTGCGGTGTAAATTAGCAGAGTGTTGGCCTCGTCTTGGGGTTGATGTTATGCGGCGAGCTTGCGGTGCTGCAAGCGCCGATGTTGGATGGTTTGGCGTTTGATCCTTTCGCGCTGTTTGATGATGGTCTGGGCCCTGCCGAAGTAGGCGTCGGCTGGGGTCACGTTGTCGAGGCTCTCGTGGTAGCGCCGATGGTTGTAATGCTCAACGAAGGCCCCGATCTGGGCCTCGAGGTCGCCGGGCAGGAAGTAGTTTTCCAGCAGGATCCGGTTCTTGAGGGTCTGGTGCCAGCGCTCGATCTTGCCCTGCGTCTGGGGATGCATTGGAGCGCCCCGGACATGGCTCATGCGCTGGGCCTCGATATAATCGGCCAGTTCGCCGGCGATATAGCTGGGGCCATTGTCGCTGAGCAGCCGAGGCTTGTGGTGCACATGGGACTGGTCGCACCCTGAGGCAGTAAGTGCCATGTCCAGCGTGTCGGTGACGTCCTCGGCCCGCATCGTGCTGAACAGTTTCCAGGCAATGATGTAGCGGGAGTAATCGTCGAGCACGGTCGACAGGTACATCCAGCCCCAGCCGATGATCTTGAAGTAGGTGAAGTCGGTCTGCCACATCTCGTTGGGTCGCGTCGTCTTGGTGTGGAACTCGTTCGCCGCCTTGATCACGACATAGGCCGGGCTGGTGATCAGATCGTAGGCCTTGAGGAGCCGGTAAACGCTGGCTTCCGACACGAAGTAGCGCTTCTCGTCGGTGAACCGCACCGCCAGTTCGCGCGGGGAGAGCTCGGACTGCTCCAGTGCCAGCTCGATGATCTGGTCATGGATGGCAGGCGGGATGCGGTTCCACACGCGGCTCGGCGCCGATGGTCGATCTTCAAGCGCCTCAGGGCCGCCACCGAGATAGCGGTCATACCATCGATAGAAGGTCCGTCGTGGGACCCCAAGCCGGTCCAACGTTTTGCGGGTGGGCAGGTGCGACTGCTCGACGAGCTTGATGATCTCGAGCTTTTCGGATGCGGGATACCTCATTCTGGCTCGTCCCCATCCGCGATCATGCTTTTTTTGAGCAGACGGTTTTCCAGCGTCAGGTCGGCAACGCATTCCTTGAGCGCACCAGCCTCGCGCCGCAGATCCTTGACCTCATCACTGGTGGCTGCACGGGCCGTATCGCCGGCCAGGCGGCGCTTGCCGGCTTCCATGAACTCCTTGGACCAAGTGTAATACAGGCTCTGCGCAATGCCTTCCTTGCGGCACAGCTCGGCAATGCTGTCCTCACCGCGCAGGCCGTCCAGCACGATCCGGATCTTGTCTTCCGCTGAAAAGTGCCGGCGGGTGGCCCGGCGAATGTCCTTCACCACCTGCTCCGCAGACTTTTTAGCACTTGAGGATTTCGTGGTCATCTTGGTTCCTTCGTCAGGCGACGAGACCAAAACACTCCTTAAATCTCAACCGCAAATCTGGGACATAGGTGCTGACGGGGAACAAGCGGCAGGTCATGCCGAATGTCGAACACCGTTCGCACAAGGGATTGAATAACCGGGCGGAGAATTCGCATGTGCCGTTGCGCAAACGGGAGCGAATGATGCAGGGCTTCCGATCGCCAGGGGCGCTGCAACGCTTCGTCTCGATCTTCTCAGCACTCAGAAATCTCTTCGTCCCAGCCCGCTCACAACGCTCCGCATTCGAAATTCACCACCACCGCCTCCAGGCCCTGGCGGCGTGGAAAACCGTGGCTGGGATCAGCTGAAATCAGCGCCGCAGGTCTTATCGCGTTCTTGTCCAGACAACGTGACATCGCCGTCAGCGGCTATCGTCGCGTGGACATAGCAGGTCGATGTCCATTCCCAGACATTGCTGGCAACGTCCGCCAAGCCCTTTGAGTTGATCCCAAAAGCTCCTCGAAATCTAGGCTCGGGATCGGAAACCCGCCCGAGGGCAGCTTCGATACGATATTGGGCGAGCCAGCGCAGCGCCGGATTATTCGGATCGGTGGCGCCGCCCTCGATGTCGCTTCGAAAACGTTCGCTGGCTGCATAGGCCCATTCCGCGTCTGTCGGCAGCCGCCATCTCGCGCCCATCTGAACCGAGAACCAGGCCGCATAGGCTTCGGCATCGATGTGGCTTACGCCGGTAACGGGAAAATTCCCGTCGCCCGCGATGTCGGCAGGTTTGCAGGCGCCGGCCGTCACGCAACGTCCGTATTCCGATCTGCTCACCTGGTATTTCATGATTTCCAAGGGAACACCGACCGTTGCCAGGATCAACGGTGCCGCAATGGGGTGGCTCTGGCTCATGAATTCGCCTGGCTGCGGATGGCGAAACGATCCGGGCGCAAGCGTTACCAGTTCGACGATCGCCAAAGGTTGGCGTTCGGTCGCGGAGAACCAGTCAATCGCTGTGGTCGCACCCATGACGATCAGCGCAGCGGCCGCGATGCCTCCAAGGGCGACGATGGGATTGAAAGCCATGGCATCTGTCCAGTGCGTGAACCCGCCCTCGCGGAGATTCCACAAAACGCGTTCAGGATCGGATCCTCGTGACTAAGACGTAATAGCCCTTGGGCTTCGGCCTGTTTTGTCAGGTCGTCATCCCATGGTGAAATGCAGCATTTGCGCATCGCCACCTAGCTATTCTGCTACCGGCGAGAGGGACGTGAATTACCGGAAAATCGAGCTAACGGACGATCTGCCGCTATTTTGTTTCACCGCGAATAGTCTTGGCGAACAACTCGAACATGCGCGCTTGTGCGCGCGGCGGAAGCCGAACCCCGACAAGAGCATTGAGGTTTTCGGTGTCGTGACCAACCTCAATGAGGCCCACCATCCCCATGGCGAAATGCGGTTGGCACTTGAACCCGTATAACCCCGGTACGGTAAAGGTCACGGTAATCTTCTCGTTCGTCCTTCCCTTCCAACTGGAACCGCCGTCCGGTGTCATATCCAGGATTGATTCCGAGTTATGGCCCTTGTCGGTCGGCAGGAAGGTGACGGTGTCGCCTGGCATGACGCTGACGAATGCTGGCTCGAAATGCATGAGTTGGCCGCCTGGCCCCTGGTTTACCATCTGCACCTCGTAGTCTGCGGCGGACGCGGGAGCCGCGAGCATGAGTCCGCTGGCGAGAAAGGCGAATTGTGCGAACTTGTTCAATATTTCCTCCATTGTGAGTTCGCCGGAGCACGCGCGGCGCCCGGCGTTGTGAAGCACGCGTCAGGCGGTCTTGGTGAGTACGACGACGGCCTCCGGTGCCGGAGCGCGTCCACGGAGCGACACGGCCGCCCCGGCAGTGATGATCGTCTTCATCGTCGAGGATCTCCCTTCGAGAAGGCCAATGCTCAAGGCCTGATGGTGGCTTCCTAGCAAGGCGGTTGCACGTCGTCTTTGAGGTAGATCAAAGACCACATCACCTTGAGCCTTTATGCATCGGAATTCGACGGCCAATCGCGGCCAAGGGCAACGGAGATCGACGATGACTGAGTTTATGCATGCCAGCCGCCGGCAATTCATGATGGGAACGGCCATGCTGACGGGGGCAACAGTGCTGGCGTCGAGTTCTGACGGGATGGCGGCCAAGGCGGCGGAAGCTCAGGTCGACGGCCCCGCACCCGACCTTGCCAGCATGCAGCGCGAAAAGGTGGCGCTGGTGGACCCTCCCTTCGTGCACCCTCATGAGCAGGCGACCAAGGCGACACCCGGGATAAAGGAGTTCCGCCTGGTCATAGAGGAAAAGCCGCTGGTCATCGACCAGGACGGCACCACTTATCCAGCCATGACCTTTAATGGCACCGTGCCGGGCCCGTTGATGGTGGTGCACGAGGGCGACTATGTCGAACTGACGCTGGTCAATCCGGACACCAACGCGATGCAGCATAATATCGACTTCCATGCCGCCACCGGAGGTCTCGGGGGCGGCGCTTTGACCCTCATCAATCCGGGCGAGCAGACAGTTCTGCGCTTCAAGGCGACGCGTGCCGGTGTATTCGTCTATCATTGCGCGCCAGGCGGCCCGATGATCCCCTGGCACGTCGTCTCCGGAATGAACGGCGCCATAATGGTACTGCCGCGCGAAGGCCTCAAGGATGAAGCCGGCAATTCCCTGCGGTACGACCGCATCTATTATATAGGCGAGCAGGATTTCTACCTGCCTCGCGACAGCAAAGGCGTGTTCAAATCCTATGCGTCCCCCGGCGACGGTTATGAGGAAATCATGGAGGTGATGACCAAGCTCGTTCCCTCCCATGTGGTTTTCAATGGCGCGGCTGGGGCGCTCACCGGCGACAAGGCCATGGCGGCAAAGGTTGGAGAAACCGTCCTTATTGTCCATTCACAAGCCAACCGGGACAGCCGCCCGCACCTCATCGGAGGGCATGGAGATCATGTTTGGGAGCAGGGCAAGTTCGATAATCCACCGGCAAAGAACCTCGAAACCTGGTTAGTGCGCGGCGGTTCAGCGGCCGCGGCGCTCTACAAGTTCCGTCAGCCGGGTATCTATGCATACGTCAACCACAATCTGATCGAAGCGGTGATTCTCGGCGCCACAGCGCATTTCATGGTGGAAGGCGACTGGAACGACGACCTGATGAAGCAGGTCAGCGCCCCTGGGCCGATCCCCGCCTGAAGCCAATGCTTGGGAGGTAAAGTTTATTTAGTCCTCGCTGCCGAATGCGTTTGGCCCGACAGGTTTGTCGCGATGATTAAATGTCTTGGCATCAATCCGGGCAACGCATTTTGGGCGCGTGACTTCATTGAGAATCCGCGCTGCCTCAAGGTTGCTTGTGCGCTTTTCCTTCTTCCCGGTTCGATCATCCGAAGCCCGGCGAGTTCCTGAAAGACGAACGCCCGGAAGGCACTCCCTTATCGGCAACTGATCACGCCTGCCGAGATAGCGCGCCCGACTATATGGCCTGTGCGAGGCTGGCCGCTGTGACCCAACAGCTGAGGAGATACGCGCGATCTCGCGCGATGCTCCGTGACGGAGTGAGCTATCTCGCCGCCGCCGTCCGGTGTTATTCAGAGGCGCAGGCGATACTGGCGGTTGCCGCCGATGAGGATTGGGCATTTGCCGCGGCTGAGCGCTTTGCAGGCGAATTCGGGTGTCGAAAACTATGCAGTAGCATTGTTCCCCGTCAGCACCTATGTCCCAGATTTGCGGTTGAGATTTAAGGAGTGTTTTGGTCTCGTCGCCTGACGAAGGAACCAAGATGACCACGAAATCCTCAAGTGCTAAAAAGTCTGCGGAGCAGGTGGTGAAGGACATTCGCCGGGCCACCCGCCGGCACTTTTCAGCGGAAGACAAGATCCGGATCGTGCTGGACGGCCTGCGCGGTGAGGACAGCATTGCCGAGCTGTGCCGCAAGGAAGGCATTGCGCAGAGCCTGTATTACACTTGGTCCAAGGAGTTCATGGAAGCCGGCAAGCGCCGCCTGGCCGGCGATACGGCCCGTGCAGCCACCAGTGATGAGGTCAAGGATCTGCGGCGCGAGGCTGGTGCGCTCAAGGAATGCGTTGCCGACCTGACGCTGGAAAACCGTCTGCTCAAAAAAAGCATGATCGCGGATGGGGACGAGCCAGAATGAGGTATCCCGCATCCGAAAAGCTCGAGATCATCAAGCTCGTCGAGCAGTCGCACCTGCCCACCCGCAAAACGTTGGACCGGCTTGGGGTCCCACGACGGACCTTCTATCGATGGTATGACCGCTATCTCGGTGGCGGCCCTGAGGCGCTTGAAGATCGACCATCGGCGCCGAGCCGCGTGTGGAACCGCATCCCGCCTGCCATCCATGACCAGATCATCGAGCTGGCACTGGAGCAGTCCGAGCTCTCCCCGCGCGAACTGGCGGTGCGGTTCACCGACGAGAAGCGCTACTTCGTGTCGGAAGCCAGCGTTTACCGGCTCCTCAAGGCCTACGATCTGATCACCAGCCCGGCCTATGTCGTGATCAAGGCGGCGAACGAGTTCCACACCAAGACGACGCGACCCAACGAGATGTGGCAGACCGACTTCACCTACTTCAAGATCATCGGCTGGGGCTGGATGTACCTGTCGACCGTGCTCGACGATTACTCCCGCTACATCATTGCCTGGAAACTGTTCAGCACGATGCGGGCCGAGGACGTCACCGACACGCTGGACATGGCACTTACTGCCTCAGGGTGCGACCAGTCCCATGTGCACCACAAGCCTCGGCTGCTCAGCGACAATGGCCCCAGCTATATCGCCGGCGAACTGGCCGATTATATCGAGGCCCAGCGCATGAGCCATGTCCGGGGCGCTCCAATGCATCCCCAGACGCAGGGCAAGATCGAGCGCTGGCACCAGACCCTCAAGAACCGGATCCTGCTGGAAAACTACTTCCTGCCCGGCGACCTCGAGGCCCAGATCGGGGCCTTCGTTGAGCATTACAACCATCGGCGCTACCACGAGAGCCTCGACAACGTGACCCCAGCCGACGCCTACTTCGGCAGGGCCCAGACCATCATCAAACAGCGCGAAAGGATCAAACGCCAAACCATCCAACATCGGCGCTTGCAGCACCGCAAGCTCGCCGCATAACATCAACCCCAAGACGAGGCCAACACTCTGCTAATTTACACCGCACCTTGAGCCAAATGTTCTGACGACGGACAGCCCTGTCGAATTTCGTGACTGACGGAAAAGCGCAAGCTACGCCGTTGGCACGCCTCCCGACAATCTGGGATTAAGGCTGGTCCGGACCATCGAGGATGGGAGAACCGTATCCTCGGCATTGCCGGATGAATCTGAAGTAGCCGCTCCATTCGCGTTTCGACGGTCGCCTGCTTACCCAGTCGGCTCACCGCGCCTTTGGCGTCATCAATGCATTGCCGTAGACCAGGATGAAGCCTGCAAATGCCGCCACCCATGCGGCGCCGGCAATGTCGATCACCACGCCAAAGGGGACGAAGGCGGCCAGGATTCTCAATGATCCCGCGACAAGGACGGCTACGAAGATGGACGAGGCGCCTCTTCCAGCCTTGAGCTCTCGCCCGGTGTGCCCGAGCGTTGCGCGGGTCATCACGGCAAGCGTCATCGTGCCGACCGCACCCGTACCGAGCGCGTGAAGTCCCGCCGCTGCTGGTACGGCATCAGGGAAGAAGATCGATGCCGAGACGAGGGCGAGACCAACCGGCACAAAGGCATATGCAAGATGGAGTACAAGCACGAGCGGATCCCGCAATGTGCGCTCGCCAGCCCAGCGCGACAGACGCCACGCCTGGCAGATTGCGGCGACGGCCATAAGCATTCCTGAGACACTGTTGTCGGGGGCGAACGACCATGCTCCCAGTGCGACGGCTGAGATGGCTATCGATGCAATGTCAAAACGGTCGAACGGCGCAGACAGCCTTCCAGGATTTTCGCGGACAAGCCAGTTGCGTGTGAAGCTCGGAATGATGCGCCCACCGATCAGCGAGATGAGCATGATCGCTGCAGCCATGCCGAGCCTGCGGCTGATGTCGGATGTGCCTTGGAGGTGCGCCTCGATGTGGAACGCGCCGTTGGCGCCAGCCAGGACGGCAAGCGGCAGCAGAACCTTGAGATTGCGCCAATTCCGTCCCGCGACGATTTCTCGTGCCGCCGCCGCAGCGACCGCAAGCAGAAAAGCGCCATCGATCACGGCGGCGGCTTGCCAGCCGATATCCGCCGAGAAGAAGACAGCGGCGCGGCCGGCAAGCCACAGGACAACCAGCGCCAGCAACGGCAGTCCCTGCACGGGCAGCCGGCCTGTCCAGTTAGGGATGGCGGTCAGCAGGAACCCGGTAACGATCGCCGGCAGATAGCCGAACAGCATCTCGTGGATATGCCAGTCGACCGGGACAAACGCACTGTGGGCAACAAGCTCGCCGGCATACATCGGCAGCCAGAGCAGAATGGAGAGCGCGGCATACAGCGACCCGAGGAGGAAGAAGGGCCTGAATCCATAGGAGAGAACCGCGGGACCGGAGTAGCTCCGCAGGCGTGAAACTGCCATGACTGCATCCTCAATGAAAAGGGCCGGATGAACCGCCGCGCGGTCCGTCCGGCCCGTCCCCCGCCCCCTTACGGCAGGCAGACCGTATGGTGGTCAGTTGGCCGGAACCTGGGTGAACAGGTCGGCGAACACCGTTTTTGCCTTGCCAGGATGCTTGACCGCCTTGGCGGCATCGAGATTGACCGGCTTGCCGACAACGATGAGCGCGACCATCCCCATGCCGTAGTGGGGCGCACATTTGACGCCGTAGACGCCCTCCTTCGTCAGCGTAACGGTGATTTCCTCGCTGGGCTTGCCTTTGAAAGGCTCAGCGCCATCCGGAAGCATGCCCTTGATCGACTCGGCGTCGTGGGTCTTGTCGGTCGGCACGAACTTGACGGTGTCGCCAGGTGCTGCCTTGACGAAGGCCGGCTGGAAAACCATGGCGCCCTTTTCGCCCTTGTTGAGCATTTGCACCACGTGCTCTTCCGCGCCTGCACCGCCGGTGAGCGCGAGGAGGGAGATTGCGGCCGCGAGGATGGAGAGTTTCATCGATTTGTCCTTTGTTTCGTCTTCGCGGCGTTGCGCCGTTCCATGCCATTTAGCCTGATGCGGCTACCGACAATTTGCGCTGGCGCAAACTCGGGATAAGAAAGGGCTGCCGCACGATTGACGCGGAAGGACCATGAGGAAATTCGCTTGGTTGCGCTGGACCGATCGCTGATATCGCGGCTGCCCCTTTTTCAAGGGATGGCGCCCGAAGAGCAAAGCGAGCTCCTCAGAGGCGCTCGATCGTCACGTTATGCCAAGGACTCAACGATCTTCGAGCAGGAAGCCGAGGCCCATTCCTTCTTCGTGCTGATCGCCGGGCACATACGGGTGGTCCGCACCACGCCTGACGGACAGCAGGTCATCGCGAGATACATCAGCGAAGGCGAGATCTTTGGCGTCGCCGCAGCGCTAGGCCGGACTACCTACCCCGCCAGCGCTGTCGCAGCGGTGGATTGCGTGGTGCTGGCCTGGGCCAATGCTCTATGGCCGGAACTGGCGCGCCGGTTCCCGGTGTTTGGGGCAACCACATACAAGACCGTTGGAACCAGGCTGCAGGAGACCCAGACGCGGGTGGTCGAGATGTCCACGGAACAGGTGGAGCAGCGGGTTGCGCATGCACTGTTGCGGCTGGCAAACCAGACCGGCCGCAAGACCGACATCGGCATCGAAATCGATTTTCCGATCTCAAGGCAGGACATTGCCGAGATGACCGGTACGACGCTGCATACGGTCAGCCGGCTGCTGAGCAAGTGGGAAGACAACGGAATAATTCTCAGCGGGCGCCAGAAAGTCACGGTCAAGGATGCGCATCGCCTTGTGGTTCTGGCCGAGAACCGGGACAAGGGCTGACCGTCACCATTCTCCTCGAACGGCCGCTTCGAGTTCGACGAGAAAGTCGCCCTCATCGATCTGATGTTCCCGGCACGCCTCAGTCACGGTATGGAATGTGCCGATCGGACAGCCGACGCAGAGCATCTTGTGTCTCAGCATCACCGCCACCGTTGCCGGCCATTTCCTCATAATTTCGTCGACGACCATGTCGGGGTTGATCGAACTGCGCTGTTTCACGATGAAGTCTCCGCGATTTGCGAAGCGTCTTCATAAATCCGGCTCCGGCTTCCTTCGTTGCGCTTTCGCAACTTCGTAGCGCTGGCTCATCAGGGCCGGAATGTTTTGCGCAAGAAAAGGCGCTCGTAGAATGGGGTCGGAACAAGATTTGCTTTCCCAGACACGCCGCCTTTATCAACCAAAGACAGCTACTGCTGATTTGATGGTGATTCCGCCATCCGGGCTTCTGCGCATCTGACGCCCGGTAGCGAATCGGAAGACCTGCATCAATTGCAGCGCTGGCGACACACGTGACCAAAGAGTTCGCACGACCTGGCGGCCACGCCGTGTCTTCCTGACCGCCTGACCGATAACGATGCGCTGGGACCAGCGGAAACCCATCTCGTGGAAATAGAGGTCGGCATGCTGTGGACTGATGTGATGAAACACTCCCGCGATAGTGCGGCGGATCCGGGAATTGAAGCCTTCCACCGAATTGACGTGAACCGCGTCGCGAACATATTCGCGGCTGGAGTGATTGACCGTCTCGTGATCTGTAAAGCCCTCGCCGATCGCCATGAATGCTTTCGCTTCATCGCTCATCAAACGGGCCTCCGGCGAGACCTGCGTTTCGATCGCACGTTCTGCCGCTCGCAATGAGAGACCGGTGACAACCGCGGCGCGCATCGCCAGCAAGCGTGCCGGGAACCCTGTCCGCGGGCCGCTGCACCATGCCGAGAACCGTTGTTTTCTCCGTGTTTGCCTGACCTTTGCGGCCACGTCCCGGCGGCGGCTCGTCGGGCCGCTTCCTTGGCCTGCCGCCGAGATGGAAGTGGTCGATCTCCACCGTGCCGGCCAACATGTTTTCCCGCGCCACCATGAGACGCAACGCGTGGCCTATTCGCCAGGCGGTCGGTTGGCTCACCCCAAGAGTTTCCGCCAGCCGCACCGAGGACAGGCCCTTGTCCGATTGCAGCAGCAACCACATCGCCTTCAGCCATGTGCGCAGCGGCAACTTTGTGGAATGCAGAGGCGTGTGCGTCGTCACCGTGAACTGGAACCGGCAATCGCCGCTCGAGCATTGATACAGTCCAGGCCGGGCGCAGCGTTTTCCCATGTCCCGGCCGGCTATGGCGATCGAACGCTTGTAGCCACAGGCCGGGCAGACCCGACCATCCGGCCATACCATGCCCTCCAATAACCGCCGGCAATGGTCCTCATCGCTGAAGGCTGCGACCATGTCCTCGACAGTGCGGATGCCAGATAGCAATTCGATCAATGTCTCAGGCATTTGCGTCTCCTTAGCTCATGCGAAAGTTTCGCACGAAAAAGCAATGATCTCAACACAAATGCTGTCTTTGGTTGATAAAGGCGAGACACGCTAAGGTCGAACGAAGCACGAACATCTGTTTGTCCCTGGATAAGATTACCAACTCGATTGCGATCGATCTTGCAGCGACCATAAGCTCGGGTCCTTCATGGCGAGGAGCGAACGAATAGGCCGAAGAAGGCTGGTCAATGCGGCGGAGGCAAAGGTTCTTTTTGGTCTCCCGGCTGACGAGGATAGTCTGGTCCGGCATTACACTCTCGAGACCGGTATCACGGCCATCTTTGTGACCCACGATCAGGCAGGGGCCCTTTCCATGTCGGACCAGATCGTCGACATGAACGGCGGTCGATAGAACAGATCGGTACGCCGGAGCAGGTTTACGAGAAGCCAGCGACTGCCTTCGTGGATTTCCTCGGCAAGGCCAACATGCTCGCCGGCACAGTGAGTACCGCCGACGGGCTGAAGGCAACGGTCGCGCTCCCGCCGGCCAGACTATTACGGTCGCCTCGTCGAAACCTCTCGAACCTGGCCGCGTCGTCACGACGGTGGTGCGGCCGCAGAAATTGTCGGTCGGTTCCGCAGTAACGGCCAATAGCATGTCCAGCCGCGTCGTCTCCACCTCCTATTTGGGTTGGAGCGCCATCTACGAGATCAACATCGGCGGTAACACGAAGGTCCGTGTCAACACCAAGATCAATGGCACAGCGGTGCGTGAAAGCGAGACGCTCGACATCGGCTTCGATTCTGCCGACTGTGTCTTGCGGCGCGAAGCTAACCTAAGGTGGCTGCTGAAAAGCAAACCATAGGGCGGTGCCCCATGAGAATTGCCTTGGGAGGTGCATACCGATGAAACCCGCTGCGTCTCACTCAACGATACTGATATACGCTGCGGGAAGCTTGAGATCCGTCCTTCCGGTCTTGATTTCCGCCTTCTCTGAAATGACCGGGGTTCAAATTGAAACGCGGCATGGCCCTGCCGGTCTGCTCCGAGAGCGCATCGAATCGGGCGAGCGGCCAGACATCTTCCTGTCCGCCAACTTCGCTCATTCGGCTCGTCTTGCTGAACAAGGTCTGGCGATGCCACCTGTGGTCTTTGCCCGCAACACCATGGCCGCTGTGGTGCGCCGGGATGCCGGATTCACGACAGCGAATTTCATCGATAGGCTACTCGATCCTGCCATCGGCATCGCCACCTCGACACAGTCAAAGGATTCCTCGGGCGACTATGCCTGGGCAATCTTCCGACGGGCGGAAAAACTCAGGCACGGCAGTTTCGCCATTCTGGACGCCAAGGCCCAGCACCTGGTCGGAGGCTCTGAAATGGCAAATGCGGCGGGCCGCTATGATCCGATCATGGCGGCCTTGGCGGCTGGAACCGTGCATGTGTTTCTCGGCTATCGCACCGGCTTAGGGCTGGCGGAGGCTACACAGGGGGTCAAAATCGTCAAGATTCCGGCCAATCTAAATGTCGTGCCGGAATACGCCTTGGCTGCACTGAAGGATTGTTCGCTGGCTGGAATGGCCTTCGCATTGTTTATTGTCTCGGCTGCGGGACAGAAGCTGTTGCGAAATTTCGGCTTTCAGCCGGTCGCGCTCTCGGAAGGGCGCTGAGCAAGCAAGATTGCGCCAAGTCTCATGAATCAGAACCCGGCTGTGAAACAGAACCCGGCGTGGTATCGAACCGGACGAACTTCACGGTCTCGCCGACCTCTGCTGCCGAGGCGCCGGCCGGACGAACTACCAGGCAATTCGACTGCGCGAGAAGCGCCAGCGTAGAGGCGTCCTGTTACTCGAACGTGCGACGGTAAAAACGCCATCTGCGATCGGCAGCATTGCTGGCGGATAGTCGTCACGCACCGTCTTCCCTATCGGCGCGGACAAACGTGCATTATCGTAATCTGGTCCACCATCATCGCGACCTGCCATGACCATCATGACAAGCTTCAGGAAAAGCAATGAACACACGAGCGCGGATAAGCGAGTCACTCGTATGATCCAAGCTGTTGCTCGTCGATGGATGAAGTCGGCAACACATCTTGGCAATCTGAGTTCGATTACTCGGCTGCCTCCGCATGAGCTTTCTGCGCGACGCGGGCAGCGCAATATTTGAACTCCGGTATTTTGCCGTATGGATCGAGCATCGGGTTGGTCAGCTTGTTTGCCGGGCTTTCGTTGAAGCAGAAGGGGATGAAAATCATCCCGTCCGCCACCTCGCGGTCGGCTCGCAAAATCGCCTCGATTGTTCCACGTCTCGTTTCGACCTGGATGACATCTCCCACCGACAGATCGCGCCGTTTGATCTCGTAAGGGTTCATCGCAGCAATGCCTTGCGGCTCGATTGCATCGAGCACTCCTGCACGCCGTGTCATGGCGCCCGTGTGCCAATGTTCCAGCATGCGACCCGTCGTCAGCACCAGCGGATAGTCTTCATCCGGTACTTCGTCGGGCGGGAGAAGGTCGGTCGGCACGATACGGCCCCGCCCATCGCTGGTCGGGAAGCGCGACGAGAAGATCACTTCATTGCCTGGCACATCTGGGCCATCGGCTGGGTAAACAACCGAACCCTCGCGCTCCACTCGCTCCCATGAAATGTGTTTCAGCGACGGCATGACCTGCGCCATTTCGGCGTAGACGTCGGATACATCGTTGTACTTCCAGCCGAGATCCATGCGGTTGGCGAGATTGATGATCAGGTCGAGATCTTGGCGCGCGTCGCCCGGAAGCTCAAGTGCGGGGCGGCCAATCTGCACCTGCCTGTTGGTGTTGGTGTAGGTTCCGAACTTTTCGGCATGGGCCGATGCCGGCAGCACGACATCGGCATGCCAGGCGGTCTCGGTCAGGAAAATGTCCTGCACGACCAGATGATCGAGCTTGGCAAGTGCCGCGCGCGCATGGGTCTGGTCGGGGTCCGACATCGCCGGGTTTTCGCCCATGATATACATGCCTTTGATCTCGTCGGCATGGATGGCGTCGATGATCTCGACCACCGTCAGGCCGCGCTTGGGATCGAGAGTCTGGCCCCAGAAATTTTCGTACTGCGAGCGAATGTCGATGTTCTCGACCGATTTGTAGTCGGGGTAGTACATTGGGATCAGTCCCGCATCCGAAGCGCCCTGCACGTTGTTTTGCCCACGCAGCGGGTGGAGACCTGTACCGGGACGGCCAATATGTCCGGTAATCAGCGCCAGGGCGATCAGGCAGCGTGAATTGTCGGTGCCGTGTGTATGCTGCGAAATTCCCATGCCCCAGAAGATCATCGAGCGCTCAGCCCGCGCGTACATGCGCGCGACGTCTCGGAGCACACTTGCGTCAACACCGCAGACGTCAGCCATGGTCTCTGGTGAGAAGTCCTTCACCTTGAGTTTCAGGGCCTCGAAGCCGGAGACATTGGCCTGGATATATTGCTCGTCGTACAGCTTCTCTTCGATGATGACGTGGATCAGCGAATTCAGCATGGCGACATCGCTGCCCGCCTTGAAGCGCAGGGAATGCGTTGCATGGCGCATCAGGTCTTGGCCACGCGGATCCATGATGATCAATTTTAGGCCGCGCTTGACGGCCTGCTTGAAATAGGTGGCGGCGACCGGATGATTGGTCGTCGGCCGCGCTCCGATGATGATGGCGCATTCGGCTTTCATCGCATCCATAAACGGCGCCGACACCGCACCGGAGCCAACGCCCTCCATCAAGGCAGCCACGGAAGATGCGTGGCAAAGCCGGGTACAGTGATCGACATTGTTCGTGCCGAAGCCTTGCCGGACGAACTTCTGAAACAGATACGCCTCTTCATTCGAGCCCTTGGCCGAGCCAAAGCCAGCCAGCGCCGGACCGCCATGATCCTTGAGTATAGTCTTGAAACCAGCGGCCGCGCGCTCCATCGCCTCTTCCCATGTGGCTTCGCGAAATACCGTCAGCGGATCGACGTAGCGCAAATCCGCCTCACCGAATTTCGGGGCATCGTCGCGACGGATAAGCGGCTTTGTCAGGCGATCCGGTGACATCGCGTAGTCGAAGCCGAAGCGTCCCTTGACGCAGAGCCGATTCTCGTTCGCTGGGCCATTGCGGCCGTCAACCTGAACGATACGGTTGTCTTTCACGGCCACGCTGGTCTGGCAGCCGACGCCACAGAATGGACAAAGCGTTTCGACGACCTTGTCGAAGTCTTGGACGACACGTGTCTTGCCGGACTTGTCCATCAAGCTCTTCTCGTAGAGCGCACCTGTCGGGCAAGCCTGTACGCACTCGCCGCAGGTCACGCAGGTCGAGAGCCCCATGGGATCGTGCATATCGAAGACGGGAACGGTATGTCCGCCGCGATCGGCCATGCCGATGACGTCGTTGACCTGAACCTCACGACACGCTCGAACGCAGGCGCCGCAAGCGATACAGGCATCCAGATTGACGGCGATCGCAGGGTTGGAAATGTCGAACTCGGCTACGTCGGCATCGTGAAACTTGGAACTGAAGCGTTCGCTTCCAGCAATGCCCATCGATCCGGCCCACTGCCAGAATTTCGACTGGTTATCGGGACCGTCAGCTGCAGCCCGCATGTTGCTGGCGAGCAGCTCGAACACCATCGCTCGAGACTTCTCGGCCCGTTCGGTGTCGGTCTTGACGATCATTCCGACCGTTGGCTTGCGAATGCAAGATGCCGCCAGCACCCGCTCGCCCTCGATATCGACCATGCAGGCCCGGCAATTGCCGTCGGCCCGGTAACCTGGGAGATCGACATGGCAGAGATTTGGAATGGCGGTGCCTTCGCGCTTGGCCACCTGCCAGATGGTCTCGCCTTCGGTCGCCGTGACCGACTTGCCGTTTAGTGTGAATTCAATGGGACCAGCCATTTCAAATATCCTCGCGGAAGTGCTTCAGCAAATGGTTGACCGGGTTCGGCGCCGCCTGACCTAGGCCGCAGATCGAGGAATCGCGCATCACCATCTCCAGGTCGCGCAGTCCGGTTTCGTCCAGAGGACCGTCCGTCTCCAAGAGCTGAACCATTTTCCCGGTCCCCTCGCGGCATGGTGTGCACTGGCCGCAGCTTTCATGCCTGAAGAACTTGAGTAGGTTCACGGTCGCGGCTTTGGCGCTGTCTTGATCCGAGAACACCACCACGGCGTGGGAGCCGACAAATGCGCTCTGCTTGGCAAGTTCTCCCCCGAAATCGAGGGGGATGTCGCCCATCGAAGCTGGCAGGATACCGCCCGAAGCTCCGCCGGGCAGATAAGCCTTGAAAGAATGGCCGTCCTGCATACCGTCGCAATAATCTTCGATCAGTTCGCGCACGGTGATGCCAGCAGGTGCCAGTTTGACACCCGGGTTCTTTACGCGACCCGAGACTGACCACGAGCGCGCGCCAGGGTGACCATGCTTGCCCAGTCCAGCAAACCATTCCGCACCTTTTTCCACGATGTCGCGAATCCACCAAAGCGTCTCGACATTGTGGTTGAGGGTCGGGCGGCCGAACAGGCCGACCTCGGCGATATAGGGCGGACGGTGGCGCGGCAGGCCGCGCTTGCCCTCAATGCTCTCCAGCATCGCGCTTTCCTCGCCGCAGATATAGGCGCCCGCGCCGCGTCGAAGTTCTATGAAGCCAGGCGCGGCGATGCCGGCCAGCTCCAGCGCGGCGATTTCGGATTTCAGGATTTGAAGGACCGCCGGATACTCGTCGCGCATGTAGAAATAAATCCGCCCGGCTTCCACCGCATGGGCTGCGATCAGCGCGCCTTCGAGCGTGCGATGCGGATCGCGTTCGAGGTAGACACGATCCTTGAACGTGCCTGGCTCGCCCTCGTCGCCATTGATCGACATTAGGCGAGGGCCTTTGTAGGAACGCACGAACTCCCACTTCTTGCCCGCCGGGAACCCGGCTCCGCCGAGTCCCCTGAGGCTGGCGCCCTGCATGATAGCGATGATTGCCCCAGTAGTAAGCTCTCCGTCGCGCACCTTCTGCAGAAGTTGGTAACCGCCGGCCGCTCGATAGGCCTCTAAGCCCGTGAAATCCGGTACCACGACTTTGGTGTCACCGAGACGAGCCATCTCCGATAGTTGCTCGGCTGTGGCATGGTCGACCTCGCGGTCGCCGATCCGAGCGGCAGGAGCCGAAGCGCAACGGCCCATGCAGGGCGCACGTACGACGCGGATAGCGGTCGGATCGACCTGCGCATTGAGACCGTCGAGAAGGTCTTCCGCGCCAGCCAGCATGCAACTGATCGAGTCGCATACCCGGATCGTCAGCGGAGCTGGCGGAGTCTCACCCTCCTTCACGATATCGAAATGATCGTAGAACGAGGCGACTTCATAGATTTCGGCCTGGGACAGACGCATATCCTCGGCCAGCGCCCGAAGGTGCTGCGCCGACAGACACCCGTACCTGTCCTGGATCAGATGCAGAAATTCGATCAGGAGATCGCGGCGACGCTCACGGCCCAGAAGCAAATCTTGGACCTCCCGGAGTGCGGTGTCGTCAAGAGCACGCCCCTTAGGTCCTCGATCGCGAGGGCGCCGAGATTGCATCGTCATGCACATTCCCTTCCGTCGAATCGTCCCAGGCAGCGACCGCTGTCAGGCACAGCTACCTAGTTTGAACTTAGCGTACTGGCCGTTCAATGCGAGAATAAATGCGACAGTTGATTGGAAAAGCGCGCCGCAAGTCGCGTCCGCAGTCTCAATATCGCGCAACAGGTTGATCATCTCGGCTTGCCCCGGCAACCCAGAGAACCGGAAGTGCCGTGCCATTCACGGGCGCTTACGCTTGACCACCGGAGCGCTCGTCTTTATGATCAGAAAGACATTGCCATTCTCGTCTCGATCAGTGCTTTCGAGGCGATCTCCCGTTTCGTTCAGAAGGTTGGGAATGTCGATGGCGGACAGCGGATCGGTGCAATGTACTTCCAGCCTGTCGCCCTGTTCGATGAAAGTAAGTGCCTTGCGCGTCTTCAGCGCTGGCAAGGGGCATTTCAGGCCCGACAGATCAAGCTTCATCGTGTTCATCTCGGCACCGTGGCAAGGACCACAGTTACCGTCAATTGGCCAAGGTGGCGCATGGTATGGGGCACAGCCGCTGCCATGAGGGTCGGCGTGCTTTGCCAATGCGCTGAATTCCTGGTGTCAGATCAGGCTCGAATAGGAAATGTACTCCACTGTGTCGCCGACCTTGATTTCGGTGGTTTCCTCGCGAAGTTCGACCAGGCCATCCGTGTCGACAAGCGATGAAAGCAGGCCGGCACCCTCTCGCGGGAACTTGGTCGCTTCAGGCAAGCCGGCTTTGCCATGGCGCAGATTGACGCGGACATATTCGCGTCGGCCCGCCTTCTTTCGATACGAAAACGCTGCTCGCACGGGGATCGGAAACACTGGTACCGATGGTGATCCTGCCAGCGCCATGATGGCAGGCCGAGCGATCAGCGCGAACGTGACGAAGCTTGCAACCGGATTTCCCGGGAGGCCGATGAACGGTATGCCCTGGATAACCCCCATTGCGACGGGGCGGCCGGGCTTGATGGCCACGCGCCAGAAGACAAGCGTGCCGACGCTCTCGACACTCGCCTTGACATGGTCGGCCTCTCCTGTGGAAACGCCGCCCGAGGTCAGGATGAGATCATGCGTCGAGGCCGCCGCCTTCAGGACCTCGGCGATTGCGGCGCGGTCGTCACCGAGAATGCCAAGGTCGGTGACGAGGCAGCCAAGACGCGAAGCCATGGCCGACAACATGAAGCGGTTGGAATCGAAAAGCTGGGCCTCTCCGCGTGCCGAACCAGGGGCAACAATTTCATTTCCAGTCGAGAAAATAGCCACCTTTACGCGCCTGGCCACCTCGACCTCGGTCATGCCCAATGCCGCAATCAAGGCAACATCCTGGGGACGAAGCCGGTGACCTGCCTTCAGCACATTTTTTCCCAGGGGAATATCCTCACCGGCGGGGCGCACATTTGAACCCTGCCTGAGACCGGGCGGCAGGATCGCATCCCCCGCGTTGTCAACAACGACGTCCTCCTGCATGAACACTGTGTCGGCGCCGTCCGGCATCAGCGCGCCAGTGAAGATGCGAATGGCTTGACCGGGCTCAATGGCCTGACGTGCAGCCATGCCAGCCTGAACATAGTCGGTAACCGGAAAGGTTTTGCCGGCCATGACCGGGATATCGGCACCACGAATGGCATAGCCGTCGACTGCCGAATTGGTGAAGGGCGGAAGCGGCAGTGGCGCCACCAGGTCGCGCGCAAGAATACGCCCGTCGGCTGTGCCAAGCGGCACGATTTCTTGCCCGTTCAGTGGAGCAAGGCGCGATGCGAGGAGCGCGAGCGTGTCGTTGACGGGCATCAGCGGGCCGCCAAACGCGAAGCAATCGTCCGAAAGTTGTGCCATTTTACAACTGTACTGTTCTACCAGCGCAAAAAATTGAGCAGCATTCCGAGGGTCGGCCTATATCATCAGAGACCAGCGGGCGAGCATTTTCAGTTTGACCTCAGCACGCAGCCCGTTCGCCAATGATTGCGAGAACACAATGCATCCTGTCAAAGTGAGTCCCAAATTGGCTGTCGTTATGCCGGATCCGGCCGCGCCGCGCCTTACCGAGAGGGTGAGCGGCATCGATCACACTGGCGCGGTTGTCGAAATCAATGTTCCTGCCGAGAGGGCGCTTACGCTTTATCTCAATGCACAGGAAATCGTCACCATGATGACGATCAACGACTATCCCGAATATCTGGCTCTCGGCTACCTGCTCAACCAGAACATGCTCAAGCCCGACGACGTTGTCACGGAGGTCGACTACGATGATGACCTTCAGGTCGTTGTCGTGCGCACCGAGCGTAACACCAATTACGAGCAGAAGCTGAAAAAGAGAACGCTGACCTCTGGCTGCGCGCAAGGCACGGCCTTTGGCGATCTCATGGAAGCGCTCGAAGAAATTGACCTGCCCGCAGCTGAACTGCGGACCTCCTGGCTCTATCAGATGACCCGTAGCATCAACACCACGCCCTCGCTTTACCTTGAGGCCGGCGCGATCCACGGCTGCGTGCTTTGCAGGGAAGGAACCCCAATCTGTTACATGGAGGATGTCGGCCGTCATAACGCGGTCGACAAGATCGCTGGCTGGATGTACCGCAACGACGTCGATCCGGCAGACAAGATCCTCTACACTACTGGTCGACTCACTTCCGAAATGACCATCAAGACGGTGCGCATGGGCATCCCCATACTCGTCTCGCGGTCCGGTTTCACCGCCTGGGGAGTGGCGCTTGCACGGGAGGTCGGCTTGACCTTGGTCGGACGGGCGCGGGGCAAACGGTTCACCGCGCTTTCCGGCGAAAAGAGGATCGTGTTCGACCAGGATCTTGAGCTGGTTGACGAAGAGCCCTCGCGGCACAGGCGCAAGGGCGGCGACAATGACGAGTGACACCATCCCAACTGTCGGCGTCGTTCTCGCAGGCGGTCTGGCGCGCCGCCTGGGTGGCGGCGACAAACCGATGCGTGAGATCGGCGGACGCACCATCCTCAGCCGCGTGATCGAGCGGCTCGCACCCCAGTGCGACAGTCTGATCCTGAACGCCAATGGTGATCCCGAACGCTTCGCCGCGTTCGGATTGACGGTCATTCCCGACACAGTGGCGGAATATCCCGGGCCTCTTGCGGGAGTGCTTGCGGCACTCGACTGGGTGGCCGCCAACAGGGCCGACGCAGAATGGATTATCAGCATTCCCGGGGATTGCCCGTTTCTGCCGCGCGACCTTGTCCATCGGCTGCAGGGTGCGCGTGTCGAGCAGAACGCCCAACTCGCGGTAGCGGTGTCGGGCGACCAGGCACATCCTGTGGTCGGTTTGTGGAGTGTCGCGTTACGCCATGAACTGCGGTATGCGCTCGTCGAAGAAGACGTACGGAAAATCGACCGCTGGACCGAACGGTATCGGCTCGCCAAAGTGTCTTGGCCGATTGAGCCCTTAGACCCGTTCTTCAATGCGAATACGCCGGAGGATATAGCCGAAGCTGAGATGCTGGCGGATCTGGTTGACGATTAGGCCAACCGATTCCGCAATGGGGGCAGAGGGTGAACGAGCTTCGTTTTGTTCAGTGAGTGTGCATTGAATGTTCTTGTGTTGCCCACGCGCTGGTCGACGAGGACCTGCGCAAGATCGATCTTTGGAGCGCTATCAGGTCGCCACCGTGACGTGGCCAATAAAGCTGGTCGATCCCTTTTCAACGCCAATACGCACCAAAATCTTTCCGAGGCAGAGCGACTGGCGCTGGTTGATTCAGGCCGGGCGGAAACCCGCCTCTTCGATCGCAACGCGGCCTGCGGGTGACTGCAACGCGGCCAGGAATGCCTGCACGGCAGGCCGCGACTTGCGCGTCGAGACCAATACAAAATCATAGTGCTCTTCGGTCAGCGCAATGAAACCGAGGCCAGCAGCGCGGGCGACGGGCTCGATAGTGATGCCCCAATCGGCGCGCTTTTGCACCACCGCTGCCGCGACGGCATTGTGCGAGCGCGGCTGGTTCCAGTAACCGTCCGGGCGCGCAGGACCGAGCAAATTGTCGATCAGAATGCGGGTCCCGGCACCTTGATTGCGGTTGACCATCAGGCAGGTCGGATCGGCAAGGGCCGCAGCAAGCGCATTTTCGACGGACTTGCCCTCGAAGCGCGTATCGCCCGGCCGATAGATGACGCCCTGCATGCGCCGCCAGCCGGGCACGAGTTCGAGCCCCTCGCTCAGAAACGTCGCGTTGTAGGTCTGGGTCTTTTCGTCGAGCAGATGGATCGGCGCCAGGTCGCATTCGCCGCGCCGAGCCGCCGCCAGTCCGCCAAGACTTCCGACGGCAAGCGATCGGGCGGACAGCCCCCCGCGCGCGAGCGGCGCCAACACCGAGTCGAGCCCGGTACAATGACTGCCTATGATGACGAGATCAGGCACCCGCACATGCGGTGTAAATAACGTTACCTCGACCGACGAGCCGGCAGGCATGTGGTCGGCCAGCGCTTCAATGCGCACGAACCCGTCTGCCTGCGCAAATGAGGTGACCGCGCCTGAGCCTTTGCCCGTCGGATAGGCGACCAGGCCATTTTCCCCCTCGACAAGTGAAACCATGACGAATTCGGTGCGACCGAGCTCTGAACTGATGCGCAGCGGAATTTTGGCCGTCACCTGCGTCTCGGCTCTCGGTGGCAGGCCGGCCATGCGACGCAGCACCGGGACGATCATGTCGTGAAAGGTAAACATCGCCGACGTCGGGAAGCCTGGCAGGATAACGACGGGCTTGTTGTCGCAGACTGCAAGGCAAAGCGGCTTGCCTGGTTTCAGCGCTACGCCATGCGCAATGATACCCGGCTTACCGAGGCGGGAGATGATGCGATGGCTGAGATCGCCAGCCCCTTTCGAAGTGCCGCCAGACAAGATCAGCATATCGGAAGCTTCAAGCGCATCACGCATGGCCCTTTCGAGCCGAGCTTCGTCGTCCGCAATCGCGCCGAAAAACAGGGGTTCCCCACCGTTTTCCGCGATTGCCGCACTGATGACCGCGCCGTTGGCGTCGTAGACGGAGGCGGGGCGCAAAGGCTCGCCGGGCTGGACGAGTTCGTCACCGGTCGACAGGACCGCAACGCGAAGCTTGTGTGCAACAGTGACGCGCGAAATGCCGCAAGTGGCCAGCATGCCGATTTCCCGCGAGCCGACCTGTGTCCCCGTGCGTAGCAAGACCTCGCCGCAAGCGATGTCCGATCCGGCGTAAGACACGAATTGGCCAGGCGAAGCACTGCGCCGAATCTCGATGGCCTCATCTCCCGCAGGCTGGGTATGTTCAACCATCACGACAGCATCCGCGCCGCGCGGCAGCGGCCCACCGGTCGCGATTGAGGTTGCGGTACCAACCTCCACGCTCTCCGCGGGTGCCACGCCGCAGGCGATGATTTCCTTATTCAACGATAGGCGCACGATGACTGCTTCCGACGCGGGCGCGACGTCCGCGGATCGCACGGCAAAGCCATCGACATTTGACCGGTCGAACGGCGGCGCGTCGACAGGCGCCACGATATCGCGTGCGAGCGCCAGGCCTAGCGCGTCGGCCAGCATGCACTCTTCCTGGAGCAGGTCGCGCGGAAACAGCGCCGCTTCAAATCGGGCCATCGCTTCCTCGCGCGACAAGATGGTCAGGAACTGATCTTGACCAACCCCTTGGTTCGGGCGCGAAGCTTGTGTCTCAAGAGATCTGGTCATGCTGGCGAACCTATCTCAGT
This sequence comes from Mesorhizobium sp. INR15, assembly GCF_015500075.1. Lineage (NCBI taxonomy): Bacteria > Pseudomonadati > Pseudomonadota > Alphaproteobacteria > Hyphomicrobiales > Phyllobacteriaceae > Mesorhizobium > Mesorhizobium sp. INR15. The sequence goes on along the minus strand of NZ_CP045497.1, from coordinate 75,643 downwards.
TCATGCGCAGCAGAAAGGCTTCGACCGGCATTCCCGCGGCATGGCCTTCGCTGTCGCCCGCAATGAGAAGCCAGGCATCGGCCATACGAAGATGGTCCAGCGACAGGTCGCCGACGCCAATCGGCAGCCAGCCGGATTGCTCCTGTCGGACCAGCACGATCTCGGCAATACCGACAGCCGAGGATATCTTGCGCGTCAGCGGCCGCGCGGTGGTGGGCCTAGCTGTGAGGCCAGTCAGACGATCGAGTATCGGCTGCACCAGCGCGTGATAGACTGCGAAGGCCTGATCGGGCGCGCCGGGCAGCGCTATGATCGCAACGGCTCCCAGTTTTCCGATTGCCGCGGTGCAGCCTGGTCGAAGGGCAATGCCGTGTGCGATCAATGCACCGCGTAACGACAAGGCCTCGGCGGTGGCATCGAAACGACCGAAGCCGGTACCGCCGACGGTGACGACCATGTCGCATTGGTGGACGCTCAGTGTCTCGGTGATGGATCGGGCGTCGCGCGCGGCCATCTCGACCGAAACGCATGCGCCCGCGGCTTTCATCAGTTCGGTGATGAACTCGGCCGTCAGCGAACTGCCATCGGTCGCCGCCACGTCGATCAGGCGGACATTTGGCGAACGAACGGCAACCGTCTTGGCCCCAGCGGCGCGAGCGGCCAGAAGATCAGCGGCGCACAGTTGGCGGCCGGCGATGACGACAGGTCGGCCGGCGGCAATATCCTCTCCGGCTCGACGGATGCCCTCGCCGGGAATCGCATCCGTAAAGGCTTGTGCGATTGGGCCTATCAACTCGACCAGATCGGCTTTCAAGACGCAGTCGCAGCCATCGGCAAGCGCTTCACCGGCCTCGACCCACGCCGGGGCGTTCATCAAAGGAACTGGCGAATAGGGCGAGGCACCGGCAATATCGAGCGAACGCAGCGCCCAGCCATCGATGGCGGCCCTGTTGCGCTCAGGCAGCGGATGAACAAGCGTTGTCGTCTCAACGGCGATGCGACCGCGCGCCTGCTCAAGCGGCACTGATATAGGAGCGACCGCGACCAAGCCGTCGAGCAGTTCGGCGAGCGCCGCTTCGAGGCTGGTCAGCACGCCGTTCGAAGGCTGGGTTCTGCTCATGCCCAATGATTGGCCATGTGCGACCCGGATTGCAACCGGCATCGAGGCGGTTGCAATGGTCCTCCCGCCTCGATGCAGCTATTCGCGGGGTGATCCGATCAAGACGGGTCGTGTTTGGCGTTGGGGAAGAACAGCTGCTGACCGTCAATCTTGTATCCGGCGATTGCCTTTTGCCCTTCCTCGGAAACGAGATAGTCGATGAAGCTCTGGCCGAGATCCGACTTTACCGTCGCAAATTTCTTCGGATTGACCAGCATGACGCCATATTGGTTGAACAGCCGCTTATCCCCCTCGACCACGATTTCCAGATCGTCGCGGTTCTTGAAAGAAAGCCATGTGCCGCGGTCGGAAAGGACATAGGCATTCATGGCGCCGGCCGTGTTCAGCGCCGCGCCCATGCCCTGGCCGATATCGCGGTACCACTCGCCCTTTGCCTTGTCGATTTCGATGCCGGCTTCCTTCCAGAGCTTCAATTCGGCGATATGCGTGCCGGAGTTGTCCCCGCGCGAAACGAACGGAGCCTGCTTGGCGCGGATCGCGTCGAAGGCGGCGGTGACGTCCTTGGACCCCTTGACGCCGGCCGGATCGCTCTTGGGGCCGATCAGCACGAAATCATTGTACATCACGTCGTAGCGCTTCACGCCAAAGCCCTCTTCGAGAAATTTCAATTCCTGCGCTTTGGCATGCACGAAGACGACGTCAGCATCGCCGCGTCGTGCCGTGTCGAGCGCCTGCCCGGTACCCTGCGCGATCACCTTCACATCGATGCCCGTCTTGTTCTTGAACAGCGGCAGAAGGTAGCCAAACAGGCCGGAATCCTGAGTGGATGTGGTCGATGCGACCACGATCGATTTGTCCTGTGCGACAGCAGCGACACCGCTCGCCGCGAGCAATAGGGCAGCGGCGAATGCGGAAAAGATACGACGGTTCAACAATGGAAGCTCCTGTGCATTAGATGACCAGATCGCCGCGAACGAATGCTTTTGCCTCGCCGGTTGATGGACGATCGAAGAAATCAGCGGCGCTGGTGCGCTCGCAAAGGCGGCCGCGAACAAGAAACATCACATCGGCGGCCAACCGTCGCACCTGGCCCAGATCATGCGAGGCCATGACGATCTTTATGCCCGACTGCGCCGCCATCAGGATGATCGCCTCCACCGCACGGGTGGCGGCTGGATCAAGATTTGCGGTCGGTTCGTCAAGCAGCAGAAGCTCCGGCTCCCGCACGAGAGCGCGGGCAAGCGCGACGCGCTGCTGTTCGCCACCCGAAAGGCGCCTGGCGGGACGGCTGGCGAGCTCCAGCAAACCAACGCGGGCGAGCGCATCCTCCATGCGCGCAGTGCGCAATTTGCGCGGCATACCGAACTTGCGAAGACCATAGATGACATTGTCGGCGACCGAACGGCGTAGCATCACCGGCCGCTGGAACAGCATGGCCAGGCGCGACGGGCCCAGCGAATGGCGCCCGCCCCAGCTGACCTTGCCGGCGGAGGGTGTGACAAGCCCCATGCAAAGCCTAAGCAGGGAGGTCTTGCCGGAGCCGTTCGGGCCCACGACGAGCGTCGGGGCACCCGGCGAGATCAACAGGCTAACACAATCCAGGAGGGGGGTTTTGCCGGCATGCAGTGAAACACCTTCGAACCTGACAGGAAGATCGCTTGACAGGTCCCGCATTTTAGCCCGCTCGCTGCTCCGACCAGACGCGCACGCCCCAGGCGGCTGCGTTGATCATGAGGATGAGCGCTATCAGGATCAGGCCCAGCCCCATGGCGAGCGGCAGGTTGCCCTTGGACGTCTCGAGCGCGATCGTCGTGGTCATCGTGCGGGTGAACCCGTCGATATTGCCGCCGACGATCATCACCGTGCCGACTTCGGCTGCGGCACGGCCGAATCCGGCCAGAAGCGCCGTGATGAGACTGAAACGGCTGTCCCATAAAAGCGTTGCCATGCGCCCCCCCGGGCCGACATTCATGGCTGTCAGCTCGTCACGATATTCGAGCCAGAGATCCTCGATTGTCTGGCGCGTCAGCGCCGCGATGATCGGCACAACCAGCAAGGCCTGCGCGATCACCATGGCCAGCGGCGTAAACAATATCCCGAAAACGCCGAGCGGTCCTGACCGCGACAGCAGAAGAAACACCGTAAGGCCGACGACCACCGGCGGCAGTCCCATGAACCCGTTGAGAAGCACGATCAGCGCGGCGCGGCCGCGAAATCGCGTCAGGGCCAGCAGCGCGCCGAGCGGCAGCCCGATCACCGTGGCGATGGCAACCGCCGACAGGCTGACGACCAGCGACAGCCAGACGATCGCGTAGAGCGCCGCGTCGCCGCTAAGGATCAGCTGCCAGGCGCTCGAACCGTCGAACATTCTCTTGTCTCCAGTCGGGTTTTGTCTGCAATGATTCCCGTTCTGTCAAACAATTGAACCTGAACAGGAATATGCATGATAATGCAGGTGATGGACCTTCTCACCACCTCCGAAGCTGCGGATTATCTGCGCCTGGGCGAACGCAAGCTTTATGAGCTCGTTGCCGACAATGCGATCCCATGCACCAAGGTAACCGGCAAATGGCTATTCCCGCGCCATGAACTCGACCGGTGGGTGCTTTCCGGCCTGGCGCATCCAAAAGGGATGGTCCCGCCAAGCCCGCCACCGATCATCGGCGGCAGCCAAGACGATCTGCTCGAATGGTGCCTGCGCCGCTCTGGATCAGGCTTGGCCTCGCTCAGCGAAGGGAACGAAAAAGGCGTCGCGCGTTTGCTGCGGGGCGAGGTAGCGGCTGCCGCCATCCACTTTCATTCCTCGCAAGAGAATGGGGAACTGGCGAATGTGACGGCGATGCGGTCCACGCCGCGTCTACATGACGCAGTCGTGGTGGCGGTTGCCCGTCGCGAACAGGGTCTCCTCCTCGCACCCGGCAATCCAAAGGGGCTGCACTGCGTTGCCGACATTCTAGCACTACTTTGGCATTTTTTAGCAACGGGTGAGTTTTTGTGATTCCCAAGAGGGGGTTTGCGTGATTCATGGGAGGTCGGCTTATGGAGGGCCGATCAATGGAGGTGGACTGGCAAGCCGATCTGGATCGCTGGCTCGGGCCGTTTATCGCGGCGCTACGGCACAAGACGAGGGCACGGATGTGTCCGGCCTATATCGCTGGGTTGATTGGTCCAGGAGATCGCAAGAGCGTTCAGCCGATGGCGGCGCGCACTGGCGAGGTCGGCTACGATCAGCTTCATCATTTCGTCGCTGCCGGAGTTTGGGACAGTGCTCCACTCGAGGCTGCCCTGCTGAAGGAGGCAGATGGCCTGGTTGGCGATGAGGCTGGCTTTCTTGTCATCGATGACACGGCGTTGCCCAAGAAGGGACGTCACTCGGTTGGCGTCGCGCCACAATATGCCTCGTCGCTTGGGAAGACGGCCAATTGTCAATCGCTGGTCTCGGTAACGCTGGCCTCGCGCGAGGTGCCGGTGATGGTGGGCCTGCGGCTATTCCTGCCCGAGAGCTGGACGGATGATCCTGAGCGCATGGCGCGGGCCCATGTGCCGAAGGATAGACAGACGGCTCTGACAAAGCCGGAGATTGCGATCGAGGAGATCGACCGCGTCATCGCCTCCGGTGCGCGTTTCGGCTGTGTGCTTGCCGATTCAGGGTACGGCTCCAGTGGGCCTTTCCGACAGGCTTTGAGCAAGCGCGGTCTGCTGTGGGCGGTGGGTCTGTCGCGACGCCAGAACGTCTATCCCGCCGACGTTGCCCTGATTTTCCCCGTCGCGAAGACTGGAAAGCCCCGCAAATACCACATCCCTGATCAGCCCCCGGTCTGTGCTGAAGCGTTGTTGGCCGCAGGGAAATGGCAAAGGGTCAGCTGGCGGCGAGGCACCAAGGGTCGGCTGACATGTCTCTTCGCGGCCCGCCGTGTCCGCGTTGCGGATGGCCATAAGCACCGCATGCTCGATAATCGTATGCAGTGCATGCCGGGCGACGAGGTCTGGCTCGTCGGCGAGCGCCGGTCGACTGGCGAGCAAAAATACTATGTGTCGAACCTGCCGGCCGATGCGAGCCTCAAGATGCTCGCTGCCACGATCAAAGCCAGATGGGTCTGTGAGCAGGCGCATCAGCAGCTCAAGGAGGAACTCGGCCTCGACCACTTCGAAGGCAGATCCTGGACCGGGTTACACCGACACGCCCTGATGACCATGATCGCCTACGCCTTCCTCCAAGCCCGCCGCCTCAAAGCAGCGGGCCGGAAAAAAAAGAGTCGGAGGACCGCCGCCACAACCGAGCATGCCGGCCATCAGGCAAGCCATCCTCGACCTCTTCGCACGGCCGCCACCCAGGCGATGCCCCCACTGTGAGAAACTCCTCGCCGACGCCGTCGAACCTAAAGTGCCAAAGTAGTGCTAGGGTCCGGACTCATAACCAATAGCTGACGGTCGCTGCGATGCAGATTGCGGCGAGGAAGTTGACGGCAAGGCGGTCGTATCGTGTAGCGATCCTGCGGAAGTCCTTGAGGCGGCAGAACATGCGTTCGATGGCATTTCGGTCGCGGTAGAGTACGGGCGAGAAGCAGTTTTTCCAGCGCCGGTTGGCCTTTGGTGGAATGTTCGGCATCGTGCCGCGGGCCTCGATCTGGCGGCGGATCGCATCGGAATCATAACCCTTGTCGGCATGTAGGATGCGGGTGTCCGGCAGATGTTTCAGAAGCTCGCCTCCCGCCGTGCAATCAGCGACCTGGCCGCCGGTGAGCATGAAGGCAATCGGGCGACAATAGCGGTCGGTCAGGGCATGGATTTTGGTCGTGCGGCCGCCCCGCGAGCGCCCGATGGCCTGATTTTGCTCCCCCCTTTACCGCCCGAAGCTGAGCGATGCGCCTTCACGGCGGAAGAGTCTATCAGAACCTGCTCGGGCGGACCGCCGGCACTGGCAAGCGCGTGAAAGAGATCGCTCCACACGCCTTTGGCGGCCCAGCGGACATACCGATTGTAGAGCGTTTTGCGCGGCCCGTAGTCCGGCGGCGCATCGACCCAGCGCCCGCCAGACTTCAGCACATGAACAATGCCGCTGATCACGCGCCGGTCGTCGACCCGTTCCTTGCCGCGCGTGTCGGTCGGCAAATGAGGTTCAATGCGGCGAAACTGCTCTTCTGTCAGCCAGAAATGGTCCCGATTCATCACGTCTCCCTTTCAGAATCCGTGAATCACAAACCACAAGCGATGCCAACACCTTTATGGGTCCGGGCCCTAAGAGGTAACGCAAGGATGGCCGTAAGACAGAAGGGGGCGGGGGCGCAAATGCTGCTTGAGATGCTGCTGGCGCGGGCCGGCGCGAGCCCGGCGCACCTGAACCGGCTGGAGCCACCTTGCCTGACAGGGCCCGACCTTGCCGCCGCGATCCGCGCCGGCCGAGCGGATTGCGGTATCGCAACCCGCTCGGCCGCCCGCGCTCCCGGTATCGATTTCGTGCCGCTGCTGTGGGAAGAGTTCGATCTGGTGATGCGCCAGCGCATCTATTTCCAGCCTTCAATGCAGGCATTGCTCGGCTTCTTCGCCCGGGGCGACATGGCAATTCGCGCGGCGGAACTCAGCGGCTACGACGTAACGCCAGCAGGAACCATCCGTTTTTCCTCTTGACCGAAGAGTAATTGTCGACGGCGTTCGGAATCCAAGCCATTTGGTCGAAGTAAAAGCAGGCCATTCGAGCACAGGGTGACGCGACGGTTTGGATTAGATGGTTCCTAACTGACCCAAGGGCTTTCTGGTTGTTGCCTGTCCGGCCGGCGGCCAGGTTCTGCTCCACCGCATTGAACGTAGCATCGGCCGGCGGATTGCTATCAGCCGATAGCTGTCGCCGTTCATGGACAGGATATGGGTGTGATAGGCGAGCAGATCGAGCAGCGCGCCGAAGCGCGGAGTGCCTCGCCTCCGCACGACCCGCAAGAAGGCCGCTGGCCGACCGCCAAAGGCAAGGCGAGATGATGGACGATGTAATCGAGGCGCGCGGTTCGCCAAAGGCGCCAGCGCGCTCGGTGAGTGTCCTCCCGTCGCATAGCACCGCATCACAATGAAATCGTCGCGCCATGACCACAAGCCGAACCGCCTTGCCTGTCCCGAAATCCAGATCCGACAGTATCTAGGCCTTAAGAACTTGGTCGTTATTGGAAACGTCACAACAGAGAGCCGTTCCTTAGAATTTTATCACTATTGGACTGGACTTAGCGGCAGATCAGTTGGCAGACCAACTTGCTGTCTGCGAACCGTAGTGGCAATCGCGATGGATCCGTCATGTAACACCAGGCGTGCTGCGCCTGCGCGGCAGGTGTCCGAGCGCGCGCGGCATGCAACCTGAATGGCACCGAAGCTGCCGCCGCTTGCAAAGACAAGCGCGTTCTTGCTTATGCAACCTCCCTGGGCACGACGCACTTCTCAAATTGCGGATCGCGGCGCCTGCCGCGATCTCACGCTCCAGATTGACAGCTACGGCGCCACCGCGATGTGGCCCTTCATGTTGGGGTGGAAACGGCAGAAATAGTCGACTGGTCCCGCAGCCTTCAATGTCAGGCTTGCGGACTTCTTCGGCGGGATCATCACCTCCCAGTCGCCCTTGACGGTGGCGGTGTGGGCAAACATGTCCTTGTTCACCCACACGACCGTGTCGCCAACCTTCGCATCGACCGTCGCTGGCGAGAACACCAACTTTTCGATGGTAACCTGGATGGTTTCGGCCTTCACCGGCGCAGCAACGATTGTCAGCGCCAGTGCAATCCACAGATGCCATTTCGGCACCATCAGCGCTGTTCTCATTTCAGCATGCCGGCAACATGTTCGGCATGCTGCTCATGGCCCTGGAATATCTTCAGGCCGGTTTCCAGCAGGCTCTTCAACTCGGCATTGCTGGCTGAAGGGATGAGCAACGTTTCGAGCGCGTCGTCGACCTGCTTGTGATAGGCGACCTCGTTGTCGACGTAAGCCTTGTCGAAGGCCGCCCCCTTGAGCTTGGCGAGCTTGGCCCGCTCCTCCGCAGCGGCTTTGGTGAGCGCCTTGCTGGTGGCGTTGTCTTCCGGCATCACCTTGAGTTTTTTGACCAGGTCGAGCGCCTGCACATTCACCGCCTCATGGTCGCGAACCATGTCCTTGGCGAAGGCGAGCACCTCCTGGTTCTTCGACTTCTTGAGCGCTTGCTTGGCCGCCTCGACATCGATCACGCCGGCTGTATAGGCGATGTGGGCGATCTGCGGGTCGGTTGGTTTGTCGGCGGCTTGCGCGAGCGGGGCAGTGCCAAGCATGGCGGCCAGGGCAGCGGTATGTCGGATAAGCATGGCATCTCCTTCGCCCGAAACTCAAATCGCATCGGGCATTGTTCTCAGTTGACGGTCATTGGATGCTGGGTAGCGGCAAACGTTCCCGCCAAAATCAGCTGAATTCGACGAGGGTTAGCCTTCCAGGCCGAGCCGCCGCATCACGGCGGCGGTCAGCCGTTCGCAGCGCCGGCCGGCGAAGGGAAAGGCATCGAGCAGTACCGGCCCGATTTGGTCGTCCAGCGCTTTGCGCAGCAGGGCGCGGGCGCGATGCAGGCGGGTCTTGACCGTTTCGGGCCGCACGCCGAGTAGTTCTGAAGTCTCTTCAATGCTCAGGCCCTCGATCACCCGCGCCACGAACACCATCCGGTAGAGATCTGGAAGGCTGTCGGTCGCCCGTTCGACAAGGGCCAGAATCTGCCGTTGCGCCATCGTCCGCTCCGGATCGTCGCTGGGGTTGAGGGGAAACTGGATAATCTCGGCCTGCGGGTTCTCGGGCATCGCCACCGTTCGCCGTCTTTTGCGCAACCGGCCGAGCGCTTCGTTGATGACGATGCGCGACAGCCATGTGCCGAGCGAGGCATCGCCGCGAAAACTCTCGAGATTAGCAAAGGCCCTGATATAGGCCTCCTGGACGATATCCTCGGCCTCGCTGTCATTGCGCACCACGCCGCGCGCGATGCGGTAAAGCCGCTGGTTATGCGTCTTGATGATGGTGCGGAAGGCAGCGCCGTCGCGCGCCATGGCGCGCTGTGCCAATTCCAGGTCGCCAGAGGCAGCGATGATTTCGGTCGCGTCTCCTCGAACGTACGACATGAGCATTCTCCTTGCCCTTCAATAGATGGGTCTCGACAACAAGGGTTCCCGAAAATTCGTCACACCGGAATCGACGACAGGAATTCGCGCCTCAGATCGACGTTCGTGTCGAAAATGCCGAGCATGCGTTTGGTGACCATGCGGGTGCCGTGCGCGTGGACGCCGCGCGATGTCATGCAGCCATGCTCGGCAACAAGCACGACGGCCACTCCACCCGGCTGCAGGGCATCCTCGATGGCGCGAGCGATGTCATCCGTGAGCCGCTCCTGTATCTGCAGGCGATGGGCACAAGCCTCGACAACCCTTGCCAATTTGGAGATACCCACTACGCGGTTGACGGGCATGTAAGCGATGTACGCCTTGCCGTGGATTGCCGCCATGTGGTGTTCGCAGAAAGAATGAAACGCTATGTCGTGCAGTTCGACCGCCTGGTCATAGCCGCCGATCTCATCGAACGTCCGTTCGAGCAGCATCGCGGGATTTGCCGATAGCCGGCAAACCACTCTTCATAGGCACGTACGACACGCGCAGGAGTATCGATAAGCCCGGACCGGGCCGGATCGTCGCCGGCCCATGAGATCAGCGTCCTGACCGCAGCCTCTGCATCGAAGCGCGTCGGGCGGACGCGGCCGACTGCCCTGGGCATGCCGTTTCCCGCTGAATTTCCCTGGGCGGAGGCCGACACGCCGTCTTCGGTGCCGTCCAGAATTTGCGAATGCAGGTCCATCGGTCTCTCCAGTTCCAGGCTCGAAACCATTGGATGCGCCTAGCGAGGATTGGCTCCCGACGAGCACGACACAGGGAGGAAGGTTCCCATCCGTGGCGAACCCTGGGAACTTTTCGAACAGCGTTGCATCCAATTTTACGTCCGGCGCATGATCAACCTACGCCGTCAGGATCGTGAAGGAGAACCGAGATGGCATTGCAACAGACCGTGGAAACGGACCCCGACATCGCTGTAGGTGTGTTCATTGTGGCAATTGCGATAATGCCCATGCCACCGGTTAGCTGGTGGTCCTGGTACGCGTCGGCGACGATATGCTGGCGGTCGACGGCACATGTACCCCCCTGCGAAGCACCGCTGGCGTGCTGAGTATTGATTGCCAGGCCTGCATCGGTCTTCGGCGAAGCGCTCCAGCGCGCGTGACGGGCGGACCATACCTGCAAACGCGGCACTGATCTGCGTCAGGACGCGATGCGCGGCCGCCCGGTGGCTGTCGCGACGACAATGGCTTCGACGAAACTGCGCTCGCCTTCGATTGTAGCAACCCTTATGTCCCGTGCGATTTCGATCCGCGCCTGATCGGTCCCGGCGCGCTCCGCAAGGCCCGCCGCCAAGGCACGAATGTGGGATTCGGCGGCAGCCATTGCTTCGTCCTCGGTGTCATAGTCGTCCAGCCGCTCGCCGGAATTGAGACGGAAAAGCCCGATCTCAGGCTGACTGACGCGCGCTTCCGCAGACATCCGCACCTGCCCGACGACGGCACCCAACGCATTTGCGACGTCGGCGTGTTCAGCAATCTTGCACGCATTGCCGATAATCGGCGGCAATCCAGCGTAGTGAAGCGATGCCGAAGCTCCGAGGCCGATCACCGGCCGGTCGAGTGCGATTGATAGCCGCGCCATGCCGCCTCGCCGGCCAACCGCGCGCTGAACCAGCGGATTGGCAACGGAGACGCCGCCATCCAGCCCGTCCTCGGCAAAAACGGTTTCAAGAATTGCTTCGGCGGAACGCCGGGTCACCGCAGTGAGAACCATCTCGGAAAACGCTTCTGCGCCTTTGGCGATACGATGCCCCTGGCCGTCGCGCTTGCGTGCGAACAATTCGGCGCCCAGTCGAGCCGCGACAGGATCCCAATTCCCTTGCCGGCCGAGCACGTGGGCCGCGTCAGAGGGCGTGAACCCCGCGATATGCACCAGACCACGTGCAACCAGGCGATTGAGTGTTGCGACCTGTGACGTCGACACGAGCAGCCGATCGAGCGCGGCGGGAACTGCCGAAATGTCAGCATAGAGCCGCGCCTCGGTAACCGTCAGGCCTGCAGCTAGACGCTCGGGCACACCCGTGCGCAACGCGAAACGGCCGTCCAGCCGGCTGGTGTTAGGGCTGAGCAATTGCCGCTTGAGGCCTTTGTATATGGCATCGTCGTGCTTCACCGCGGCCAGCGCCAGCGGCACGAGCCGACGGGGCCCCAGGACGATTGTCGAAGTCAGCGACTGCTCATGAAGCGAGACTTCCGAATCTCCACCGAGGCCAAAGGTGCGCATGGCGACGGCTTCCACCATGGTTCGCATTCCGCCGACGGTAGCGCCTTCCGGATCGAGCCGCAGGCGGCCTCCGTCGAGAACAGCGATGTCGGTTGTGGTGCCGCCGATGTCGGACACCACCGCGTCATCGATGCCGGTCATGTACCGCGCCCCCACCAGGCTTGCCGCAGGTCCTGACAGGATGGTCTCGATCGGCCGGGCGCGGGCGAATTCAGCGGTAATGAGCGCGCCGTCGCCGCGCACGACCATGAGCGGAGCGACGATCCCGCGTCTTGTGAGAAAGCCCTCGGTGGCGTCGACAAGGCGATCGATCATCGAGATCAACCGCGCATTGAGAAGCGTGGTCAGCGCCCGACGCGGGCCGCCGAGCTTCGACGACAGTTCGTGCGAACAGGTCACCGGAAGCCCGGTACGCTCGCGGATGACGTCACGTACCGCGATCTCATGTTCGGGATTGCGAACCGCAAAATAGGAGGCCACGGCGACGCCTGAAACGGTGTCGGCGAGAGACGGCAGCGCAGCCACAAGAGCGTCCAGCACCAACTGACGCGGATCTCCGTGGACGTCATGTCCGCCCGGGCAAAAAATCACGGGATCGGAGCCGAGGGCTTTTGACAATCCGTTCCGGGCATGATCGGCTTCAGCGAAGCCGATCATCACCAGCGCGACCCGTCCGCCCTGCCCCTCGACGAGCGCGTTGGTTGCGAGCGTGGTCGACATCGAGACGAGCTTGATCGCGCCGGGTTCGATGGCAGCCTCGGACAAAACAGCGTCGACGGCGCCGGCGATGCCCTCGGCAAGATCGTGCCGCGTGGTCAGCGATTTGGCCTTGGCCACGATGCCTGCGGATTCCGACCATAGCACGGCATCGGTGTACGTGCCGCCGGTGTCGATGCCCAGATACAGAGGCGACGGCTGGTGCGCATATGCGTTCATTTGATCAGTCACCCAGGCCGGGTTCCGGCGAGAAATATTTCGCCAATTTGTTCGCTTCGCCGTCGAACGCCTTGGCGTCGGCGGGTGGATCACGCTTGATCGCAATGTTGGGCCACACTGACGCATACTCAGCATTCAGCGCGAGCCAATCGTCGAGACCAGGCGCGGTATCGGCAAAAATGGCCTTCGCCGGACATTCCGGCTCGCAGACGCCGCAGTCGATGCATTCATCGGGATGGATGACGAGCATGTTCTCGCCTTCGTAGAAACAGTCAACGGGACAGACTTCCACGCAGTCCATGTATTTGCATCTGATGCAATTGTCAGTGACCACAAACGTCATGCGGCGTTTCTCAGCCATGGCTGGTCGGGGCGACATAGCAAGAGCAGCTTCGAACTTTCGGCTATGTGGGCGGCCTTCAGCCAACAGAGCCCTGCGGTCTCGCTGTCCAGCAATTCATCGCAGCTGTCACCAAACAAGGCGAGGCACCGGTCGAACAGACCGATCTCCAACCCACCCATGTGCTTGCGGACCGCGACGAGACCTCCCTTGTAGTACCCGGTGGTCAGCATCACCGATGAGCAGAAATCGCACATCTTCGCCAGATGCGTTTCCTGATCGCCGACAACGACGCGCTCGAAAATCGGCCCGAGATCCGCGTCGGCGCGGATCTTGCCATAGAAGGAGTCGACGAGCAGTCGAATCTGTTCTTCGGAAATCGGGGCTGTCTGCGTCAACGGCATACCTGGTCCAGCGGTCATCCGGCCCTTCAGACCATGCCGTAGGTCATATCGAGAGGAATACGGTGATCATCGATAGCCCGTACGCCAGCGGTGTTTTCAGCCAGAATAAGCGAAGCTTTCCGCTCTTGCTCCGACAGGTAAGCTCCCCAGAAGGTGACCACGCCGTTGGTCACGCTCACGTCCGCACTTCCGGTCGACGGCCATGATTCGGATCGCAAGGCGTCAATAATCTCCAGCCTGATACTGCTGTCGTCATGCGGGACTGGTGCGCGCCAACCTTTCCTGGCGACGACCAGAGCCCGCACCAGATTGGCGCGACTGACGATCCCCACCACCTGGCCGCCGCGGAGCACCGGAACACGCTTGATCCGATTGTGTTCAAGCAGGGGTGCGATCTCGGCGACTGGTGTACTCTCGACCACCGTCGCGACCGGCTGTGTCATGACGTCGATCACATGCTCGGAATGAGACTTGACATAGCCTTCCGCCTGAACCGCGTTGTTGGAAAAAAAATGACGCCACCAGGAACGGCCCTGCGGCGCTGTACCGATCTCCGCCCGGCGGATCAGGTCTCCTTCACTCACGATGCCAAGTAGCGCACCTCGATCGATCACCGGCACGGCGCTGATCCCATGCGACAGAAGAATATCGGCGACCTCGTCCACCGTACTGTCCGGCCCCACCGCGATGACCGGTGACGTCATGACGTCCTTGGCAATCAGCATTTCGCTCTCCTTCACCTGCCAGCAGATGGCAGAACCGGCGGCAAGGTCGTTCCAGAGCCTTGCCCGTTGCCAGCATGGAGGTGGATCGCGCGATAGAACTCCCTTGCATGGAAAGCATAGGCTTCCAGATTGGCCGGATCGCCAGCGAACAGCCCGATTTCCTCGGCTTTCCGGAAGAACCAGGGAGCGGGCAAACCAGGTTCGAGCGCCTTCACGGCAACAGCCGCAAGAAATGGCAGGCCTTCGTCCGCATCGTCGTCCATCAGTTGTTCGAGTGCATCCCGGATCACGCCTGTCGCGTCCGAACCAACCATGCTCTCGGCCAGTCTTGCATAGGTGATCGGCAGCCGGGTCTGTGCTTGCAGGAGCAGTTCCTCGCGCAGCCGTGTCTTGAGGGTATTGTCATCCGAAGGAATGATTGGGCCGCGGCCATCTATGTCGGGGCGGCTGGCAGATACCATTCGCCCGACCACATGACGCTGAAAGTTCCTGCCGGAAAGTATTCTGCCGAAATCGTGTTCAAGCCTGTCCATTATCATCATCGCCGAGCCCAAGGTGCCCTCCACGCGATATCGCCAAGAGTTCCCCCGGCGTTAAGACGGCACCCAATCTGTCAACTTCGCTACGCACGAGCTTCACTCATCCTTATCTGCAAGACAAACGAAATTTATTGCCGCTTTAACACAAATATTTTGCACCAGAATTTCGATTTCGGCGAGTGGCGCAGCCCTTCCCTTTTCGAATTCGATATGCATTTTTGATTGGGTTAAGCCATCGTACCCCGGAGTGTCTTGGCTTTCAGCAAGCGGCGACTTCGGCCACGAAAGCGGTAGCAGGAGATTTTACGATGATCACTGGTGCTCAATGCCGTGCCGCTCGCGCGCTGGTCGAATGGACCCGTGAAAAGCTCGCCGGCAATTCAGGCGTGGATGCGTTGACAATCGAGGAATTCGAACGCCGGATCAGTCTTCCCGGCCAGGATGTCCGCGATACGCTGCAAACCGCGCTTGAAAACGCCGGCGCCGTTTTCATCGCCGAGAACGGCGGCGGTATCGGCGTTCGCCTGAAACTCAACCGCTCGGAAGTCAAGCGGATCGGCGTTCTGGAGAATGAAGGCGGCATTGTCGGTATGGATGCCGTTCCATAGGCTCAAAGTCTTCCGGCTCAGTGAATTCGCGAGTAGGCCGTCGCCGGGACAATCCGGCCCAGATGCAGGCAGGAGGCCGTCATGACGGTCATGTGGGGTGATCTTACCGAGGAGGAGCAGACAGCGCTTAAGCGCATGAATCGCGGGCCCTACCCGGCTCTATCGAAAGCATTGGCCGAACGCCTTGTCTTCCTCGGGCTTGCGGAAGAGAGACCGCGCGGGACTGGTATAAACAGGACTGGAAGAGAGCTGGTGATAAACACGTTGCTCGGCGCTCGCGCCGAATAGCTCAAGACTGATACCGCCGAGGCGACTGCCTTGACTTCCGGGATTGCTTCCCCAACTATGGCCGTATGAACGCCGCTGTTAAAACTCTTTGCGATTTTCTTTTCCGGGTTTGCCCCATAGCGGGATCGTAACCCCCGGCTCGGCTGCCATGCGCGCCCCGAGCCGAGGGGTGAACATGTAAAATCGACATGTGACATTGGCGCAGGGTCGCATCGGTCCCTGCAGCATCGACGCATTCAGCAATAAATTTCCGTCGCACTGACTACCGTCGACGATCCCTTGGCGGGTCCCGGACGCGAGGCAGAAACATGAGTATTCAAATGCAAGACAACAAGAAAACCCGGCGCAAGCCTAACATCCGTATCTCGCAGTCGGACCATGCGCGTCTGTCGGCGATTGCGAGCACCGTGGCCGCACGCAATCCGGAGGCTTCCGATGACCTGCTCGCCGAACTCGAGCGCGCGCGTATCGTCGCCGATGGTTCGGTTTCTGCCGGCACCATCCAGATGGGTTCGTCGGTGACGTTCAAGCCTGACACGGGCGACGCGAAAACTGTCACGCTGGTTTTCCCTGGCGATGCGGATATCTCCGAAGGCAAGGTTTCAATCCTCACGCCGATCGGCACGGCCCTGATCGGCCTCTCGGCCGGACAGTCGATCATGTGGACCGCGCGCGATGGGCGCCGGCACGAACTGTCGGTGCTTGCCGTGGGCCAACCCGCTCCGGAAGGCGATGCAGCCGATCGGCGCGCACCAGCGTCTTCGGCGATTGCGGCGGACGTCTAGACATGGGCGTTTCCATCCGTCTCCTCAATCACGCGGGCAGCCTGATCGCAGGAATCTGACCCCTGCGCCGGCCTATCCTGGCCCGGCACAGGGGTAGCTTTCCACACCCGATCAATTGCTTGACGCCGGATACCCTTTCACGGGCCCGACTTGGAGACGCACCATGCCCACTATCGATAGCTGCCAACTGACCACCAAGGACTACACGATTCTTGAAGTGATGCAGGAGCGACATCCTGCCCGCGGCGATACCTTCTCGGCTGTCCTTCAACGGAAGATTTCGAGCGCCGTTGTAATGTTTCGGGAAGACATCCCGGCAACCGTCGTGACACTCAGCACCCGCGTGGCTTATCGGGTGAACGATGGCCCTGCCGAAACCCGCATCGTCGCACATGACGAGATGCGCGGTCTGGTCGGCATGCTTTTGCCGATCACCAATCCGCGCGGCCTGGCGCTGCTTGGTCTGGCCGAAGGTCAGTCCATGTCAATTCCGACAGCGGACGGTGGCTTTGAAACGCTGACCGTGCATGAAGTGGTCTATCAACCCGAAGCCGCAAGGCGCGAGAGATTGAAGCTGACTGCGAATGCAGCGGCGGCCTCATGGCGACAGGCCGGACCGGTTCTGCGCGTCGTCCATCGTTCCGATGAGCTGCAAGACAAAGCGAAGAACAAAGTCATGGCGGCTTTCGACACCGTGTTCGACGACCCGGGTCCGTCGGCCGCCTGAGGGCTCGACTATCCCGAAGGCTGTGAAGGCGGGTAGGCAAGCGTTCCATCGGCTCTTGCCCTCACACCGTCGGTGAGTTTCGCCGGCTCGACCTTGTCATGGCCCATCAGATGAAAAACGGACTCGCCGCGGCTAAGGAGATAGTCCGCGACGATTCTTCTGTGACAGCGCCACCAGAGCGTTTCCGAGCACATGATGGCGCATCGCCGCTGCCTGCCGAGGGACACAAGCCGGTTCAAGCCGTCAAGGAACTCCACCGACAACGCGTAGTCGGCGTAGTTGTGAAAACTCTGGTTGATCCAGAATGCGTTGAGCGTCGGTGGAATGTCGTGCGCCTTGCCGCGCAGGCCGCCAAGCTCGGCAATGTATTCATATCCAATCCCGAATGCTGCCAGGCTTTCCGGAAGTGCCTCGTTGTTGAATTGCGGGTTCGCCCGTGATCGCCGGACGGTCCTTATGTCGACCACCAAGGCGATGTCGACGACACGCAGCAGGGCAACGAATTCGGTGATCGACCGCGTCGAGTGACCGATGGTGTGGAACGGATAAGGCATGGTCGGTCAATCCCTGGCGATCCATCCTTCCAGTCACGCGGACCGTGGCTTCGCGCCTGGAGGGACGATCATTTCACAACTTGCTTCAGGCCGCGTAGCGCCTCCTGCACGTCGGCTCGCGTCTCGCTTGCTTCCGGATAGACCGCATAGGCTGGATAGGTGAATTCCGGCGCGCCTGCCACGACCTCCAGCTGCCCCGCCTCGATATGGGGAGCTGCCGCGCCTCTGCGGAAGTAACCCATGCCGCCGGCGCGCAGGATGTAGCTCAGCCCAAGCGGGCCAAGGCCGACCATCAGTCCCGGCTCGCCGAAGGCAGACGAACTGGCACCATGCTGGGCCGCAAACAGCGGCCCCCAGTCGACATAGACATAGTCCCTGGAACTGGCAGGCTCTCCCTCTTTGTCCGTGGTCCGGACCAGGACGAGTTGCTCCTCGACGAGAAGTTCTACCCTGAAACCCGGCAGCAGCTTCGGCGCATAGAGCACTGCAATGTCCAGAACGCCGGTCCTAAGCTGCTCGAGGAGTTGGTCAGGTACGCCGACTTGGGCTTGGATGGCGATTTCAGGCTTGGCCTTCTTCATCCAGACCAGCCAATCGAGCAGGAGCGGGTTCCACAGGCTGAGCTCTCCGCCCAAGGCAACGACGCTTGTTCGCCCCGATGGGATGGCGAGCTGGTGGCGGGCGCGCTCCCATATCTGGACGAATGACTGGGCAAACCGTTCGAACTCCCGACCCGCCGGCGTCAATTGCGCGCCATTGCGATTCCGGATGAAAAGCTGACGTCCGAGTTCTTCCTCAAGCGTGCGTATGCGCGCGCTTACCGTGGTCTGGGTGACGTGGAGCCGGTCGGCGGCTCTGAGAAAGCTGCCGGAATGAACGATCTCCAGAAATGTGCGCGCGCGGTCAATGTCCAACAGAGCATCTCCCAACTTCAGTGCAATAATATTGCATTAATACAGCATTTAATTCCATTTGCCTTCCTTTTTCGTACGGCGCAACGTTTCCGGGGAAGTGGGCAGGTGGCCTTACCGCTGCATGTCAACGGCAGAGAACAAGGATGTGCAATGCCTGACAAAGAGACCACTCGCATCGAAACGAGAGAATATGCGTCGTCACCGTGCTGCATGCAGGAAGTCATTCCGAGGTACGGAACGGAACTGATCCAGCCGGACGCTTGGGCCGACGTCGCCCCGTGGCGCAAGGCGGAACGCAAGCGGCTGATAGATGAACGCCTCGCCGTCGATGCCGAAGGGAGGAAGGTCAAGTCGGAAAAGATCGCCTCGCGTCTCGACCTCACCATCGGCAAGGTCAGCGGCCGCATCGTCAGCGGCTATTGGCCTTTCCGCGGCGAGCCCGATCTCCGCAACTGGGCAATAAAGGTGATCGAGCGCGGCGGACGCATCGCGCTTCCGGTCGTCATCCAGAAAGGCTGGCCTCTGGAGTTCCGCGTCTGGGGACCGGGAGACCCGCTCGAACGCGGCATTTGGAACATCCTGGTCCCGTCACATGGACCCTCGGTCCAGCCGGATGTGGTGATCGCACCCGTGGTCGGCTTCGACGACGCGAATTACCGCCTGGGCTACGGCGGTGGTTTTTTCGACAGGACGCTCGCGGCAATGCCGAAGCGACCGTTCGTCGTTGGTGTCGGTTACGCCGGCAGCAGGATCCAGACCATCTATCCGCAGCCGCACGACATTCCGATGGACGTAATCGTCACCGATGAATGAACACGACGCAGGCAGGGCCTGGCTCTCCGATTCATGACGACAGTTCCTAAGCGTCGTGGGTTGCTGAATCCATCCGGCCACCTGCAATGAAGATCAGGTAGGACGCCATGTCGAATCCGACAGCATCGCTGGATGACCACAAGCCCCGTTTTCTCGTCCGGTGGCTGTTCTCCACCAACCATAAGGATATCGGGACCCTCTATCTGATCTTCTCGATCATGGCGGGTATCTTCGGCACCGCGCTTTCGGTGTCGATGCGGATGGAGTTGCAGGAACCAGGTTTGCAGATTTTCTCCGATCCGGCAGTCTACAACGTCGTCGTCAGCGCCCACGGCCTGGTCATGATCTTCTTCGTGCTCATGCCGGCCCTGATCGGTGGCTTCGGCAACTGGATGGTGCCGATCATGATCGGCGCACCCGACATGGCCTTTCCGCGCATGAACAACATTTCCTACTGGCTGTTGGTGATGTCGTTTATCCTCTTCATCACCTCGATGTTCGTTCCGGGGGCGCCCGGCACGCTCGGCCATGGCGGCGGCTGGATGCTCTATCCGCCGCTATCGACATCCGGCCAGCCCGGCCCCGCTGTCGACCTCGTCATCCTGTCGATCCACCTAGCAGGAGCCTCATCGATCCTCGGTGCGATCAACTTCATCACGACCATCTTCAACATGCGCGCGCCGGGAATGACTCTGCACAAGATGCCCTTGTTCGCCTGGTCGATGCTGGTGACCGCCTTCATGCTGCTGATGTCGCTGCCCGTGCTTGCCGGCGCGATCACAATGCTGCTCACGGACCGCAACTTCGGCACGACCTTCTTCGTCCCCGAAGGCGGCGGCGATCCGATCCTCTACCAGCATCTGTTCTGGTTCTTTGGTCATCCCGAGGTCTACATCATGATCCTGCCCGGCTTCGGCATCATCAGCCACGTCATCTCGACCTTCGCAAAAAAGCCGATCTTCGGCTACCTCGGCATGGCCTATGCGATGGTGGCGATCGGCGCGATCGGCTTTGTCGTTTGGGCGCACCATATGTATACGACCGGCCTGTCAGTCGACACTCTGCGCTACTTCTCATTTGCCTCGATGGTTATCGCCGTTCCGACCGGCGTGAAGGTGTTTTCGTGGCTGGCGACAATGTGGGGAGGATCGATCGAGTTCAAGACGCCAATGCTGTGGGCTCTCGGCTTCGTCCTGCTCTTCACCATCGGCGGCGTCACCGGGATCATGGTCGCCAGCCCCGGCATCGACCGCTCGTTGCACGACACCTATTTTGTGATCGCCCACTTCCACTATGTGCTGTCTTTGGGGGCGGTCTTCGCCATCTTCGCCGGCTTTTACTACTGGTTCCCGAAGATGACCGGCTATATGTACAATGAGACGCTGGGAAAGCTACATTTCTGGCTGATGTTCGTTGGCGTCAATCTCGTCTTCTTCCCGCAGCATTTCCTCGGGATGGCCGGCATGCCGCGCCGCGTTGCGGACTATCCGGACGCTTTCGCCGGCTGGAATTTCGTCTCATCGATCGGGTCCTACATTTCAACAGCCGGACTTGTCGTCTTCTTCATCACGGTGGCGGAAGCTTTCAGCCGCAGACGGCAGGCCGGCGCCAACCCATGGGGTGAAGGGGCGACAACGCTCGAATGGCAACTGCCATCGCCGCCGCCCTTCCATCAGTGGGAGAAACTGCCGCTCATCCGCTGAACAAATCGGCGTCTGAATACTTCGACACGTCGTCGGGAGAATGCCATGAACGAGACCACAGATCCAAACAACGCGATACTGCTCGTTGCGATCGTCGCGTTTTATTGGGTTTTGCTGGGCAGTTGGGGCCAACCTCTGCCGCGCTCGGGCGAAGACAAGGCCAAACGGGACGATGCGCAGACGAGGCAACGAACCGGCTGTGTCGAAAACACGTCTTCCGGGGACACGCCTTTGGACGTTATCCGAAAGAGCGATCCGAGTTTTGACCCTGCCACGTTTCTGGCGGGCGCCAAGGCGGCTTATGAAATTGTCTTGTTGGCCTATGCAAACGGCGACATCCAGACATTGAAGCGCCTTGTCGGACCGGAAGTGCTCGACATCTTCGAACGAGCGATTGCCGGACGCCGGGATCGGGACGAGATGCTGCAGCTCACCTTTATCGGCATGCGCGAAGCCACGGTCGTCAGCGTCCTCGAAGAGGATGGCACCGCTGAGATTGCCGTTCGCTTCGTTTCCGACGTGGTCACCGTTACGCGCTCGGCCAACGACGCGATCGTCGCTGGCGATCCCCAGCAGATCGTTGAGGTGATCGACACGTGGACGTTCGCCTGTGAAACCCTGTCGACGAAGCGCAATTGGATGTTGATCGCCACGGACGGTGAATAACAAGTATGTGCTCTTCCGATAAGCCCGCCTGACAGCCGCGTGATAGTTGATGAGCAGTCAACCCGAAGCGCCGGACGGCCTGCGCGGTTTTGCCAGCTTTTGGCAATGCACTTCCACTATCTGCGTATCACGATCAATTCGACATGACGCGGTTCAGTCGATCATTTTCAAGCAGCGAGCGGGTAGCCCCGCTGAAAATCCACTCGAGACCTATCAGGCGCGCATCGAAGCGCTGGGCCAGATCGACACCGAGCTTGATAACAGGGGCGACCATACCGTCGATGCCGAGATTGAGGACGATTGACTTGTAGCCCATTGGGCTTTCCTTCCATGGGTTGAGATAATGCCGGTTCGGCCAAGGGGAAAACGCCAACAGACGTCCTGCCCGCGAAACGCGGTTTCACAATGCAGCCACCCTCAAGAGCCGGAGGTCTGCCGCGCAACGTTTCAAAAAACTTGATGGCGAAAGATCACTGTAGCGAGAAGTGCGCCGGCCGGCGCGATCGTGAAGGTAGCCGCCCTACTCGAACATAATCTGAGCGGTACCTCTTTTGGCGATCAACGTTCTCCGAGTCTCCTGGATCCGCTCAGCCTGTTGTTTGGTATAGGGGCCCATCGGCCGGGTCTTTTCATCGCCGCGACGGACCCGGCAGTACCAGTGGCCGCTGTCCGAGAAGATTTCGACCGAGGTCGGCGTCTCATCCGACGCTTCCCCGGCAACCTCCCTGGCGAACTGAACGATCTTTGAACAATGAGCGGGCGCAACCGGGCGCAAACCGTTGGTAGTTTCAAGTTCCTGTTGCGTAGTGGACATAGTTTCGAACTCCTTTCGCTCACGACGACACACCGCTCCGCTATGCTGGTTGCGCTCTCTCCGGTGTCCAAGAGCGTCTGCTAGGTCGCCATTCGGTGCTCCATTTCCACCTCGGCCTCCAGACTTTCGATGTCGCGGAAGATCGAAGCGACAGCCAGCGTGCGCCCTTCGCGCTTAAAGCGCAGTAGGCAATCCTTGGCTGAGATGTCACCATCGACCGCGATCTCATCCCATTGCTCAGCATGGCCGACATAGTTGATGGGAACATCGTAGTGCTGGCTCCAGAAGAACGGCACGGCGTCGAATTTCTCGCGATAGCCGAGCATGTTGAGTGCTGCAGTTCGCCCTTGCCTCTCTGCAACCACCCAATGCTCGACCCGAATGTTCTCGCCGCTGTGAGAATCTGGCCACCGCGCAATGTCGCCTGCCGCGAAGATCCCTGGCTCGCTCGTTTCCAGAAAGGCGTCCACAACAACGCCGTGGTCAACGACCAACCCCGCCGTTTCGGCAAGTCTGATCCGCGGCCGCACGCCGATGCCGACGACGATGAAATCCGCCGTCAACGTACCGCCACTGCTGAGTTTCACCTTGCTGCCATCGATGCTGTTCGCGGTGTCCTCAAGATGGAAAACAACGCCGTTCTCCTCATGGAGGGCGCGGATGAAGGCGCCTATTTGCGGCCCCAGGACGCGCTCCATGGGCCGTTTATCTGGCGCCACGACATGAACGTCGATGCCACGCGAGCGCAGAGCAGCGGCAACTTCCAGGCCGATGAAGCTGGCGCCAAGCACAATGGCGCGCCGCGCAGCCGTGGCACGCTCGATGATCGCCTTGCAGTCTGCGAATGAGCGCAGCGTGTGGACGTGTGGCTGGTCGGCGCCGGGGATGGTTAGTCGAACCGGTTCAGCCCCGGTCGCAAGCAGCAGCCTGTGGTAGGGAATCCTGCCTTCATCCGCGAGGACAACCTCGCGGGAACGCAGGTCGAGGTCAACGGCCTTCGCATTGAGACGCAGGTCGATGTTGTTTTTCGAATAGAATTTCTTCCCGCGGAGCGGGATCCAGTCCTCCGGTGCCTTTCCGGCGAGATAATCCTTGGAGAGGTTCGGTCGGTCGACGGGCGGCGCTTGGTCATCGCTGATCATGACGATGCTGCCCTGGTATTGCTCGCGCCGCAGTGTTTCGGCGGCTGCGAAACCAGCTGCGCCGCCGCCGACAATAACGATTTTCCCAGGAATCTGGCCAGAGCTTCCGTCGCGCGGCTTTGGCGCCGTCCACTTGCGCTTCTCGCCCACGAATATCCGATCGTCGCGCTGTTCCACCGACCAGCAAGCGAGTGGATTGAAGGCAGGCGCGTGCAAGGCCTCGCCCGTGCGCAAATCGAAGCACGCGTGATGCCAGGGACAACGGACAGTATCCCCCACCAGAAGACCTTCGACGAGGGGTCCGCCGTAATGTGTGCATGTCGCCGCGGTGGCGAAGACCTCGTTCCCTCGGCGCACCAGCAACACCTGCTCGTCGCCCCAATTGCCGACAAGCTTTCCGCCATCGGGAAGGTCGGACAACGCGATGCCCTGGACCAGATCCGGTCCGGCTGATTTGGTATGACCTTCAGCCATTTTCTTCTCCCTTGGCGATCCTGTGTCAAAATCGCTCGTACGGCGAAGCGGCAATCGCCACTGCGTCGGGATATCTTCTGCCTGGCTAGTGCGCCTTCAGATTCTCAGCACCACTTGCGCCAAACGTCACGCATTGGGCTGAGTGGTTTTCACACTCCAGTTTCCGGCCATCCCCGGTATCATGCAAACGAATTTAATCGGTAATTGAGTACAATTTTTTGATGGCTTCCTCAGCGATTCCACGGCGGGCAATTACAGGATCGCTTGCCCCGTCTTATTCCAGTCGGAGAGAAAGGACTCGAGGCCCCTGTCGGTGAGTGGGTGTTTGGCGAGGTTCCTGAGCACCGCCGGTGGCACGGTCGCGATATCGGCGCCTGCGATCGCAGCCTGTTTGACATGGAGAGGGGTGCGCATTGAAGACGCGAGGATTTGCGTCTTGAAGGATTTGTCGTTGTCGTAGATCGTGCGGATTTCTCGGATCACTTCCATGCCATCCAGCCCGAGATCGTCGAGCCTGCCGACGAACGGCGAAATGAAGGTCGCGCCTGCCTTGGCTGCGAGCAGTGCCTGGTTGGCTGAAAAGCACAGTGTGACGTTGACCTTGTGCCCGAGTTGACTGAGCGCCCGGCAAGCTCTGAATCCATCCCAGGTCGACGGCATCTTGACCGCCACATTGGCGGCAATGCTGGCCAAACGCTCTCCCTCGGCTATCATGCCATCGAACTGGATCGCCGTGACTTCCGCTGAGACCGGGCCCTCGACTGTCTGGCAAATCTCCTTGATCACATCCCTGATCGGTCGACCAGTCTTTGCAATAAGGGATGGGTTTGTGGTCACCCCATCGACAACGCCAGCCGCGGCAAGCTCGCGAATTTCAGAAATATCGGCTGTATCGACAAAGAACTTCATTGTTTTTCCTCAACTGAATGCGCCATCGATGATTGGATGAATTTTCTTTGGTTTGGTTTCACGATCGTCTTTCCTAAAACATAGATTGACAATGTATGTTTTAATTGAGATGCTTACTCGAGCCCGAGCCAAGGCACCATGAGAATGCAAGCCATCGATCCTCATCCCAAAACGCGGCTGCAAGGATGCGCACTTTCGGAGGTGCTGCGGACGAGGCAATCCATTCGTATCGACAGTCGGACAGCACTCTTAAGGAACCCGTACCGTCGGCAGGATGGATTGTGCCTGACGACGATGCCAAAAGCCGCCTTGGCCTTGCGGAAATGGGAACGCGCATTATGAGCGGGAATAGTCGCAGCAAGAGAACGATCATCGTCGACGGCGTCCCGTTGCCGGATGTGCTTGACGAGACCATGATCCATGGTGTGGTTCACGGCTTTTATGATGAAATTCGCTGCGATGAACTTCTCGGCCCCATCTTCCACCAGAGAATACAGCCCGACGAGTGGCCGCGTCATTTGGCAAAGATGTGTGACTTCTGGTCCGCGACGCTGCTGCGAACGGCCCGATATGAAGGGCGGCCTCTGCCACCACATCTCGCGATAGCCGGCCTCGGCGAGGTGCATTTCCGGCGTTGGTTGAAGTTGTTTCGCGCCACGGTGCATCGCATCTGTGCGCCCGAGGTTGCGGCGCTGTTCATGGATCGCGCGCTGCGCATCGCTCACAGCTTTCGTCTCGCGGTCGCCTTCAGTCGCGGAGAGACCACGATAGGCATCGAACCGATTGCCGAGAAAGACCTGTGATGCCGAATTGGTTTGTGAGTGGTTCCCATAACAGCCCGCTAATCCAAGAGAGGAACCGCCCGTGAGGCTGACCAACTTCTCGGACTATGCTTTGAGGATGCTGATGTACGCGGCCTCCGCTGGCGATCGCCTGATCACGATCGAGGAGACTGCCCGCACCTTTAAGGTGTCGAAGACACACCTCAACAAAGTCGCCAATACACTGACGCGCGGCGGCTACCTGAAGGCGGTCCGCGGCCGTTCCGGCGGCCTTGTTCTGGGGCTCCGGCCTGAGATGATTCGGATCGGCGATGTCATACGGCTGACCGAGCCGGATTTCGCGGTTGTGGAGTGCTTTGCCACCGGAAACCAATGTGTGCTCACCGGCTCCTGCAAGCTTTCAAACATGTTTGGCGAAGCGATAGCCTCCTTCCAGAGCATCCTCGATCGTTACACGTTGGCCGATGTCGCACTGATGCCTCAACATTTCCTCGGCAGGCCGTCACCACCCCAAGCTTCCGGCGCGGCGCGAGGCGGTGGGTAAAGGTCGACGCCTCTTTACGATCAGAGACAAAATGTTTCGTCGCGCAGGATCAAGAGCGGCACCATCTCGTCGCCGGATCAATTTGAGGACAGGGCAGACGGCCGTCACAGTCACCTACGCAGGCGTTGCCCCTTACCGGACGCATTCCGATTTTTCTCGCACGGAGACGAGCTATGCCTGAACCAAAGAAAAGCGATAAGCCGATAACAAAGCAGTTTGAGTCTGGTATCGACTCGGACAACAGCCTGCTGCCGATGCTGATCGGCGGCCTTGTCCTGATCGTCATCGGCGCGGTCGTCGTTATGATGTTTGTCTGAACTGAGTTTTTGATGCACACGCCATCATTCGGCGACGCCATCCC
This sequence comes from Mesorhizobium sp. INR15, assembly GCF_015500075.1. Taxonomy (NCBI): domain Bacteria; kingdom Pseudomonadati; phylum Pseudomonadota; class Alphaproteobacteria; order Hyphomicrobiales; family Phyllobacteriaceae; genus Mesorhizobium; species Mesorhizobium sp. INR15. The sequence goes on along the minus strand of NZ_CP045497.1, from coordinate 49,119 downwards.
CATTCCTGCGGCGGCGACCGAAGCCCAGCAAGGTCGAGCGATCCCGTTCCTCGGCCTGTTTCCGGGACCGGACACGCATCAGGTCCTTCCAGCCGACATAACCGACCAGCTGGGCGTCTTCACGCGCAACGACCGGCAGGTGAGACACATTGGCGGTCAGCAGCTTGTCGGACAGGCCTTCGAGATATTCGTCGGGATAGGCCAGCGTGACCTTGCTCCCAGCCAGCAGTTCGCCGAGCGCCGTGGTGCGATGCTTGCCGGCGCGCCGCCAGCGCAAGATCGCCGGCGGGTCGATGAGGCCGATCACATGCCCCTGCGCATTCACCACGGGAAAACTAGGATGCCGCGTCTCGGGCGCGGTCAGGAACGCCGCGGCGCCATGCAGCGTCATCGTCGCCGGCACGCTCTCGACCTTATTCGTCATCACTTCGCGCACCCTGGTCAAGGCGAACGGATCGACACGATACTCGCGGACCAGGTGATGCCCCCTTCTGGCAATCTTTTCGGTCAAGATCGACCGCTTCATCAACAGCACGGTGACTGCGTGCGCTGTCGCGCAGGCTGCGATCAGTGGCAGCAGGACGTGAGTGTTGCCGGTCAGCTCGACCGCGAAGAAGGTGGCGGTGAGCGGCGCGCGCATCGTCCCTCCCATGGTCGCGGCCATCGCCAGCAGCGCCCAAAATCCCGGGTCGGCGGCGGGGAGAAATCCCGCAAGGACCGCCCCCATGGCCCCACCCATGATCAGCAGCGGCGCCAGCACACCACCCGATGTCCCCGACCCCAGCGCCACCGACCAGATGACGGCTTTCACCACCAGGAGCATGAGCGCGGCAGTGGCGATAGTGCGGCCATCCAGCATGTTCGCGATGTTGTCATAGCCGACGCCGAGCGCCTGCGGCTCGATCAAACCGCCTAGGCCGACCACCAGGCCGCCGAGCATCGGCCACCACATCCAATGAATAGGCAGCTTCTGAAAACCATCCTCGCAGGCATAGACCATCTGCGTGAGCAATCCTGACAGAAGGCCGGCGGCAATACCGACCAAAACCCAGCCGCCAAGGCCGACAAAGGAGACCTCCATGCCGCCCTGAAACGGAAAGATCGGCCCAGGCAAATGCAGCATGGTGCGTTCGACTTCGGCAATGATGGCCGCAACCGCCACCGGAATGAAGCTGCGCGGCGTCCATTCGAAAAGCAGCAGCTCGACCGCCAGCATGATGGCGGCGATCGGCGTTCCGAACACGGTGGTCATGCCGGCTGCCGCGCCCGCCACCAGCAGCGTCTTGCGCTCATTGTCGCTCACCGGCAGCATCTGCGCGATCAGCGAGCCGATGGCGCCGCCGGTCATGATGATCGGGCCCTCGGCGCCGAAGGGTCCGCCGGTGCCAATCGAGATTGCGGACGATAGCGGCTTCAGGATTGCCACCTTGGCATCAAGCCGCGACCGCCCGAGCAGGATCGCCTCGATGGCTTCAGGAATGCCATGGCCCCGGATCTTCTCGCTGCCGAAGCGCGCCATAATGCCGATGATCAGCGCGCCGATCACCGGAACGATCACCGCAGCGTAGCCAAGCGGCGTATCCTGGAGCTTGAGATTGGCAAGCGTGAACTGGCCAAAATAGGCGATGTTGGTGGCGAGCCGGATCAGTTTCAATAGGGCGATGCCCGCGAATACGGCTGCAGTCCCAACCACAACGGCAATGGTGGCTATGGTGAGCACTCTGGCATCGGTCGTGAAATCACGGAGATGGTCGGGATTGGCGCGATGGGGCTTCATGGTGGGCTTTGCTTCCTGGCGGCGTGCGGTATCTCGGAAATGAGGCGCTGGCGAAGGTGCCCGCCGGCTTTGTCGACTTGCTCTGTATCGTAACACGATGTAAATATTCAAGCGCGTTTTTTGACTCTTACCGGAAAGGCATCGATGTCAGACACACCGGATCCATACAGGCGCCGTTCAACAATCGGGCAAACCGACTACCAACGGCTCTCCGAGTTTCGCTATCTGATCCGCCGCTTCCTCGAATTCAGCCAGATCCAGGCGGAAGACGCAGGCCTGACCACGCGCCAGCATCAGGCGCTGCTGGCGATCAAAGGCTTTCCGGGCGGCGGACCGGTGACGATCGGCGATCTGGCGGAACGTCTGCGCATCCGCCACCACAGCGCCGTGGAACTCGTCAACCGTCTTTGCGAAGCAGGGCTTGTAACAAGGGATCAGGACAAGGACGACCACCGCCGCGTTCTCTTGCGTCCGACCGAACGCGCCGACGACTGTCTCGCCGATCTGTCAGCCGCGCATCTCGACGAGCTTTCACGGATCGAACCCATGCTCAGAAGCGTGCTTGCGCGGAAGGACGGTCATGTATCTCCGAAGTAATCTAAGTTACTTCAGATGAGCGAGGCTATGCTATGTACAACGCGTGGTTTTCTAAGCCAGTTCCAGTTTCCATCGGCATCACCGGCGGCATTCGAAACCTGTCCAACGCTGAACAAGCTGTCGAGCTTCTTACCGCTCACTGGCGAGATGGAGGAAGCGCCAAACATCGGGCTGCGCTGCGGGCCTGTCGCCAAGCCATGAACGGTGGGATTTCAGCCGACGTCGCAAGAGATGCTTTCGTCGAAGCTGCGCGGGAGGCTCGCATTCTTGTCGAGTGAAATGATCCGATCTTCCGGACGATGTTGCGTTAATTCGGTCAGAAAAATGGGCGCCTTTCTGTCTCCGCTCGGCATGCCATGCCAGTCGCCGCCCTGGGGCTACGTCGCCTGCGTCGACCTGACCACCGGCAAGGTCGTCTACAAGCATGTCAACGGCACCGTGCGCGACCTGTCGCCGATCCTTCTGCCATTCGAAATGGGGGTGCCCGGTATCGGCGGTCCGATCGTGGCCTTTCTCAATGGCACACTCGACTATTATATCCGCGGCTATGACCTGAAGACCGCCGCTGAAATCTGGCGCGACGGTTGCCTGCGGGCGGCCAGGCGACGCCGACGACCTACAGGGGCGCCGACGGACGGGCAGTACCTTGTCGTGGTTGCCGGCAAGGAGAGGAGCGTCAGGACGGAGAGCTGGGGAGAAGCCAAGCAGGCGTCAGGTTGCCGCTGGTTTGAAATTTCGCGCTGTCTGCCTGCTAAGATCGTGGCCACGAACGGGTACGTGCCCTAGCTCAGCGAATCCAGATATCCTGGTTGCTGGCTATGGTACAGTTCAAGTCATAGGGCAAACCGTCCTTCAATCCATATATCCAACCATGGATTGATACGTTCTTATTTGACCTCCATGCCGCATGCAGGATCGGCGTGCGCGCAAGACGTTTCACTTGGGAAGCGACTGAGCATTCGCAGAGCCGGCCAAGATCCTTGTCGCTCCCGATACCACACTTTCGGGATTCGAATGCGGCCTCGGCAACATCTTTGATTGGCTGCAGCGCAGCCATAGTGCCCGCAAACGATGATGTGCTGCACGCCGAGTTGATTTACAGCATATTCGACCACGGAGAGCATATTCAGATCGGTGGGATGAATGAGATTGGCGACGTTGCGATGCACAAAAACCTCGCCGGGTTCCAACCCGGCAATCACATTGGCTGGTACGCGACTATCAGAGCAGCCGATCCACAGATATTCAGGATTTTGCAAATTCGAAAGACGTTGAAAGTAGTCGGACCTTTCGGCTTTACGTTCGTCTGACCACATTTTGTTGCGGACAAAGAGGTCTTCAATCAACATTAAGTCCGGCTGGGCTTTGGCTTGCTTGCAGCGACGTGTGAAAAGTCAGCGGCCCTAACCTTTCCGTATCGCCTCGAACTTCAGCCTAGCGGACCCCATTTTCGCGATCAACATCCTGCGGGCATCCTGGATCTGTTCGGCCTGGTGTTTTGTATACGGACCCATCGGTCGCGTCTTCACACCTCCTCGACAAACCTGGCAATACCACCTGCCATTGTCGCAGAAGATTTCCACCGAGGTGTCTACCTCAGCAGGCTCACCCTTGGCCGCCTCACTCGTGAACTTGATTATCTTTGAATGATTCTGAGCAGGCGAGACCGCATATAGACTTTTGGTGACGCTTTCTTGATTCGGTGCTGGGGACATGGGTGGCTCCTTTCCTATGCACTCGGTTCGCGATCCGCGATTGCATGCATTGGCGACTAAGGCCGAAGTTCCGCGCTGCGCGGCCAACTGGGCTACAGGGGTTCGGTCCCGACGGTAAGTGCGCCACCTAGCGTGCGCCCTTTGCATCTGGAAGGCAACAGACAGTCATGGCGGGAATATCCCCTCGACAGCGATCTTGCCCTCAACTTCTATCGAGTAACAAACTGCGTCGTCTTCCGAAAAAGGAGATATTCCGCGATCAGAGTCGCAAGGAAATGGGTGAATTCGCTCCGTTGTTCCAGGCAACGCCTACTTACTGCCTTTTCCGGCGCGCCCGCTCTCAAACGCGCCGCTGAATTCCCACAGCTTGGGTTCACGCAAGGGTGATGCCTGTCGATGAAACTTCACCCGACGAGGCGCGTTGTGGGAGTTCATCCAGTTCGAGGCGGCCCACCCCATGTATGATGCGTGGTTTTCCAAGCCAATATCTGTTGCCACCGGCATAAGCGGCGACATTCGAAACCTTAACAACGCTCGGCAAGCCTTTGACCTGCTCAACGATCATTGGCGGAGCGGAGAAAGCGACAAGCACCGATCCGCGAAACGGGCATGCCAGCAGGCCTTGAACGGCAGTGTTTCAGCTGACGTCGCGAGAGATGCGTTCATCGACGCCGCGCGGGAAGCGCACATGCTGGTCGAGTGATTTGCGCTTCCGACATAGGATTTGGTTAGGGCCGTCGAATTTCGCCCGTCCAAATGGGCCGTCACGCTAGCGAGGTCGCATATCGAGGAAACCCCCTTGTGGCTTGTTCGGGTCGCTCCCCTTCCCTGCGCCGCGGATCAGCTCTCCTAGTTTCTCCCGGTTTTGGTACGCCAGAATACCGAGCAACCCGACTGCCAGTCTTCCGAGATTCGCCATGATCATTCCTCCTGGTTGCTACTCAAAAGTCGGAGAGAGCATGGAAGTTCCCCCATCGGGCATGAATTTGGTGTCTGCCGCAAGATGTGGGCCCGCGCTGCACGAACTCGCCAATAATGACGTGAAGTACGGGGCGCGTCCGACAGCTGGTGGATGCATAAGCGTATTGGGGCAAGTCTGTGGCACCCCTGACTTTTTGGGACTCTCGCAGATCGACCATGACGGCCCCGCCGTGTCCACTCCCACCAACACAGGCTTCGGCTCGAAGTTCATCAAGCAGGGTGTCGAGGTGGGAAGGTCTTGCTTGAATACGGTTCGAAATACGGTTCGACAGGACTGTCCTGGCGCCGCTCGACAAGTCATCGACCGGTCTCCACCGATATTGATACCGCAATCTGAGACAGCCGCATATCAACCTGGAACAAATCGAGCTGCGGAAAATTGAATGGAGGGGCGGCGCGACGCCCCGCGCACATTCACGTCACGACCGCGTATCGGCTCGCAAAGCGCATGCCGAATACGCGACGTCTCCAATCAGAAGGGAAAGAACATGGCTGCCCAATCCAAGACGAAAGGCCTCCAGGAGCTGTTTCACGATACTTTAAAAGACATCTATTTTGCGGAAAAAAAGATCCTGGCGACCTTGCCGAAAATGGTCAAAGCCGCCCAGAGCTCCGATCTGAAAGCCGCCTTTGAAAAGCATCGTGCTCAAACAGAAGAACACGTTGCGCGGCTCGAGGAGGTGTTCGCGCTGACCGACAAGAAGCCCGTCGGCAAGACGTGCGCCGCCATCATGGGCATCACCGAGGAAGGCGCCGAGATCATGAAGGACTATAAGGGCGCCCCTGCCCTCGACGCGGGCCTTCTGGCCGCCGCACAGGCCGTGGAGCATTATGAAATCTCCCGCTATGGTACTTTGCGGACCTGGGCCACGGAGCTTGGGATGACCGAAGCGGCGAACCTGCTGCAAATGACGCTCAGTGAAGAGGAAGAGACTGACGCAGCGTTGACGGTACTCGCTGAATCGGCGGTCAACCTCGCGGCCGAAGCAGCCTAACACGGACAGAAATTACCCTGAGATTCTGTTCTGTCGGGCCCGGCAGACGAACGCCAGGGTTCGTTAACGGACAGCATCATCATGGAAAAGACGTTCAACACCCTTGCCGGTGCAGTGGCGCGTGCGACAGGTCGGCCTTGGGCATTTGCTCTTTGCGTTGCGTTGGTGGTTATTTGGGCGGTGTCTGGCCCGTTCTTTGGGTATTCAGAAACCTGGCAGCTGGTGATCAACACCAGCACCACGATCATCACGTTCCTGATGGTGTTCCTGATCCAGAACACGCAGAACCGCGACGGTGCCGCGATCCAGGCCAAACTTGATGAAATTATCCTGTCGGGACAAGGCGAAAATGATTTCATCGGTATCGAGCATCTGACCGAAGCTGAGGTAGAAGCTTTCCGAACGCTGTGCGCGAACGCCAAGAAAGCTGGCGGCAATCGACAACAAAAATCGGTGCGCAAATCCAGCCGCAAGCCCGCCAACGACTAGACAGTTACTATCCCCTAGCTTTGGTGCGGGGGTAACGACCGAGACCGATCAAATTGTTCGAATAGCCCTCCTATGATCGTCGCAGCCTTTCCTAAGGATAAGGCGAGGTGCTGCGAGCCCACGGCGTAGCGCGAGATGATCAGCCTCAGTTCGCTATTGCACAAGAGCTCCGCGCAGCGATAGTCGCGTAGCTTGTCCTCGGGGGGTGGAACTGCGCGATGATAAGGAGCGTAGCCTGGATGGGCTTGGTCAGCATTGCTCCGGAGACGCAGAAATTGAATGAGGCAAACGTAGCATCAAATCCTTCCTGGCCGGTGATTACGCAACACCTGAAAATAGCGAATTTGACATGGAACGTCTTGGGCACCGGCAAGTTCCTGGTGCTGGAGGAACATGCACCATGAACAGCGTAATTTATCTGGTCGGACTGGTTGTCGTCGTGCTTGCGATTCTTTCGTTCCTAGGCCTGCACTGAGTGCGGCCACGACCGTGGGAGAATGACATGCAGGACACACCAGGCAAACGGACAGAGAATATGAATTCATCTGCTCCAGATCACAGCGTTTCCGACATCGTGGACGTTGCCGGCAAAAAAGTGACGGCTGCACTTGCCGAGGCAAAGCAGGGTCTTTCTGACAAAGTAGGCGATGTCACTTCGGAAGGCCAGGAGGCTCTGGCTGATAAGGCGGAGGCCGTGCAGAATGATCTTAGCAGCGCTATTGCAGCATTTGGTGGCGCCGTTCGCGCGGCGAGCCAACATCTCGCCAACAGCGACCAGCGAGGCGCGTCCCGGTTCGCCCTTGATGCAGCGGGCGGATTGGAGCGCATGGCTGCATCGCTGAAAGACAAACCTTTCAGCGATGTTTTGAGCGAAATAAGGGCTTTTGGCGCGCAAAACCCCGGCGTCCTGGTCGGCGGGTCTGTGGTGGCCGGCCTTGCGTTGGGACGTTTCATAAAGAGTTCTTCGCCAACAGGATTTTCGGAGCACGATAGACGAGACAGTACATCATTCGATCCCGAGTCAATGGGCCGGAAATCGGCGAACTCCGCGCAGGAGCCGGATCAATGACCCCGGGGAGCGACGACCGGAGCCTGATGACGCTCATCAGTGACCTATCCCAGCAGGTGACTACCCTGCTCCAGACAGAGGGGCGATTGCTGCGTACGGAATTGTACGAGAAGGCCGCCCAGGCCGGCGCCGGGGCGATCGAGGTTCTCGGTGGCGCAATCTGCCTTTTGGCGGCGCTTCTGGTTTTGCTGCAGGCTTTGGTGATCGCGTTGGCAAAAGCTGGCTTGGGGGCCGGTTGGTCTTCGCTGCTGGTCGGCGTCATCGTGGCGGTTCTGGGCGTAATTCTCGTCCGCAATGGCAGCGCGAGCATGAAAGCTTCAGAACTCACTCCCGACCGTACAACCGGCCAGCTTAAGCGCGATGCCGGCATGATCAAGGATCAAGTCAAATGACAGAAAAAACCTCGGCCGAACTCGAGCATGATGCGGAGTTGGCCCGCGCGAAAGTCTCCGAGACCGCTGATTCGATCCGAAACAAAATGACGCCCGGCCAGTTGATTGATGAATTCTCCGGCATGTTCACCGGAGACAGCGGATCCTTGCTGACCACCCTTAAAGGCCAAGTCCAGGGAAATCCCTTGCCGGTGGCACTTGTCGGCATTGGACTGGCCTGGTTGATGGCTGGCCAAAAGGCCGCCCCCTCCGTCAGCGAAGTTCCAGCAGCGCGGGCGCCATTAGCCCCGGATACCCGCGACGCTTTCAACTATTCAGAACGACTGCGCGGTGGAGCCGACACCTCTGGAGGGCTGGCCGGTACTCTTGCCGACGCTGCGACAAAAGTCGGATCGATTGTCAGCGATGCCACCGAAGGTATTACGTCGACAGCATCAGACGCAGCGCATCAGCTTTCTGAAAAGGCAAAAAGCGTTAGCAACGCAGCATCTGATCCGGCCATCAAGGCCGCTGGAGCCGCTGCCGACCTGCTGCGTCAAGAGCCGTTGATACTGGCTGCTCTCGGTTTGGCATTCGGAACCGCGGTCGGTGCTCTCCTCCCGCATACCGACTTCGAGGACCAGCAGGTCGGCCCGACCAGTGAAAAGCTGCGCGATCAGGCGAACCAGCTCTTCGAGCAAGGCGTCGAAGGCGCCAAGGACGTGGCTGCGCAAGCCTATCAAACCGTCAAGGACGAAGCCGACAAGCAGGGCCTCGGTGGGGACGGCGGAGATATCGTCGACAAGGTCACGCAAGTGGCGAAGGCCGCGGCTTCAAAAACCGAAAAAGCCGTCCGCGAAAAGCTCCAGGACGTCTCGGATAAGTTGCCCGGTACCGACGCTTAAGAGAAGACACGCTCGCCGCACAACTTGCAGAGGCTTCAGGCAATGCACATGCTGAACGAAGCCTGGCGGTTGATCAGGGAGAGCGTATCGGGATTTATCGACGACAATGCTCTCAGCCATGCGGCTGCCATGGCGTTCTTCGCGGTCACGTCGCTCGGTCCTATATTGCTGCTGATCGTGGCCGTTGCCGGTTTGGCATTTGGACACGATGCCTCAATGAACGCGGTCGCAGACCAACTGACGGGATTGATGGGGCGGCAAAGTGCCGAGGTGCTGCAAAGTGCTCTCAAAAGCGCATCGAACCCGTCTTCGGGCATCATAGCCACGATCGTTGGGCTGTTCATGCTGCTCCTGACGGCGTCCGGGGTATTTGGGGAGATGCAGTCTTCCCTGAACATCATTTGGAAGACCAAACCTCAGGGAAGCTCGGTCTCGCGCCTCGTCCGGGCGCGCACCGCGAGCCTTGGCCTTGTGATTGCATTAGGCTTCCTGTTGATGGTTTCTCTTGCGGCAAGCGCGGCGATCACGGCGTTGAGCGCAGGTATCAACCAGGTGCTACCGTTCGGCGCGCAGATCATTGCAGTGATAAACGAGCTGATTTCTTATGGGCTGATCGCCCTGCTCTTCGCAGCAATCTACAAAGTCCTGCCTGACCGGGATTTGGAATGGCGCGACGTCTGGGTCGGTGCTCTCGTCACCGCCGCGCTGTTCACGGCAGGCAAGAGCCTGATTGGTTGGTATATCGGCAGCAGCGCTGTCGGCTCATCTTTCGGGGCGGCCAGTGCCCTGATCATCGTTCTCTTATGGGTCTATTATTCTTCCCTGATCTTCCTGCTCGGCGCCGAGTTCACCCGCGCCTATTCGCTGGAGCACGGCAGCCATCAAAACAGCAATCTCAGGTCGAGCGTCGACCAGAAGAAGTGATCAGCTCTATTGGCGATTACAAGGAACCGGATCGGGTCCGCGAAGTTGACTAACAGTACCCCGCAACGGCCCACGAGGCCCGATTAGAATCAGGAGATCACTTATGATCCGCACTCTTTTAGCATCCACCGCGCTGGTGGCGTTTGTTTCGATCTCCAGTGGCGCCTATGCTGCCCAGCCGGCTTCGGCCGGACAGGTTCAGGCCACCTCGGGACATCTGGCATCCAACATTATCGGCAAAAAGGTTTACAACGGCACAGCTGACAATGCTGATAATGTCGGCTCGGTTGACGACCTCCTGATCGGCGACAACGGCGCCGTTGATTCAATTGTCGTCAGCGTTGGCGGCTTCCTCGGGATGGGGGAAAAGGACGTCGCGGTCCCCTACAACTCGGTGAAATGGGCTGAGAAGAATGGTGATCGCTGGCTGGTCATCAATGGCACGGCGGACGATCTCAAGGCGCAGGCCAGTTTCGACCGCAAGGCCTATGATATGGTGCCTGCCAGCGCCGCTACCACCGCCCCCGCCGATACCACCGGCATGGCGGCTGCCCCGGCTGCTGACAACACCACCGCCCCGGCAGCGACCACGGCAATGGCGGCGACCGACAAAGCGTCGATGACCCCTGTCGACCCAGGCAACATTCGGACCCAGGAGCTCGTCGGCACCACTGTTTATGGCGCGAACGACGCGGATGTCGGTGAGATTGGAGACGTAGTCCTGACTAAGGATGGCAAGGTTGACGCCTTGATCATCAATGTCGGTGGATTCCTTGGGATGGGTGAAAAGGAAGTGGCCATCGGCATGGATAAGCTCTCGTTCATGGCCGACAAAAATGGCAAGCATTATCTTTACACCAATTTTACCAAGGACCAGCTCAAGGCTCAGCCGGCTTACGACAAAAGCACGTGGGCGGATAAGCGTGACAACCAGCGCCTGATCGTGCAGTAAAACAAGCGCCTTATTCGAGGGACCGCTCGGTGCTCCATGAGCGGTCCTTTTACTACGAGAGTCATTGCGGTCGTCTTTATAAATGGCGTCATCTGGCTCTGGTATTAGCGGCCTGCAAGATTTGCTTGGTCGAACCGTGATCAATATATCTGATCGGTGGTCAATCTCGCGACGAATGGGAGCACATTGTCGCCCTGCCGTGAAGCGCGCGTCCTAGGGTCCGGACTCATAACCAATAGCTGACGGTCGCTGCGATGCAGATTGCGGCGAGGAAGTTGACGGCAAGGCGGTCGTATCGTGTAGCGATCCTGCGGAAGTCCTTGAGGCGGCAGAACATGCGTTCGATGGCATTTCGGTCGCGGTAGAGTACGGGCGAGAAGCAGTTTTTCCAGCGCCGGTTGGCCTTTGGTGGAATGTTCGGCATCGTGCCGCGGGCCTCGATCTGGCGGCGGATCGCATCGGAATCATAACCCTTGTCGGCATGTAGGATGCGGGTGTCCGGCAGATGTTTCAGAAGCTCGCCTCCCGCCGTGCAATCAGCGACCTGGCCGCCGGTGAGCATGAAGGCAATCGGGCGACAATAGCGGTCGGTCAGGGCATGGATTTTGGTCGTGCGGCCGCCCCGCGAGCGCCCGATGGCCTGATTTTGCTCCCCCCTTTACCGCCCGAAGCTGAGCGATGCGCCTTCACGGCGGAAGAGTCTATCAGAACCTGCTCGGGCGGACCGCCGGCACTGGCAAGCGCGTGAAAGAGATCGCTCCACACGCCTTTGGCGGCCCAGCGGACATACCGATTGTAGAGCGTTTTGCGCGGCCCGTAGTCCGGCGGCGCATCGACCCAGCGCCCGCCAGACTTCAGCACATGAACAATGCCGCTGATCACGCGCCGGTCGTCGACCCGTTCCTTGCCGCGCGTGTCGGTCGGCAAATGAGGTTCAATGCGGCGAAACTGCTCTTCTGTCAGCCAGAAATGGTCCCGATTCATCACGTCTCCCTTTCAGAATCCGTGAATCACAAACCACAAGCGATGCCAACACCTTTATGGGTCCGGGCCCTAGAATGGCCTCCGTTGTGCTTGCGGCCAACCGGGGAACTCCGGGCGCCAGGCAAACGTGCGCATGGTGACGACGTTGCCGGCCTGCACGGAAAGCCACGCCTCTCCAGCATTCCGGCAGGACTCAATCGTCAAACAGCGAATCGGTGAAGCGACCGCGCACCCTCCAAGCGCCGCCTGATGACACGCGTCTTGCCTTACTGATGTTGCGGCCTCGACTCAGAAACCATTCCTCAATGCTTGCCGGCTGGGCGATCCCGTCTAAACTGGGGTATGGACATCATAGGGTTGGGTTTCGAAATTCTGGCTTGGCTCCAGGTCCAGCTTGCTGAACTCGCGCAACTTTGGTCGCTGTATCAACTCGCGATCATCCTGGCGCTTTTCACCTTTGCCAGGCTAGCGGCAAGTCGGGTGGAACTTGGCTTAGAGCAGCGAGCGCGCAAGATCAGGGGACATCCGGGCCTTTTGCGCGTGGTTGTCGCCCTGATGCGGCGCACGGACTGGATTCTTTTTGTCGTCCTGCTCTTTGTAGCGCTGACGATTTTGCGAGCGACGACCTGGCCGAGCCGAAGTCATTTGGTCAGAATAGCCCTGTCGCTGTCGCTCGCCTGGCTATTTGTGTCAGTGCTTTCCCGCATCATCCGCAATCGGCTCGTCGCTCGTGCGATCGGCTGGTTTGCCTGGATATACGTGGCACTTGTTATTCTCGGCATCAATGACGAGGTGGCCATCTTTCTGGACGGCCTTGCCATGCCGATCGGTGACGTTCGACTGAGCGTGCTTACCCTCTTCAAAGCGGTGCTGCTGCTTACCGCGACGATTTGGCTCGCCGTCGTGACCGGAAACTATGTCGATGAGCGGCTGCAGCAATCTGAAGAGCTGACGCCGTCGATCCGCGTTTTGATCGGCAAGGTGCTCAAGATCGGGTTGGTCATCTTGGCTGGCGGCATGGCGCTGTCCGCGGTGGGTGTCGACCTCACCGCACTAACGGTATTTTCCGGGGCCATCGGCGTCGGCCTTGGCTTCGGTCTGCAAAAAGTGGTCTCGAATTTCATTTCGGGCGTCATCATTCTGCTCGACAAGTCGATAAAACCCGGAGACACGATAACGCTTGGCGACACCTTCGGTTGGATCCGGGAACTGAGGGCGCGATTTGTCTCGGTGGTAACCAGGGATGGTCGTGAGTACCTCATTCCAAACGAGGATTTCATCACCCAGCAGGTGGTCAACTGGTCATTCAGCGACAATCTGGTCCGTCTCGACGTGCACTTCGGAGTATCCTACGAGGCCGACCCGCATCTCGTCAGCGAACTTGCGATCGCAGCCGCAATCACGGTTGGCCGGGTCGAAGCCGACAGGCGACCAGTGTGCTGGCTTACTGCGTTCGGAGAATCTTCGCTCGACTTCGTCCTGCGCTTCTGGATCCACGATCCACAGCAGGGGCTCACGAATGTTCGGGGCAAGGTGCTGTTGGCCCTATGGAACACATTCAAGGAGCACGGAATTCAGATACCATATCCGCATCGCGAAGTCATCTTCCGGCGAGCCCCCCCACCCCCCGATTAGTTGCGATGCAGGCTAAACACGCCCACCCCATGCCCTCGCCGGCTTTCTCCAGTACGCGTGCTAGCGCTATAAACAGCAAAGATCCTGTGATGATCCGACTGAGTAATAAGCTACCAACTCACTCCAGAACGCATTGGCTGACACAAAGCGCCGCTGTCAGCGCAACCACTGTCTTTGAGATCATGGATCGCACTGATCCGCACGTCATTGCGATGCCTGTTCAAGTGAACCGTGCCGTTACTTATCCGGAACGACCATGAGATTCTCGCGCAATTTTTGTTATCCTACTGCCGCGACAGCGTCTGCAAAGAAGCTCTCCGGTACCTACTGGAATCTGATTGGCCGAGTGCGAGTGGCTTGCCCAACTCGGTTAGGGTGTTGAAATTGATTTTTTCCGTAGAGCCTATCGCTGAAAACCTGAGGTTTTCGTATTCGAAGTACGCTAGGCCCGGCTTTAGAAAGCCGCCGGCAGCATGAACGTTTCCACCAATGGGGTATCGTCCGACCACGCACCGCACCGGATTGCAGGCGCGTCGACACCGAAGTTAGTGCTTGCCGCCCTCGGAGTAGTTTTCGGGGACATCGGAACAAGCCCGATCTACGCCTTTCGCGAAGCGCTCCACGCGTCAGCTGGAGGAGCTGGTCCTTCAGTTTCCGACATGAACGTATTTGGGCTGCTTTCACTCATCGTCTGGGCTTTGCTGATCGTGGTGACGCTCAAATACGTGACCTTCGTTCTCCGCGCGGACAACAACGGCGAAGGTGGAACATTATCGCTGATGGCGCTTGCGAGAGGAAAGCGGACGGCCCACGCGAAACTCATTTTGGTGCTTGGCGTTTGCGGAGCATCGCTGTTTTTTGGTGACGCCATCATCACACCAGCAATCTCAGTCCTGTCCGCTGTCGAGGGACTGAAGGTGATAACGCCCGGCTTGGACTCCCTTGTGATCCCCATCACGTTGGCCATCTTGGTAGTGTTGATGTTCGCCCAAAGATTTGGCACGGGCAAGGTGGCAAACGTGTTCGGCCCGGTGACCGCGATCTGGTTTCTCGTGCTTGGACTATCTGGCCTGACCCATATAGCCGATGCGCCGTCAATATTGCTCGCGGTCAATCCATATTACGCGGTCCATTATCTGACGGCCCAACCCGAGATCGCTTTTGTGACGATGGGGTCCGTGTTCCTGGCGGTCACGGGAGCTGAGGCCCTTTATGTAGATCTCGGTCATTTTGGCCGAAGACCTATCGTATTGGCCTGGCTGGCCATCGTGTTTCCCTGTCTTTTGCTGAATTATTTTGGGCAAGGCGCCTTCGTGATCTCGATGGGCGGTAACGCATCCAATCCATTCTTTAACATGCTGCCCGAATGGTTCCTGATCCCGGGTGTAATATTGGCGACCGCCGCCACTGTGATTGCCAGCCAAGCTGTGATTTCGGGCGCGTTCTCGTTAACAAGCCAGGCGGTGCAATTGCATATGCTTCCACGCTTCACGATCAGACACACCTCGGAGACACAGGCTGGGCAGATCTATCTTCCTCGCGTGAATTTCCTGATCGCGATTGGCGTGATGTTGCTGGTGGTGGGCTTTCGAGAATCCAGCGCGCTGGCTTCCGCTTACGGGATTTCGGTCACTGGCGAAATGTTGGTAACAACGATCCTTCTGCTGTTTGTCATGCGTCGTCGCTGGCGGTGGGGGCTAGCGGTCGTGCTGCCGCTGATTTTGTTCTTCGCCGTTATTGATGCGGGTTTTCTACTCACCAATGCCGTCAAGGTGCTTGAGGGCGGATGGGTGTCGGTCGGTGTCGCTTGCGTCATGGGATTGATCATGTCGACCTGGATCACCGGCACCAAATACCTCTTCAACAAAGCGCGCAAAAGTGAAATATCGCTTGAACTGCTAGCGACAAAGCTGGCTGAGAAGCCGCCGTCGCTTGTGCCGGGTACAGCGATCTTCTTGACCAGCGATCCGCAAAGTGCACCTGCGGCGATGATGCATAGCCTGAAGCACTATAGGGTTCTGCACGAACAAAACATCATCATGACAGTTGTGACAGCCGAAGTGCCGCGAGTCGCCGATCAAGACCGGATCAGCATCGAGCCGGTCAATGAACTCTTCACGCGCATAATCGTCACTTTTGGCTTCATAGAGCAGCCGAACATTCCCGGCGCCTTGGCCATTTGTCGTAAACAGGGCTTGAAATTCGACATTATGGCCACATCGTTCTTCGTCTCGCGCCGCTCCCTCAAGGCATCGCCCGATTCCGGGCTGCCGCTGTGGCAGGACAGGCTTTTCATCTTTCTGGCGAGCACGGCTTCCGACGCAACCGAGTATTTTCGAATTCCGGCCGACCGCGTCGTCGAGATCGGGTCGCAGATCATAATCTAAGACCTGCACGATGATGGTTCTGACGGCAATTGGTTTCGCGCGCGCTCCTTGCCTTCTCTGACAAGTTTCTTAAGGACGGCGTGTGGAGAAGTTGGACGGCATCCAGCGATCCGCCACCCAATTAGCACCACACGTTCATCCAGGAAAATCTGGACATCGGCGACGTTGGCATCGGAGTTGCCGCATTCGACGTTACAAAAGTTTCATGCGTTGGAAACAGCGCCGTAATGTGAGCCTCTCTAATTCTGCTTGCCCGAGGATGCCATTCAAAACGCGTCCCTTTGCAAAGAGGATACGAGACCCATGAATATTGCCCCCAATTCCTATTCCGCCACCCGCAAGCGTCTGTTGGCCGCCGCTGGGTCGCTGGCCATCGCCGGCGCCGTCGGCTTCGGCGCCCTTGCCACCGGAACCGCCCCCGTTCTGGCCGATGCCGTGCGTGTTGAAGCGCCGCAGGTTCCAGGCTTCGCCGATGTCGTCGAGCGCGTTTCGCCAGCCGTCGTCAGCGTCAAGGTCAAGGCCAAGATCGAGCCGGCCTCCGATGACGGTTCCGACCAGATGCAGAGCCCTGACGGCTTCAACAACTTGCCCGACAATCCGCAGCTGCGCCACTTCTTCAAGGAATTCCGTGGCTTTGGCGACCAGAATGGCCAGGACCAGGGTCACCGCCGCTTAGGCCGCCGCGACCACAACAACGACCAGCCGCGCCCGGTTGCGCAAGGCTCCGGCTTCTTCATCTCCGATGACGGCTATCTCGTCACCAACAACCATGTCGTTGAGGAAGGCTCGGCCTTCACCGTTGTCATGAATGACGGCAAGGAGCTCGACGCCAAGCTGGTCGGCACCGACCCGCGCACCGATCTGGCCGTGCTCAAGGTCGATGGTGTCGGCAAGTTCACCTATGTCGACTTCGCCGATGATTCCAAGGTTCGCGTCGGCGACTGGGTCGTGGCCGTCGGCAATCCGTTCGGCCTTGGCGGCACCGTCACCGCCGGCATCGTTTCGGCACGCGGCCGTGACATCGGCGCTGGTCCTTATGACGATTTCATCCAGATCGATGCTTCGGTCAATCGCGGCAATTCGGGTGGCCCGACCTTCAACCTCAACGGTCAGGTCGTTGGTATCAACACTGCGATCTTCTCTCCTTCCGGCGGCAGTGTTGGCATTGCGTTCGACATTCCTGCCTCGACGGCAAAGGAGGTCGTACAGGGTCTGATGAAGAGCGGCACCGTGGAGCGCGGCTGGCTCGGTGTCGAGATCCAGCCGGTCACCGCCGACATCGCCGAATCGCTCGGGCTGAAGTCCGAGAAGGGTGCGCTGGTTTCCAGCGATCAGGATGGTGGCCCCGGCAAGAAGGCGGGCATCACCGCTGGTGACGTGATCATCCAGGTCGACGGCAAGGATGTTGCGTCGCCGAAGGAACTCGCCCGCCTGATCGGCGCTTATGCGCCCGGCAAGTCGGTCGATGTCACTGTATGGCGCGACGGTAAGAGCCAGTCGATCAAGATCGATCTCGGCAAGTTGCCGTCGACCGACAAGCAGGCTTCGGCCGGAGACCAGCCGGCGGTACCGGCCAAGCCCGACACGCTTGCGGGTCTCGGCCTCACCGTCACCAGATCGGAAAACGGCAAGGGCCTTGTCGTCACCAATGTCGACCCCGACAGCGATGCGGCCGATCGCGGCATTCAGCCGGGCGACGTCATTACGACCGTCAACGCGGCGGAGGTGAACGGTACTGAAGACGTCGCCAAGGCGATGGCCGAGGCGGTGAAATCCGGACGCAAGGCGGTGCTGATGCAGATCACACACGACGACAGCAACCGATTCGTCGCGCTGCCTGTCGCCAAGAGCTGATCACAGCTTCGACTTTTCCGGTGCGGCGGCTCAAATAATGGGTCGCCGCAGGGGAAATAGGCCGAAGTGGCGAGATGGACTCGAGCCAGCGGCTGGCGCTGCGTTGACTAAATTGCCAAGAACACCCAAATGTAAAGATTATCTTGAACCTGCGGAGCTTTCCGAATGGTCACAGCTCGTATTCAAGCCGATCTGGCAGAGTTGAAGCTGAAGGAGGTAAGACATGGCATCGAATCAGAGCATTAATTTGGCAGCATCGGTTGAGAAATTGCTGGGCAACCACCCTGGCGGCCCTCTGTCGATAAAAGCAGCAATAAAAATGCTCCGGGACAAAACTGGAACCGAGCGTTCAGATGCCGACATTGAAGGTCTGATAACCAAGAAGGCAGCCGCCTGCGGTGTTCCGATCGTCTCCGACCGAGAAATCTGACTTCGGGCTGGCTTCGATTTCGTTTGAGGCTCGGATGTGGGAAACCGGTTCCGCACCCGAAATTGTTGAAGGCCCGCGTATGCCTCGCGAACCAGCGCTGCGACGCGAACGGTGTTAACACTCACCGGCGAAATCCTTGCAGCGAGAATTTGTCTTGTCATGTTCTCCGGTTTCAAAGTTCGTCCGTTTCGAATTCAGTCAGAACCTACGGATCATCGATATAAGCCTGAAGGGCTTGGCCAGGTGCTCGAATTTGTCAGCCAGCGGCTGATTTCTGGCGCACAAACTCCAGCGCCGCCAACATGATGCCTTCGGATTGCGCCGGATAAGTATGTATGGTTTCGGCGAGTGCCTTCATACCGATCCCCGCGTGCATGATGACAGACATTTCATTGATCAGTTCGCTGGCGCGTTCGGCCACAATAGTGGCACCGATTATGCGGTCCGTACCATCCTGTATATGGATTTTGATAAAGCCAAGATCCTCTTCATCGACGATCGCGCGGTCGACATCCTCCATCATGACGGCGAAGGTCTTTACTGGAATGGACCTCGCCCCCTGGCGTCCCAGACCTGCAGGCCGATATGCGCGATCTCCGGGTCACAATAAGTGCACCAAGGAACCAGAAGGTTGGTCCAGCTGTCCGCCTTGCCCCAAAGCGCGTTGGCCACAGCGATGCGTGCGGTGGCTTGCGCTACATTGGTGAACTTGAGGTCCATACACACATCGCCGGCGGCGTAGATGTCCGGATTTTTTGTCCGGAAGCATTCGTCGACAGCCACGCACCCGGTGCTTGCGATCTCGACGCCAGCGACATCCAGCCCAAGCATTTCGACGTTTGCAACCCGGCCGACGCTGACCAGAACCTCGTCGGCTTCGACGCTGTCCTTCATGCCGGCGTTGATCGTATCAAGAACTTTGACGCCGGCCTCAATACGCGCGGACGTGATCGTCGTGTTTAGGCGGATGGCCACTCCGTCGCGTGCCATGGCACGCGACAAAAGTTCTGCCGCGTCCCGCTCTTCACCGGGTAGGAATTTCGGATCGATCTCGATGATCGAAACCTGCGAGCCAAGCCGGCTAAATGCTTGTGCCATTTCGCAACCGAGCGGGCCGCCGCCGATAACCGCAAGCCGCCTTGGAAGCGCCACCAATCCGAAGATGGTCGAACTCGTACGGTAATCGACACTTTCAAGCCCGGGAATGTCCAGAACACCGGGCCGCGCGCCGGTGGCGATCAAAGCCTTGCGGAATTGGAGGGCAGTTTCGCCCGCGCTTACCTCGTTAGGCCCGGTGAACCGGGCCGCCCCAAAGAAGATATCCACGCCCGCTTGTGCAAGCCGGCTGGCTGAATGATACGCGGCGACGCGCGCCCGCGCCCGATGCATACGCGCCATGACAATTGCGAAATCGATCTTCCCGTCATGTCCACTGTCGGCGCCCAAGATGTCGTCCGCCTCGCTCAGGGTGGCGCCCACGCGGCCGGAGTGGATCAGAGATTTAGAGGCAATAGTGCCGACGTTGAGCGAGTTTCCGCCGAGCCGGTTCAGTTCGATCAGCGCTGTGCTAAAACCCATACGACGGGCTTCGTCGACAGCCTGCAGTCCGGCCGGCCCAGCGCCGATGACGACGAGGTCATATATTTCTCGCGGTTTCGGGTTTTTCCAGTTCAGGGGACGCACGCGTTCGAGGAAAAGCGCTTCGCTCTCTTTGTCCCATTCCGTCGGCCGCGCAGATCTCCTCATGACGCAAGCCATCCGCCGGCAAAGCCCGAGCGTTTGAGGCCAGTGACGATCGGCGCGCAGTCGCGCATCATATCCCAGACAAACCCACTGCGTGCGTTTTCAATGGCCATGACCAGCAAACCTTGATCAAGCCCGTACCAGCCCTTTGATAGCCAACCGACACCATCGACAACCAAAGTTGGATTGAAGCCGCTGGAGAACCTGTCGCCAGAGATCACCTGGGGGTAGCGCTTGATCAGGTGCCGCGTGCCGGAGAGTGCTGCTTCACGGTCGAAGGAAAGGCAGGCAAGCATCGCCCAAGGCGAGATCGTGCCGTCATCCGGACCGTAAGGTACGCCGCGCGACATGTAACCGAAGTAGCGCCGGTCGCGTCCGTCCTCGCGCATGTCCTGGTCGCCCGGCCCGTCGCCCGCCGTCACACCCCAGAAATCGCGATCATAGCCAGAATAGGCGCGAGGGTTTCGAGCCGCATGCTCTCGGTGGATGCGGATCGTCGCCTTGGTATTCTCGAAATAGTCGCTGCCAGTCTGCCGCATGAATGCGTCGCGTATACCTCGGAAATCGATCCACGTATGCGAGAACAGATGGGTGAAAAGCGGTCCCGAATAAAGCACGTCCTGGCCAAGCAGGTGTTCCCATTGATACGTCGAGGTCCATCCCGAAAAGCTCTTGTCTGTCAGCGGATGGGTGGTCGATCCCGCCCCCAGCACGTAGAGGATCGTCGCTTCGTTGTAGCCTTCCCAGCCATAGTGCAGGAAACCGCAATCGGGCCGCCAACCCTGCGATAGCGTCTCGCGTCCATTCTGAGCCCATCGCCAGTCGACCCGGTCGAAAAGCTCTCTCGACAGATCGCGTATTTCCTGTTCGTCGCGTTTGTCAAAGAACGTACCGGCTACGCATACGCCAGCCATCAACAACGCGGTGTCGACCAGCGAAAGCTCGCAGTTCCAGACCCGCTTCCCTGATTTCATGTCAAGGAAATGATAATAGAAACCTTTGTAGCCTGTAGCCTCCGGCTCTTCTCCCTGCCGGCTTTCCCTGAAGAAATGCAATGCCAGCAGCGTGCGCCTGGCCGCCTCGGTACGCGTCATCCAGCCGTTTTTGACGGCGATCGGATAACAAGAAAGGGCGAAGCCTACGACCGCGATAGAACAAGGCGAGCTCGCGCGAGACGTATCGGCGACCAA
The DNA here is from genome assembly GCF_015500075.1 of Mesorhizobium sp. INR15. Lineage (NCBI taxonomy): Bacteria > Pseudomonadati > Pseudomonadota > Alphaproteobacteria > Hyphomicrobiales > Phyllobacteriaceae > Mesorhizobium > Mesorhizobium sp. INR15. The sequence goes on along the minus strand of NZ_CP045497.1, from coordinate 28,121 downwards.
GCCTGTATCTGGATCCCAGAACTCATTGAAATAGCCGAACGCCTCCCGCTGCAGGTGCTTCACGAGCGCGTCGTCGTCAAGATCGCCCAGATCGGTCATGGGCCTAGAAACGGAAGCGGATTGCGGCAACCGCCTGGGGCGGCATGATGAGGTCGAGCTTCAGCATATGGCCGTCCATCGTGAACGCGATCTCCTCTTCCTTCAATTGCGACGTCTCGTGAAGGGCGGCGAGGCTTTCGCCATTCGGGTATTTTGGCTTGCCGATCTGTTCCCAATGGCGTTTCGCGTTGGCGTGGTCGACATCGATGCGCTGGATCGTCGCCTTGGTTATCGGCTGTGTGCAGGTCATGGTGAAGGAGACCTTCTCGCTGTCGATATCGTGGCGGGGCAGAGCGAAGTTCGTCAGCATTAACGTTGCCCCTCTTTCGCCGCGGACCAGCCAGGCATCGACCGTTTCATGCGACCCTCCGACAGGCAGCATCTCGGTGCCCAAGCCATGGAGCAAATGGTAGGCCCGGTAAGACGGCTTGGCGATGCCATGTATGTTCATCAGTCCGAATCCGCCCTGGAAAGGAAGTGACGGGAAATAGTTCTCCTCGAAAATGTCGGAAAACGTCCAATAGCTATAGCCTTCGACCAGCGTGTTGGCCTCGAGCACTGTCTTGACGATGAAGGCAGCCGCGTAGGGGTCGTCGTGCATGAAATCGCGCGGGTTCGAGGAGGTGCACCATTCCGTGTAATAGACTGGAAGCCCGCCGGCTTTTTCGCGCACGTCACGTGCCTGGTCACGCAGTACGCTGCGTTTGCTTGCGGCAAGCTGGGCCTCGGTGTCGTCGCCTGGTTTGCCGAATGCGTCGGTAGGGTAGTGGTGCGTGCTGATGAAGTCGACCGGCAGCTTGTTTGATTTGCAGAATGCCAGGAAGTCTTCAATCCATGCATTTGCCGCAGTGGCGGGGCCGCCGACTTTCAGCTTTCCGTCAACAGATTTGATGGCTTCGACGGTGTATCGATAGAGTTCGAAATAGTCCGATTGGTCGCCAGACCCGAAAGCCTTGAGGTTAGGCTCATTCCAGACCTCGAAGAACCATTGCCGAACCTCGGCAAGACCGTAGCGTTCGACCCAATGCTCCACGAGCTTGCGGATCAGGACCGACCATTGTGCCGGATCACGCGGCTGTGTGATGTTGGCTCGGTAATGAAACTGCGTCGCATCTCCCGAAGCCAGGGCAGTCGGCATGAAACTCAGCTCGACGAACGGCCTCATGCCTATCGACAGCAAATAGTCGAAGACCTGATCGGCATTGAAAAACGAATAGATGAATTCTCCACCCTGCTCGATGAGTGTTCCCATGTCATCGTCCAGGATGCCGTGAAAGCGCGCATGCCGCATGCCGAGCTCGTCATGAGCGCGTTTGAGTTGCGCTTGCCAATCGGCGCGCAGGCCGAGCGTGGCATGGCCGCTTCCGATTGTGTGTTCCCAGAAATGGGGCAAGGGCGTTGATCGCGCGCCTAGATCGCCCGAAAAGTTCGCAGCCATACCGGTATTTCCTTTTTCGTTCAGCCGCCCGTCGCAAACCCTGGATACAGCGTCATTCCGCCATCGACGAACAAGGTGGTGCCAACCACGTAGTCGGAGTCGTCGGAAGCGAGCCATACAGCAGCCCTGGCGATATCTTCTGGTTCACCGATCCGACCATAGGGGACCAGTGTAAGCAGCGATTTCATGGCTTCGGGTGTGCTCCAGGCCAATGTGTTGATCGGCGTGCGAATTGCGCCTGGCGCGATAGCATTGACGCGGATACCCTTGGGCGCGAGTTCCTGCGCCATACTTTCCATCAACAGCTTGATACCGCCTTTGGACGTGGCGTAGTTGGCATGACCGGCCCAAGGAATGACCTGATGCACCGAGCTCATGCAGACAATCTTGCCTGCGGCTCGCGACACGGAAGGTACTACGCCACGGCGAAGAAATTCCCGTGTCGCAGCCTGCGCGCACAGGAACTGGCCGGTCAGATTGACATCGAGAACCTTGTTCCACTTTTCCAAAGTCATCTCGGTAAAGGGGGCGTCTTGTTGCAGGCCGGCATTCGCGACCAGGATGTCGAGTGTGCCGAACTCTTCGATCGCTCTGGCAAACATCGCTTCGACTTCATTTTGGCTGGAAACGTCGGCTTGCAACGCCAGCGCGTTCGCCCCTCCAGCGCGGATCCTATCGACAACCTTCGTTGCCGCGTCCTCGTTTGTTACATAGTTGACAACCACATCGGCTCCTGCCGCACCGAGCGCGATTGCGACACCCTCCCCAATCCCGGAATTTGCGCCAGTCACGAGTGCCTTTTGACCCGTTAAAGGTTTTAAGAAAGACATTTTGAATTGTTTCTCACATCGGGTGGGAAGCACGATGCCAAATCAACGTGCTGGTGCCATTTTTGTCAGACGTAAGTGTGCCCTGCGGCAATTGGACATGACAACCTAATGCTTGGCCAGTTCTTTTGGTTTCGACACGATTGTTTGAACACGGAGAAATATCCATGAGTGCCGACCCATCGCATATGCCGACTGTCCCTTATTGGCATCTCTGGACCGACAGGGAGGGCTTAAGCCGGCTTACCCGATGCCTTATGGAAAGTTTCCAGTTGCGGTCGATGCAACCGCCGGCCGATCCGCAATGGCAAGGCGACAAGACAAGCGGCAGAATGACAACAATGGTGACGGTTCAGCCTGTAGGCTGGGTCGGCGTCTGGCATGAGAACCCGAAGCCGCAATGGATCATCCCACTTTCGGGCCGCTGGTTCGTGGAGGCCATGGACGGCACACGCGTCGAGATGGGACCGGGAGAGTTTTCCTTCGGAGGCGACCAGGGATGCCGAGAGCGGAACGGCAGGAAAGGGCATCTGTCAGGCACTGTCGGTTCATCACCTGCCACGTTGATGGTTGTGCAATTGGAGGATAGGGATGCGCCAGCAGCGCCTTGCGCATTCCGCTGACCTTGAGACCACAACTATCGGAAATCAAGGCGATGACCGTCTGGGTCGAATATGATGCCTTCGAAACCAGGATGCCCCTCGATCACCACATGCGTCGCTGCGGCGCTTTCATCTGAAACGGGCTTTTCGGCGCGCATTTCTGGGTCGCGGTAAGCAAGGAGCTCCAGATGCGGGCCGGAGCTGCCGTCAAATTCGAGGCCGATTACCTCGACTTGTGTTGCCGTGCCGGCTGCCATGTTGTCAAGCCGACCCTGCTCGGCGCCACGATTGACTTGCCGTGATCCGATACGCAAACCGATGCTCTCGTAGAAGTGAAGGCTGCGCTCAGTATCCGCCACCGCCATGGCGCTGTGGTCGATGCCTAGAAATATGCCCTCATGCCCCTTCCACAATTCGGGCACCCGGTCTGGGGGGAAGCATATGAACTCAAGCGGATGGCCTTCGGGGTCCCGGAACTTGAACGCCGCTACGCCACCTGAAGCCGCTGGCAGCCGCTGTGGTCCGTCAAGCGTAATTGGCGACCAGCCATCATGCTTGGCCAGCGCCTCGCATGCCTTGCCCATATCGGTGACGACGATGGCGCAATGCTGAAACCGGGGATCGTTGCCGGTGATGTCTTGAGGATAGGCGAGTTTTGCCCGGCCGATCTCCAATGCGCTGGGACCCAGGAACAGCCGGTCGGTGTCCGCGCGGTTGAAGCCGAAGACATTTTGATAAAAGCCAGCCAGTGCGTTTGGCGCGGTCGACAGCAGCCGAAAGGCTTCAACCCTGGCCATGTCACCCTCTTGGCGTGCGCGCGCCGCGCCGATTTAGGAAAATGGCGTAGAGCGTATGCGATCCGCCGATGAACAGCCGATTCAGATGCGGTCCGCCGCCGAAGCACAAATTCGAGACGCGGTAGGGGACGCCGATCTTTCCCAACAATTCCCCCTGCGGGCTGATGCAATGAACGCCGTCCTTTGCGCTTGACCAGACATTGCCGTCTTCGTCGAGCGCCAAGCCGTCAGTATAGCCCGGCTCGACCTTGTAGAAATCACATAGGCCGGAGATGGCACGGCCATCCGGTGATACGTCGCAGACCTTCATCACCTGAGCCGGGTTCGGTTTCGTCTGGTCGCCAGTCTCGGCGATGTAAAGCCGCGATTCGTCGGGCGAAAAGGCAAGGCCGTTCGGTCCTTCGAATGCGCTTGAGATAGTGGTTAAGCCCTTTGTGGCCGGATCGAAACGATAGACGGCGGGTGCGAGCTCACTCTTCCGTCGGAGGCCTTCATAGTCGTTGGAGATGCCGTAGACGGGATCGGTAAACCAGATCGTGCCGTCCGATTTCACCACGATGTCATTGGGTGAGTTCAACCGGCGGCCGTTGAAATGCGAGACGAGAGTGGTGACAGAACCGTCGTGTTCGACGCGACCGACGGCCCGGTCGAGGTGAGAACAGAACACAACGCGTCCCTGGCAATCCCGCGCCTGCCCATTGGCGTTGGCTGATGGCGAGCGCCAGACGGAAATGCCCCCGGTCTCGGTCCAACGCATGGTGCGGTCGCGCGGAAGGTCTTGAAACAGCAGGCATCCCCAGTCGCCCATCCAGACCAGTCCTTCGATCCATCGGAAACCTGACGCCAGTTCTTCAAGCGGGGCGTTGGCGAGGATGTAGGAGGAGAACTTTGGGTCGACGATCTCGATCGGGCTGCCGGTTGTCATTATCGATGCAGGGATCATTACGGCAACACGACATCGTGCGCATAGGGGTAGGTCGATGCAAAAGGCGCGTGTACGAAAGCGCTGGCTTCATCGGCGCGTCCGCCAAAAGTGATCAGCAGGAAGCCGCCGGCCAGCGCGAAATTCTTCAGGAAGTCCCAAAAAACGTCGCGGCCCTTGCTCGGTCCCACCAATGTGAAATCATCGGTCGCCCAGAACTGCTTCCATAACAGCGCGGTCACCATGCAGTAGCCGGCGAGGACGAAGGCGGCAAGCCGATCCGCTATGCCGGTCAATACGCCAAGCGACATGACGATTTCGACGAACAGGCCGGTCAGGATCAGCACTTTAGCGGTCATCTTGGAACCTGCCATCTCATTTGCCTGGTCAACAGCCCCGTGGAAATTGATGACCTTGTCCATGGCGCTGAAGGGCAGAAAGAGGAGGATCAGAAGGAGCCGTGTTGTAAAAGTTATTGCAATGGCCACTGTCACTTTCCTCGATGTGAGGGATAACTGATATTGGGCAGCTTAACCGTTTCGACAAGCCGTCCATTGCGGTGCGGTGGGAACATGGTGGCCTGCGGATCATTGAATTGCAGCGCTAAGGATTTGGATGATGACTGCATCGAACGATCGGTATGACGTGATCATCATCGGATCAGGTCCAGGAGGCGGCACCATGGCCTGGCGCCTTGCCCAGACAGGCAAGCGTATCCTGTTGATCGAACGGGGTGGCTACCTGAAGCGTGAGCGCGAGAATTGGGATTCCGACGCCGTTTTCCGCCAGGGTCGCTATCAAACAGAGGAAACTTGGACGTCTGCCTCAGGCGAGGAATTTCGTCCAGGCTTGCATTATTTTGTCGGAGGCAATTCCAAGGTCTATGGTGGCGTTCTCTTCCGACTTCGCTTGGAAGATTTCGAAACGATCAGGCATCCCGACGGCGTATCGCCCGAATGGCCGGTCAAATACGACGAGTTCGAGCCTTATTATCAGGCTGCCGAAGAGCTGTTCCAGGTGCGGGGCCGTCGGGGAGAAGACCCGACAGAACCGCCATCGCCGAAACCCTACGCCTTTGCGCCAATCTCACATGAACCGCGCATTCAGCAGCTCTCCGACGATTTGGAACGGGAAGGTTTGCATCCATTCCACTTGCCGATGGGCGCTCTGCTGGTCGAGGACCAGACCGGTCAGGCAACGCCACATTCACCGCTTTTGCGCTGTGATCCCTTCGACGGCTTCCCAAGCCTTACCAACGGAAAGGCAGATGCACAGATCATCACGGTCGACCCGGCGCTCGCATCCAATCCGAATCTGACGCTACTGACCGGCGCCTATGCCGAACGCCTCTTGACGAACCAGGATGGCACGGTGGTGACGGGCATCGAGGTCACGCTCGATGGCCACACATGCCGCATGACGAGCGATCTCGTCGTCGTTGCATGCGGCGCCTTGTCGTCAGCGCTTTTGATGCTGCGCTCCACAAGCGACAATCACCCCGAAGGACTGGGCAACGCATCCGGTCAGCTAGGTCGCAACTACATGCGGCATAACAATGCGACGATTCTGGCAATCTCCAAGACGCCCAATCCGACGCAATTCCAGAAAACCCTGGGCCTTAACGACTTCTACCACGGCCACGATAAGAGCCCGGCAAACGACTGGGAATTCCCGCTCGGCCATATCCAAATGGTGGGAAAGTCGGACGGGATACAAATCGAGGCTGAAGGCCTGCCGGGCTTCATGCAATGGTTTCCAACAATGCCGTTTGACTGGCTCGCCAAGCATTCGGTCGACTTTTGGCTGACCTCGGAAGACCTGCCTATGTCGCAGAACCGCATCTACTATCGGGATGGTCGGGTGCACCTTGATATGACGCCGACCAACATGGAAGCGCACCAGAGATTGAAGGACAAGCTTCGCGCTATATGCAGCGCGACCGACATTCACCCCCATCTTTTCGAACGCAAGCTCTATCTCGGAAAGGATGTTCCCGTCGGAGGGACGGCCCATCAGGCAGGCACCTTGCGCTTCGGGGAGAACCCTACTGACTCGGTGCTCGACCGCGACTGCAAGGTTCACGGGATAGACAATCTTTATGTCACCGATGCAAGTTTCTTTCCCTCCATCGGTGCGGTCAACCCGACACTGACGATCATCGCAAATGCACTGCGGGTGGCGGACCGAATCGTTGATCGGCTGGTCTGAATGCGACGCTGTCCTACCTACCTGGGCAGGCGGCATTGGGCGCAACCACCATCGTTGATTCTGGGCAAGCAGGTAGTTAGCGGTTGGGTCGCCTGTCAGAATCCGAGCTACGCATGGAAGGAGAACTCGGATCGTTTGCAATTGGAACATTAGAGCGGGATGAGATTTATGGGAGTCGTGGGATTCCCAAATCACATCGGTTCTGATTCAACCTTCATGCTGGATAGGAGGCCAGCATGGATGGCAGTCTATTCGATGGATCTTCGTGATCGGGTTGTTGCCGCGGTCAAGATTGAAGGACTTTCGCGGCGCGCGGCCGCGAAGCGATTTGGGGTGAGCTACAGCGCGGCCATTGAGTGGCTGAAACGGCTGGAAGAGACCGGCAGCGTGGCGCCTGGCCAAATAGGCGGTTACAAACCGAAGAAGCTATCGGGCGCGTGGCGCGACTGGCTGATCGAGCGCTGCCGCGACCGGGACTTCACCTTGCGCGGGCTTGTGGCCGAGCTTGGCGAGCGTGGTCTGACGGTCGACTACCGCTCAGTGTGGGAATTCGTCCATGCAGAGAAGCTCAGTTACAAAAAACGTATGGCTCGCCCCGCCTGCAAGCGATTTTTGACGGCATCTCAGTCTGCGCCAACGTATCCGGTCTCGGGGCAATGATCGTCCCCGGCCAAGATGGAGCTTACGCGCGTACCGATCCTCATAAAGACGTCGGCGTCTAGCGCCATTTTTTTGGTCAGGATGTCGGCACACCGTTCGACTGTCAGGCCATCTTTTCAGTCCACTCACAGACAACGCCGGCCTGAAGGTCTCCCTTCCGGCCGATCTCTGATTATCCGACCGACGGCAACGCCGCCATCTGGAACGGACGCCCGCTTCTCAGCACCGCCCAGATGATCCTGGCCATCTTCGCCGCTAGCGCGACGACAGCCGTGTTCATATGAGTTCGCGACAGCAGGCCTCGAAGCCATTCGCCCAACAGCGTCTTCCCTTTGGCAAGGGACGGCAGCGCTGCTCGTGCTCCATGGATCAGCATCCTACGAAGATAGCCGTTGCCGCGCTTGCTGATCCCCAGAAGCTTAGGCTTACCTCCGGTCGTCATTTGTCGAGGCACGAGTCCAAGCCAGGCCGCAAGGTCACGGCCCCGGCCAAACGTCTCGGCCTTTCCGACCGACGCTACGAACGCGGTCGCATTCAATGGGCCGATCCCCGGGATCGTCGAGAGCAGCTTCATTGATGCGTCCGTGCGAGCGAGGGTCGCGAACTCCGCGTCGAAGGAGACGATGCGGGCATCGAGGGCGCGCCACTCGGCTCGCATGTCCTCGATCAGAACCCGGATCCGACGGCCGATCGCCATCTCTCCGGCGAGAAGCTGTTCCAGTCGGAGTTCAAGCTTGCGCCGCCCCTTGGCAATCATGATTCCCCGCTCGAGCAAAATCGCCCGAAGCTGGTTGATCAGAGTCGTGCGCTCGCCAACCAGCCGATCTCGAGCCCGGTGCAGGCTCTGCATGTCGAGTTGCTCGTCGCTCTTCAGATCGACAAAGCGCATCGTTGGGCGGGTCGCGGCTTCCGCTATCGCCTCGGCATCCCGATCGTCGTTCTTCTGCGCTTTCACGTAGGGACGAACATATTCGGGAGACATCAGCCGTACATCGTGGCCCTGCTCACGAAGCTGCCGGCCGAGATGATGGGCGCCGCAACAGGCTTCCATCGCCATCACGCAGGCCGGCATTCCCGCCGCCAGCTTCACCACGCTGTCCCGACGCATCCGGCGCCGCAACAGCACGTTCCCGGCTTCGTCCAGCCCGACAACGCTGCAAACGTCCTTTCCAAGATCTATACCAAGAACCTTGATCTCATTCATCGGCTCAACTCCGTGCCAGACTCATCGACGACGCAATCATGCGCCGAGGGAAAGGGGCGAGCCATTCCATAAAGACGCTGATCGCCGCCGAGCAGGAGCGTCCCGATGTGGCGCGCCGGCGGGTACAGTGGAGGAAGTATCGCGGCCGGATCGATCCGGCCCGACTGGTGTTCATCGACGAGACCTGGACCAAGACCAACATGGCGCCGCTCAGGGGCTAGGCGCCGGTCGGCCAGCGGATCAAGGCCAAAGTGCCGCACGGCCACTGGAAGACCATGACTTTCCTGGCCGCGTTGCGCCACGATCGCGTCGAGGCGCCTTGGCTGATCGATGGACCGATCAACGGCGAAAGGTTCCTCCTTTATGTCGAGAAGGTTCTCGCTCCGACCCTGCGGCCCGGCGACATCGTCGTCATGGACAATCTCGGCTCGCACAAAGGCAAGGCAGTGCGCCGCGCCATACGCGCCACCGGCGCAAGGCTGTTCTTCCTGCCGAAATACTCACCCGACCTCAACCCGATCGAGCAGCTCTTCTCAAAGCTCAAGCACTGGCTGAGAAAGGCAGCGAGCCGAACCGTCGAAACCGTTTGCGACGCCATCGGGCAGACCCTCAACCGCGTAACACCGACAGAGTGCTCGCACTATTTCGAAAACTCAGGATATGACCAAAACTAATCTCATCCCGCTCTAGTCACTTCTAAGAGTTCGTCATGAGCGGCAGGCATTGAGGTGCCTGCCGTGATCAGGTGGCAAAGCTTGATCGGCCCGCGTTCTCCGCCAGAGGCGCGGGCCTCTATCGAGAGGCACAACAACTCGGGTGCTCAGCGATCTATGTCCAGCGAGTAAAAGAACACGGTTGAGCCGTTGAAGCGGACTTTGCGCAAGCGGTCGAGAAAACCGTCCGAACATGAGCCCGACGATAACGACGGTCACAGCAAAAAAGAGGAAGTCGATTTTCGCATTTGGTTCCTTGCGAAAGAAACAGGGATCAGTCCGGATCAGGCTCGCGAAATTGTTCGCGGTCCAGCGAAGGACCGGGCGTCACTGTTGAGCGCAGCACGGTCCCTGCGAGCCCCCAGCGGCGATCAATAGCTCGGCGATCAATGGCTCCTGACGGCAAGGCGATAGTCAATCACGAAATGTTGCACTTTGGAACAGTCCGCGACCTTAGGCGTTCACGGTTATCAGGAATGCGTTGCGTTCATATTTGCTTGGATGCCCAGCGTTTTGAGGCACCGAAAAACAGGAACTGAGCCATGTACCGCACGATTGTTTCGTCGCTGACAGGATTGTTCGGCGTTCTTATTTTCATTGGCGGTGCATGGCTGGCAGTGATTGGTGGGTCGTGGTTCTTCATCCTTCTCGGCGTCGGTATGTCCGGTTCGGCATTTCTGCTTTTCCAGCGGCGCCCAGAGGGCTTAGCGCTATACGGCGTCACCGTCCTAGTGACATTCGTGTGGTCAGTTTACGAAGTCGGCTTCGACTGGTGGGCGCTGTCAGCACGGGGCAGCCTACTGGTTGTAATCGGTGTGCTTTTGTTGCTTCCGCCGATGGTTCGCTCCCTGCACAGGCCTGAAATAGGCTGGGCCCGCTATGACGCGTCGAGCGGGATTCTCGCCGGATCAATAGCCGTTGCCCTGGTCGCGGGACTCTATTCAATGTTCCTGAGCCAGCACGACACAGGCGGCGTATTTTCAGACGCCCAGATGGCGACAAACAAGACCCTTGAGACCGGCGTGCCAGACGGCGAATGGCAGGCTTATGGCCGCACCAACGCTGGTCGACGTTATTCGCCGCTCGACCAGATAACGCCAGCAAACGTCGACAATCTCAAGGTCGCCTGGACCTATCATACCGGCGACATTCGTGGCCCCAACGACCCGGGGGAAGCGACCTACGAAGACACGCCTCTCATGATTGACGGGACCGTTTATGTCTGTACGCCGCACAACCTGGTGATTGCTCTTGATGCGGTTTCTGGCAAAGAGAAATGGCGGTTCGACCCGCATTTGAAGCAGACCGCCAAGCAGACAACCCAACATCTGACCTGCCGTGGTGTTTCCTACTTCGATGGCGCATCGGCAAAGCCCGCTGCCGCCGGCCAGCAGCCTCCGGTGACAGCGGACAGCACAACCAAAACCGAGGAGCAGAGAGTAGCGGAAAGTGCGGCCGAAGTAACAACAGGTGCGGCTGGGGTACCGCAGAACGTTGTCACAGGACAGGCAAAGCGCGGCGATCCAAACCCTGTTGTGAACCACAAGACGACTGCGGCAATGGCCAATCTTGATCCGACATGTATCAAGAGGTTGTTCGCACCGACTTCCGACGGGCGGCTGATCTCCATCAGTGCTGAAACCGGCAAAATCTGCCCAGGTTTTGGCGGTGACGACGGCACCATCAACCTTTGGGCTAACATGCCCAACATCTCGCCCGGTTCTATTTATTCCACGTCTCCACCTCTCGTGACCGATCGCCTGGTGATTGTCGGCGGCTCCGTCAACGACAACGTCGCGACAACGTCACCGTCCGGTGTCATCCGGGCCTACGACGTAAACACCGGCGACCTCGTCTGGAATTTCGATTCCAAGAACCCCGATGCGACGGCGCCCATCGCGAATGGTCAGACCTATTCTGAGAACGCCCCAAACTCGTGGAGTGTTTCAAGCTATGATCCCAAGCTCGGGCTGATTTACCTGCCGATGGGCAACCAATCGCCTGACCAGTACGGAGTCGGCCGCAGCGCCAGCGTGGAAAAGTATTCGTCCTCAATCCTCGCATTGGATGTCAACACCGGCAAACCAGCCTGGGTGTTCCAGACAGTCCATCATGATCTGTGGGATATGGACGTGCCTGCACAGCCCAGCCTAGTGGACCTGACCATTGGCGGCACGGAAATCCCGGCGCTGGTCGCGCCGACCAAGCAGGGCGAGGTCTACGTCCTCAATCGCAAAACAGGCGAGCCGGCGCTCCCGGTCAAAGAGGAACTCGCGCCCAGCGGGGCGGTCAAGGCTGACACCACGGCTCCGACGCAACCCGTATCGACAATTTCGTTCAAGCCACCGCCGCTCCAGGAAAAGGACATGTGGGGTATCTCGCCGCTGGACGAGCTTGTTTGCCGGATCGAATTTCGCGACCTCTATTACAAAGGAAGGTATACTCCGCCGACAGAGCAGGGTTCGATCATCTACCCCGGCAATTTCGGAGCGTTCAACTGGGGTGCGGTGGCTGTCGATCCCAATCGTCAAATCATGTTCGCAATGCCCGTCTACCTCGCCTTTACGTCGAAGATGATCCCGCGCCCGGACCAATATACACGCGTCGTTACCAAGGAAGGTGGGGACGTCTTCAATGAGAATTTCGGTGCACCCTATGCGGCCAAGATGGGCGCATTCCTGTCGCCGCTTGGGCTGCCCTGCCAGGCGCCGCCTTGGGGCTATGTCGCCGGTGTCGATCTGACGACAGGCAAGACGATCTACAAGCATGTCAACGGAACGGTGCGCGATCTTTCGCCGATCCCGCTGCCATTCAAGATGGGTGTGCCGGGAATTGGTGGCCCGATCATAACCAAGGGCGGCGTCGCTTTTCTTAGCGGGACCCTCGATTATTATGTACGCGGCTATGATTTGAAGACAGGCAAGGAGATCTGGCGTGACCGGCTCCCAGCGGGCGGTCAGGCCACCCCATCAACCTATCTCGGCTCCGATGGGAGGCAATATCTTGTTGTCGTTGCCGGCGGCCATGGCTCGACCAACACGGCGGCAGGCGATTCCATCATTGCCTACGCGCTGCCGAAATCCGGATGAGGGATTAGATTGGGATCAGATAACGACCGCCGCGACTTGAAATCGTGAAGGCTCGGCTCAGAAAATTCCTGACGTCTCTGGCCGACACGTTTTGGCTGGTTCCTGCTGCTATGACCGCTGCAGGCATAGTGCTGGCACTTGGCATGGTCGCCGTTGATCGGAGCGGCGTCATCCCGATGTCCCTCCTGGACAATTCCTGGCTTTACAACGGCGGCGGCACTGGTGCGCGAACCTTGTTGGGCGCGGTCGCTTCCTCCACTATAGGTGTTGCCGGCACGGTCTTTTCCATTACCATTGCCGCGCTTTCACTGGCTGCTGGACAAATGGGACCGCGCCTCTTGCGGAACTTTACCAAGGACCGCGGCAACCAATTCACATTGGGCGCATTCCTCGGCACTTTCTGCTATGCCCTCATGGTCCTACGCACGGTACGCACCCAGGATGAAGGCATTTTCGTTCCGCATCTCTCGCTTACCGTCAGCATTCTGCTGGCTTTCGTCTGCGTCGCCACTCTTGTTTTCTTCGTTGGCCACATGGCGGGGCGCATTAACGTAGACACCGTCATTGCGTTGGTCAGCCTGGACGTGCAGCGCGCATTCGGGCGAATAGCCGTGAAAGAGAGACAACCATCGCCTCCTCCGCTGTCGTTCTGGAAAGAGGCAGCGGTCATTCTGGATGGTCGCCGAGGTTACCTGCAGCAGCTGGATGACACCGGATTGGCGGAATGGGCGGCCGACAAAGGAACGGCGGTGAGATTGCTGGTGCGACCCGGCGACTTTGTGTTTCCGGGGGCGCCGATCGCGTTGATGACGCCGCCGGTAGATGGCGCAGAGGAAGCCATCCGCGATGCAACCGCCTTGAGTGCGCAGCGCGGGAGCTCTGCTGATATCGAATTCGCGGTGCGACAGCTTGTCGAGGTGGCCGTGCGGGCGCTGTCTCCGGGCATCAACGACCCGCATACCGCTGTGAGCGTGATCGACCGCTTCGGCGCCGCGCTCTGTGAACTCGCCCCACTTCATCTGCCCGCTGGTGTGCTGCTGCACGAAGGAAACCCGGTGCTCGTCGTTCCAGCCGTCGGGTATGACGGACTTGCGGATGCGATGTTCCACATGATCAGGCAGAATGCAGCAGGCAGTGCCGCCGTACTCATTCGCTTGCTGGACGTGCTCACGGCGGTAACGAGTTGCGAGCACGACCCATCTCGCCGGGCTACCTTGCACCGTCATGCCGATCTGGTGGTAGGTGATGCGAAACGCAACATTTCAACGCCCGAAGATATCCAAGACATCACCCGAAGGCATTCTGGTTTCCTCGCGATGAAGGACCATGGCCCCTTTGGCCACCTCGAAGCGCTGACCCAAAATGCACCCAAGAAATAGCACGGTTTTAATCATTGCCGCTTTTGTAACTGAGCACCGTGCGGCGCGCGACGTAGCCGAGCGTCGATCCCTGCACGATCACGCTGAACAGCACAACCGCATAGGTTGCCGCCAGGATCGTTGGCTTTGCCGTGCCTTCGGGAACAGAGAGCGCCAGCGCAATGGATATGCCGCCGCGGATCCCGGCCCAGGTCAGGAACAGAACGTTGCGGCCCGACATCAGCCGGTTGACCCAAGGGACCAGGATGGGTGCACCGACAGCGAGGAAGCGTGCGGCGATCACGATTGGAATGGCCGCGGCAGCGACAAGCAGTGAAGCCGGGTCAAATCGCAAGATAAGCACTTCCAGTCCGATGAGCAGGAACAGCAACGAATTCAGAACCTCGTCGATGAGTGTCCAGAGACCGAAAAGGTATGTTTGGGTACGGTCGCTCATCGCATCGCGGGGCCCTCGATAGCCAATGAGCAGACCTGCCGCTACGACTGCAAGTGGGCCACTGACATGAATGCGCTGCGCGAGCGCGTAGGTTGCCGTCACCAGCGCCAGCGAAATGAGCACTTCGATTGCGTAGTCGTCGATCAGCCGCATGCCCCAATAGGCAATGTAGCCCGTTAAGATGCCCAGCAGAAGCCCACCACCGGCCTCTACAATCAGGAGTTCGGCGACCGACGTCAGGCTCGTGCTTTCCTCGGGCGCGCCGATCGCGAACGCCAGCAGGATCGTGAAAACGACAATGCCGACACCGTCGTTGAACAGGGACTCGCCCTGCATCTCTACTTCGAGACTTGCCGGGGCCTCAATATTCTTGAGCGTGGCCATGACAGCCACCGGATCGGTGGGGCTGATGAGCGCGCCAAAAACCAGCGCCCACGACAGCGGCAATGAAAGACCAAGAAGGCCAGCGGCCTGCCAAAACAGGAGGCCTATGATGAAGGTCGACGCTATAGTGGCGAAAGTAGCAAGCACGATCACAGGTACCGCGCGACTGAGGAGTGTTCCAAAATCTACGTGGAGCGCACCTGCGAAAAGCAAGAATGCCAGCATCCCGTTCATGACGACCGATGTAAAGTCTATTTGGAGCAGCGTCTTGGTCAGGGGCTCGAACAGGTGCTGCTCTGGCAGGATGGCGTCTATCATCACCAAAATGAGCGAGGCCACTACACTCATTGTCAGCAGGCCGATGGTGTGCGGCATAGGCAGAAATTTATGATTGATCCACCCCAACACCGCTGACGTCGTCAGGAGGAGAGCAGACATTTCGAATATCGACAGCAGCGGCTTATCTCCAGGTCGCGGTGGTAAAAAATAGATTGCTGCGAAGATGCGGCCAGCGCCGTATCGGTTGTTCTCGGTTCCAACCGTCGGGATTGCAGCGCCGCAATCTTGTACGTGTCTTCACGTCCATGGGAAAGGTACGCGGTGCGGTCAAAGTTGAGAATATGGAGAACACGGGGCTCTTTGAGAGGCGCCAGCCAGGCCCGTTGCAAAAGAGTTCGTATGCTAATTCCAGAGGAACCGGATTCGCATCACGACGTTGTGTCAACGCAAAGCCGCTCACGGCCTTATAACCACTTAAACCCTCACCATGAAGTATCGTTAGGTTGGTGACGGCAGACTCCGACGCGCTTGGTATAAAAGGAGAAAGCTATGAAGAAGACCTGGAAGAAGCCGACCATGTGCCAGGTGGCAGCGGGCTTTGAAATATCGCGCTATTTGCCTGCGGAGATTGCTTCGAAGAAATAGCCAGTAAAGCGCGCCCTTCCAAACCGGGGCGCGCTACCCCTTCCATGTCGAAGGGCCTGTTAGCGTTCAGCGGAAGAATGCTATAAAATTCATTCGACTGCTCTAATAGAGTGGCGTCCTGATGCGCATGAAGATACTCGGATCTGCCGCAGGCGGTGGCTTGCCGCAATGGAACTGTAATTATTACCTAAGCCGCGCAGCACGTTCTGGTTTGGCAGGCATTCATAAACGTACACAATCCAGCGCCGCCGTCTCGGCCGATGGGGCGGCTTGGGTCCTTTTCAACGTCTCACCCGATATCAGACAGCAGATCGCGGAGACGGCGGTGTTGCAGCCATCCGTGAATTCGCAGCTCCGCTCGACGCCGATCCGTGCGGTGGTACTCACTAATGCCGATGTCGATCATATCGCCGGCTTGCTCAGTTTGCGAGAGCGGCAGCCCTTTGCTATTTATGCGACGGTACAAGTTTTGGCGGCCTTGGACGCGAATTCTATCTTTAACGTCCTAGATCCGGAACTTGTCCCAAGACGCTTACTGCCGCTAGCGGAAGAAGTGGCGATCCGCGATGCTGAAGGACTTGAGACGGGTGTGACGGTTGAGTGCTTTCCTGTATCGGGCAAGATCGCACTCTACCTGGAAGACAGACAGCACCCGCATGCGAATTTCAGCTCGAATGCCGGTGACACGATTGGGATTCGCGTTGCTGGTGGCACCGCTGGCGGCGCGGTCTTTTATATCCCAGGCTGTGCGAGCATCGATGCCGTCCTGCGTGCAATGCTCACCGACGCGTATTGCCTGTTGTTCGACGGCACGGTCCATGCCGATAATGAGTTGATTGCCGCCGGTGTCAGTCATAAATCCGGAGTTCGGATGGGCCATCTGGCGATGTCGGGCAACGCAGGTTCCATCGCCGCTCTGGCCGATTTGAATATCAGTCGCCGGGTCTTCATCCATATCAACAACACCAACCCTGTTCTTGATGAGAACTCGGCCGAATACATGTCAGTTCGGGCAGCAGGGTGGGAAGTGGCCCGCGACGGAATGGAGATAGAATTTTGAGCGATTTCCACCGCGCGGCTAAAGGAGGCTTGTCGGCCATAAAACTCGAAGCTCTGCTGAGACAAGTAGGGGCCGAACGCTACCACCACCGTCACCCTTTTCATCAAAAGATGATCAGCGGCGCACTCTCGAAAACGGAGATGCAAGCATGGGCGCTGAACCGCTTTTGTTACCAAGCCGTGATTCCTCGCAAGGACGCGATGATCCTCGCCCGTGCCGAGGATCCCGCCTTTCGTGCTGCATGGCGCAGGCGCATCGAGGATCATGACGGAGCGGACGGCTGGAGTGGGGGTATAAAGCGATGGCTGCATCTTGCAACCTCCCTCGGTCTCGACGCTGACGTCGTCAAGAGCGAACGGCTGGCGCTGCCGGCAACACGTTTCGCAGTCGGTGCCTATCTCTCTTTCTGCACGAACCGGACGCTAATGGAGGCGGTCGCGTCGTCACTGACGGAGATGTTCTCGCCGGCCATAATCGGCGAGCGAGTTCCGGCAATGCTGGCTAAATACGATTACGTCACCGAGGACACGCTGGCTTATTTCACGCGACGTCCCGAACAGGCTACGCGCGATGCCGACTTCGCCTTGGCATACGTTCTCAAACATGCCACCACGCCGGAGCGACAGCAGCAGGTGGTCGATGCCCTCGTATTCAAATGCGATCTCCTTTGGGCGATGCTAGACGCTCTTCAGCATGCCTATGGCGAGAAGACAAACATACCGCCCGGCGCCTTCTGTCTGGAACTTTCGCCATGACGGAGCTGCGAAAAAGAGCGCTGTTGGCACCACATTCTGTTCCGTTCCTGCCAAAACACGTGCGCATTCAGTTCGATCCCGTCCGAAGCGCATTCGCCGTACTGTCGCCCGAGAAGGTTTTTTGGCCGAACGAGATCAGTCTCGACATATTGCGGCGTTGCAATGGGCGTTCCTCGGTCGCTCAGATCATCGCCGGTCTTGCCGCCGAGTATGACGCGCAGGAGGAGGACGTTGCGACCGACGTCATCGCGTTCCTACAGGGATGGTCCGACCAGCTGTTGGTCAAGCTATGAGCGCACCCCTCCTACCTCCTATCGGCATGTTAGCGGAACTAACACATCGCTGCCCCCTGCAATGCCCCTATTGCTCTAACCCGGTCGAACTGCTGAAGGCTAATCGCGAACTCGATACGCGGACCTGGCTGGAGCTGTTCGAGCAGGCCGCCGAACTTGGCGTTCTTCAGGTACATTTGTCAGGCGGTGAGCCAACGCTGCGCCGGGATCTCGAGCAGATCATAGCCAGGCTTTCCGCCCAAGGCGTTTATACCAACCTAATCACTGCGGGCGTCGGCATTGCCGATGGCCGCATCGAGGCATTTGCTGAAGCTGGGCTCGACCATCTGCAACTCAGTTTTCAGGGTGCGAGACCGGAGACCACAGAGCGTATCGGCAATCATCGGGGTAGCCACGAGAAGAAGCTCGCCACCGCGCGACGCGCTCGTGCGGCGGGCTTGCCGTTGACCATCAACGCACCCATCCACCGCCACAATATCGAAGAGGTGCCGGGATTCATTGAACTTGCACTTTCGCTTGATGCCGAGCGCCTCGAGATCGCCAATGTACAATACGCCGGATGGGCGTTGACCAACCGCGGTGCATTGATGCCTGATCGCGCTGCGGTCGACAGGCAGGTCGACATCGTGGCGACGGCGCGCGAGCGGCTGGCGGGCATCATGAACATTGACTTCGTCACCCCAGACTATTTCGCCACCTTTCCGAAGCCGTGTATGGGGGGCTGGGCGCGCGACGCATTCATTGTCACACCCGACGGCACGGTGCTTCCATGCCATGCAGCGGAGACGATACCGTCGCTCTCCTTCGAGCGATTCGGGTCCCGCGGCCTCATGGAAATCTGGCGCGACTCGCCGGCATTCAATGCGTTTCGCGGCGTCGACTGGATGCAGGAGCCTTGTCGCACTTGCGATCGGCGCGAAATCGATTGGGGCGGCTGTCGCTGCCAAGCGATGGCAATCGCGGGGGATGCCGCGGCAACAGACCCGGCTTGCGTAAAATCGGTCATCCATTCCCGTATGGAAATATTGGTCAGGAATGCCGTGTCAGGGGCTGTGCCGGGCGAGAAAGACATCAGCCCGTTCGTCTATCGCCGCATAGCCCAACAACCTCCCTCAAAATAGCAAAAACGCATGCAACCGTTCAGGCCACACGGCGTTAATCCGAAAAGGCGGGGAGGGTTGCATGCGCATTCTACTGACCATAGCGGCTTTAGCTGCCATGACAGGGTCGGGACAAGCGCAATCAGCACCTACGGCGGGGATACCAAAATCGTACTCGGACGCCACGGCAAATTTTGCCGGCGCCGGCAAGCCCGGCGAATGGACAAGTCAGGCACGCGATTATGCGAACACCCGGTTTAGCCCTCTTAAAGAAATAACCCCCGATAATGTTGGCAAGCTGAAGGTGGCCTGGACATTCTCGGACGGCACGCAATACGGTCATGAGGGCGCGCCGCTGGTAGTAGGCGATACGATGTATGTAGTTTCGCCCTATCCCAACACGGCCTATGCGCTTGATCTTTCGAAGCCGGGACCTTCGATCAAGTGGAAGTTCGACCCCAATCCTTCCCCCCAGGCAATTGGCAAGGCCTGCTGCGATGCCGTTCTTCGGGGTTGGGCTTATGCCGACGGTAAATTGATCTACAATCTCCTCGACGACCACACTGTCGCTGTTGATGCGTCGACAGGAAAAGAGGTCTGGCGGACGGCCTTGGATAGCTTGGAACATGGCGTGACCATGACCCAATCGGCCTTTGCCGCCGACGGCAAAGTATTCGTCGGCAACTCCGGCGGTGAGATGGGCGTCAATGGGTGGTTGGCCGCCCTGGATGTCGGCACCGGGAAGGAAATCTGGCGCGCGCACGCTGTCGGCCCGGACACGGATGTCCGTATCGGCGACAGTTTCAAACCCTATTACGACTGGATGAAGGGTAAGGACCTGGGGATCAAAACCTGGCCAGTGGACGCCTGGAACACGGGTGCCGGTGCTTCATGGGGGTTCGTGTCCTATGACGAAAAGACCAAGACAATTTACTATGGCACCAGCAATCCTGGTCCCCGCGTGCCGGCCCAGCGTCCCGGCGACAACTTGTGGACCAGCGCGATGTTCGCGCGGGATCCAGAGACCGGAATGGCCAAGTGGGCCTATCAGTTCACCCCGCATGACCAATGGGACTATGACGGCGTCAACGAAGCGGTTCTGCTTGACATGCCGATCGACGGCAAGATGCGTCAGACTCTGGTGCATTTCGACCGCAACACGTATGCCTACACGATCGACCGCAACACCGGCGAAGTGCTGCTGGCCAATACTTTTGCCTATCAGAACTGGTCCACCGGCTTCGACAAGAAGGCTGGACGGCCGATCGTAGATCCGGCCCGCGAGCCCAAGCCCGGTGTGAAGATCGACAGGGTCTGTCCACCCGACATAGGGCAGAAGGACTGGGAGCCGCCGGCCTTCAGTCCGAACACCGGCTTACTCTATGTCGGTGTGTTCAACATCTGTATGGGCCTGACGGACCACGAAGTCTCCTACATTTCCGGTACGCCCTATGATGGCATGGAGATGGAGCGGTTTTCAGTGGACGGCCCCGATGGAAACTGGGGCGGCCTGATCGCCTGGGACCCAGCTCATGGCAAGAAGATCTGGGAAGTCCCAGAGAAATTCATGGTCATGAGTGGCGTCATTGCCACGGCGAGCAATCTCATCTTTTACGGCACCACGGATGGATGGTTCCGCGCGCTAGACGCGTGGACGGGCAAAGTTCTTTGGTCGCAAAAAACTCGGCTCGGGCATCATTGGACAGCCGATCACCTATATTGGGCCTGATAACCGGCAGTATGTGGCTGTTGCCGCCGGAGTGGGAGGTGCCGCGATGGTGCAGAAGGAGCGGCCTGGCTTCCTGCCGCGCGGCAATACGATCTATGTTTTTTCCGTCGATGGCGACACAGTCAAGACAGCGGCCGACGCCACTCCTATCCCCGTTGGAGCGGCCACTCAGCAGCAGTAACCGCCAGGAATTCGCCATGTCACTCGGTCGCATTCTTATCGCCGTGCTCATCCTCCTGGCTGTCGGCGCAGGCGCGACGGGATGGCTGATTATGACACAGAGGCAGTCGCAGAATCGAATAGACGTCGCCTATCCGGAAGGAATTGCCGCGGTTGTCCCCCTGGGCTTGAGCGCGGGTAGGTCGCCGACTCTGAGTGCCAGCACCGCGAATCCATTGGCTAACGATCCTAACTCTGTCCAGGAAGGCAAGAAACTCTTCACGTCGATGAACTGTGCGGGTTGTCATGGCTATAAAGCCAAGGGTGGGATGGGACCGGATCTCACGGACACGGCCTGGCGTTATGGCGGCACCCCGATAGATGTCTACAAGAGCATTTACGAGGGGCGCCCTCAAGGAATGCCGGCTTGGGGTAACGCTCTGCCTCCCCAAAGCTTGTGGCAACTGGTCGCTTATCTGCAGTCGTTGGGCGGTACATTCAGCGCCTCGTCGGGTGACGGCAAGCAGCAAGCGGCGGCTGACCAGGGACAGGGAGCCCCGGCGGGACAAAAGCAATGAGGCGCGTGGCGTCTCTCTTTTTGTTCACCGTTGCGCTTTCCGGTTGCAGCGGGTCTCCACTCGGCTATCTCGACGCGACAAGCCCGATTGCTGGAGCCATTGCCAGCCTTGGCCTCGGCCTCACGGCAATTTCGATCGCGGTCTGCATTGTTGTCGGCGTGTTGCTTGTCGTGGCCCTATGGCGCGGACGGCGGGCGCACGATCTCGCGATAACGCCGGTCAATGATCGTACGGCCATTCGATGGATCGGATTTGGCGTAGCAATTTCGACAGTCTTTCTCGTTGGCTCGGCAGTATGGACGCTCCTTACGGTGAGTTCGATCAGTCAGCCGGCACAGGCCAGCGCGCTCAGCATTGATGTCATCGGCCAGGAATGGTGGTGGGCAGTCAAATATCGATCGTCAAATCCTGCGCGCGAATTCATCACCGCCAACCAACTTGTGATCCCCGTGGGCGTGCCGGTCCAGATAAATCTCACCTCCAAGGATGTCATCCATTCCTTCTGGGTGCCGAAGCTTGGCGGCAAGATGGATATGATCCCGTCGCGCACCAATGTCACCTGGCTCCAGGCTGACAAGGTCGGCGACTTTCGCGGTCAATGCAGCGAATTCTGCGGTCTCCAGCATGCCAACATGGCGTTCAATGTGCGCGTGCTGTCGAAACCCGATTTCGAGGCTTGGTGGGACCGGCCAGCTTCTGCAACCGCAGGATCAGGGGATGATCCGCGCCTTAAGACATTCCTGGTGCGCTGCGCTGCCTGCCACACGATAAGGGGTACTCCGCCGGAGGCATTCTAGGACCTGACCTGTCGCATTTCGGAGACCGCGAGACGATCGCTTCAGGTCTGATGACCAATACGCCCGCCAATCTGGCAAAATGGATCAACAACACGCAGACCATCAAGCCGGGCGTAAAAGATGCCGGAACTCCATATGCTCGCCAGTGAGATCGACGACGTCACCACCTATCTGGAGGGGCTGAAATGACCACCGTCCAGCCCAATATGGAAGTTACCTCCACGCGCCAGAAACTGCTCGATATCTGGGAAAACAGCTCCCGGTCTGTACGGCTGGTTGGCAACCGTTGATCACAAGACCATCGGAATTCGGTATCTGTGCACAGCGTTTTTCTTCCTGGTGATCGGCGGGATCGAAGCGCTGGCGATGCGGGTCCAGTTGGCGCAGCCGGACCTGAAAATTCCTATCGCCGGATGCCTACAACCAGCTTTTCTCGATGCATGGCACGACCATGATGTTCCTCTATGCATTGCCGATGCTGTCGGGTTTTTCCAACTACCTCTGGCCGCTGATGCTGGGTTCGCGCGACATGGCTTTTCCGCGACTGAATGCCTTGAGCTATTGGGTTTTTCTGTTTGCGGGCATTTTCCTCTACATCAGCTTTCCGCTTGGTCAGGCGCCAAATGGTGGCTGGTTCGCATACGTGCCAAACACGAGCCTCGAATACGACCCAGGCATCAACATGGACGTGTTTGCGCTTGGACTGGTCTTTCTCGGCATTTCAACCGTGGTGGGTTCAGCGAATTTCATCGTGACGCTTCTGAGATGTCGTGCGCCCGGAATGTCCGTCAACCGGCTGCCGATACTTGTCTGGGGCACGCTCACGGCCTCGGCTGCAAATTTGCTCGCGGTTCCAGCGGTCAGCCTCGCCTGCGCATGCTCTGGCTCGATCGTCGATATGGCACCCATTTCTTTGACGTTAAAGGCGGCGGTCAGCCTTTGCTTTGGCAGCACCTGTTCTGGATATTTGGGCCACCCCTGGGTCTATGCGCTTGTCCTGCCAGCAAATGGGGCATCGTTTCCGACGCACTCCCGGTCTTCTGCCGTCGACCACTGGTTGGCTATACGTTGGTCGCGATCTCGACCGTGGCGACGATGATCCTGGGCTTCGGCGTGTGGGTACATCACATGTTCGCGACAGGGCTTCCGGTAATGTCCCTGTCGTTCTTCAGTGCAGCGAGTTTCATCATCGCAATTCCCAGCGCGATCGCCGTGTTCGCCTGGATCGCAACCATCCTGGACGGGCAAAACTTCAATTCACAACCGCCATTCCTTTTCTTCACCGGCTTTATCATGCTGTTCCGTCATCGGCGGGGTTTCGGGCTTCCATGACGGCATCGGTCGCACTCGACTGGCAATTGACCGACACCTACTTTATCGTCGCTCATCTCCACTACGTTTTGCTCGGGATAAATGTCTTCCCGGTCGTCGGCGGGCTGCATTTCTGGTTCCCAAAATGAGCGGCAGGATGATGGACGAGCGGCTGGGCAAATGGACCTTCTGGACCATGTTCATCGGGTTCAACGCCGCGTTCTTTCCCATGCATGTAACTGGTCTGATGGGCATGCCTCGACGTATCTATACCTATCCAGCGGACATGGGCGTCGGATGGTTGAACATGTTGTCGACCCTCGGCGCGTTTGTCTTCGCCGTGGGTGTTTTTCTATTCCTGATCAACGTTGCAAAAAGTCTCAAATCCGGTGCGCCGGCAGGCGACAACCCATGGGACGCACCAACCCTTGAATGGGCGACCACGTCTCCGCCGCCTGTCTATAATTTTGCGACGATTCCTCAAGTCGCCTCGCGTTATCCGCTGTGGGAGGATCGCCTTAAAGGAGACCGAAGAGAGGTCGATAATCGGCGATGCCGTTCGTGACGGAATGGTCCTGGATAAAGGCAAGGGAGACAATCGGTGTGACACCGCTCGATGCCGAGCCCAATGTCGTATTGAAGATGCCCGGTGATAGCATTCTGCCGTTCTTGCTCTCGGTCGGCATGACGGGGTTGTTTTTCGGTTTGTTGGCGCAAGTCATCTGGTTGGTCGCCCTTGGCGCCGTATGCGAATTCGGCGTTCTGGCACTATGGCTGACGCCGGAGCCACAACGCGGCATTGGAAGAGGTCGAAATCCATGACTGACCGAACAGCCAGCGAAACACTACCGGTTGGCGGGTCCGGAACTGTTTCCACCGCGTGGTGGGGAATGGCCTGCCTCATCCGCGACCGAGGCAATCCTGTTTGTCTATCTGATTTTCAGCTACGTCTATCTCGGCTCGCAGCAGACCGGTCCCTGGCCGCCATCGGGACCGCCGAGCCTGAAGCTCGTGATCCCCAACACCGTTATCTTGGTCGCCAGCAGCTTCGTGGTCGCCTGGGGCCAAAGCCAATTCCGGCAGACCGGGAAACAGCCTCAGATTGCGCTGCGGCTGGCAGGGACGATAATCCTTGGCTCCGCCTTCATCATCATTCAGGCCTTCGAATGGGCGGGAAAAAGGCATCGTGCTCTCGACCAGTGCATATAGCTCCGCGTTCTTCATTCTCACCGGGCGTGCATATGGCGCACGTCGCGGTGGGACTACTGATCCCTGACGATGCTTCTGGTCTGGACGCTTATGGGCCGGTTCAGGGGCGGTGCATCACGAGCATGATCGCACTTGGCGGCGCTCTACTGGCACTTCGTCGATGTGGTATGGATCGTTGTCTTCATCACCGCCTATGTTGGTCCCTCAATCTCATGAGCGCGCTGCACCCCCTTGCAAGCGAGTTCAGCACCCTGCGCCTCTGCGCCATGTCGCGCCTTACCGTCTGGTCCTGGCGGGGCTTTTCGCGGCACCGGGAGCGTGGCTATTGCAATTGCTGGTTTCATATTTTCTAAACGGCGATCGTTGCCCTAAAGCCCCCGCCGCTGCGATCCATACCGTTCCTCACTGTGCCCACCTGCAATCATCGCGGTGATTGCAGTGGGCAATCTGTCTCTTTGGATTGTTCTCCGCGCACCGAACATGGCGGCTTACTCGAGCGGAAGCTCCCCGGTGACCATCATGAGGCATTTGACGGCGGGGGCTGGCCGAACCCGATTCCTTGGGCTTTGCGGCCTTGTTTCGAGTTCCATCTTTCTCGCCGCGCCGTTCTGTTCGCGCTGCTCGTCCCTTATCTGGTCTCGCCATGCGTCGTCCCCTTTTTCTGACTGCGGCAGTGGCGGGAATCGCCAGCCCCGCATTTGCTCGCGAATCCGGCTCGGCCCTCTGGACTTCATGGTTTGGAGATCCACTGGTGGAGACGCTGATTGCCATTCTGATGGCGCTGTATCTGACGGGGTCGTGACAATGCTCTCAGCCGACATCCGAAATTGGGCGGTCAGCAAGCCTAGGGTGCTGGCGTTTTTTGCTGCTGTTCTAGCTCTTGTTTTAGCACTTCTGTCACCGTGTCGACGCGCTTTCGGAAGAGCTGTTTTCGGTCCCACATGTTTCAACATCTGCTGCTCATTCTCGCGGTTGCGCCGCTCCTGCGCTATATTCGAATAGCCATCTTGTCATTTTGCGAGCGTTTCCAAATTTCACCAGGCGTTATATCGGGGCAGGCAATCGCCGCATTCCCCGGGGCATGAAACAAGCAGCCCACAAGGAGGTTGCCGCCTGGATAGCCGCAGGCTTCTTCGTTGTCACGATGTGTTCTGGCACATTCCAGCGGCCTATGATTGGGCTCTTGCAACAGAAGCCGTCCACGTTTGTGAACACGTCACGCTTTTGTGGCCGCCACGTTTTTCTGGCGCGTGGTACTCACCCAGTGGCAAGCGACGCCTCAGCCCAGCAATGGCGGTCGTCCTCGTCTCATTGGTCGCAATACAAGGCTCGTTTCCTTTCGGCGTTGATTATGTTTGCTCCTCATCCGCTTTACGCTGCCTATTCCGGCAATGGGCTTGACGACCAGGTTACTGGCCGGCGTGCTGATGTGCATCCCTGCGTCTTTCGTCTATCTCGGCAGCACCATCTGGGCATTGTCGCGTATGTTGGGGAAAACAGTCGCACCCATGTCAGATAGCTCGAGCCCGAGGCATCATGGTGAATATAGGCCCCGCTGGAAATGGTCGATCGCGCGGGTGGCGCCTTTTGGGGTTGGCCACAGCAACCTATTTTTTTGAAGCCCGTCACGGGACCCCCACGCAACTTGGCGCTGGCGGGCGACGCCGCCCGCGGCGCATATATAATCCGTCTCGCCGGGTGCGGTTCGTGTCACACGGACCACGAAAACAGCGGCGCGGCACTTTCCCGGCGGCAAACCAATGTACGACACGTTTTGGAACATTTTATCCGCCCAACATCACGCGGATAAGCAAACCGGCATAGGAAACTGGACGCTCGCGCAATTTTCCGATGCGCTGAGCAACGGCAATAGCCCAAGGGGAAATCTGTACCGCCGGTCTTCCCCCTACAATGATTTGACGCTGATTGAGCGATCAAGACGTTGTTGATCTCTACGCGGCCGTCATGGCGACGCCTGCGATTGCCCACACGACGCCGCCCAATCGAGTGATCTTCCCTTTCAATATTCGGCTTCTGGTTTCTGGATGGAAGAACCTCTTCTTCTCACCGCATCGCTATCACGACGATCCGTCCCATTCGGCGTCCTGGAACCGCGGCGCTTACCTTGCAACGCCTCACGCATTGCGTGGCCTGTCACTCGCCGCTCAACGCGCTCGGTGCGGTTACTAGCGGCAAGAGGTTCACCGGAAATTCCGCGGCGGTCCCGAGGAAAGCGCCACCACTCACAGTGCTTGCACTGCTACAGGACGGTTATACGAGAGACAGCTTCGCGGAAACCCTCAAAACAGGTCTAACTCCCAACGCCGGCAAGGGTGGGCGGCGAAATGGGATTGGTGATTTCCGACGAAACTTCACATTGGACGGATGATGATCGCAAGGCAGTCGCCGATTTATCCTCTTGAATTTGAAAATAGGCCCGCAGTCCAAGTTGGCTTCGTAAGAACCCAAAAACGAAAAACCCCATCCACTGTTTTCAACAGGAGGGGGTGCAACGTCACACCTCCATGGCTGCAATTGCTTAGCCAATCATCACTTTAGTCGGGGGTTTCGCTAGATTCCGACGTTGGTAATGGGCCGTTGATGTCAAGGCTTTGGACGAGCGCGGTCGGCCGCCAGCCGGATTGGATCAACTTAACCGAAGAGCGCGGAAAGCAGCGAACGTTCCGACCACCACCATTTCGCAATGGTGCCAGCCCGCCACGGGTCGAATAGTGAAAAAGCCCACCGTGCCGTGGCCCGGGGTCGGCGCGCTAAGCGGGCAAAATGGGATAGACGACTTGAACTCAGTGGCTCAGGTAAGGTCTGGAATTTTCGATGCCGACAGGCTGGCCGCGCGACATAAATACCGGATTTCGTCTCGCATGGCATGACCGACGCCGCGCCCAAAGCCTTGTCGGCATTCCGAAAGAAGATACCGTTTGTGAATTTTTCGCAACGATTTCGCAACGGCTTCACGACTCGCTGAAACTGAGTTCACGTTTGTCGACGCTGATCAAGTTCGCCTACCATATTGGGGAGCATAAGGATTTGTGGGGCGGTCATGCGGCACTGGCTATTACTCTGTGCTCCTGACTGTCGTTGACCATGCCTGGATACCATTGCCGGAAGGTCGAGTGCAGGGAGCCGTCAAGGGTTTGGGTGCGGGTTTGCAGCAAGAGATGCGCGCCGACTTTGCTCCATTGCATCTGCTGTTTCTTGGCGAACCGCTTGGAGATAACGGCATTGACGGTCGCCTCGACGAAAGCCGAGGAGATGCGTTCGCCGGACCGGTAGCGCTCGCCATAATTGATCAGGCTCGTACTGTTGGAGGCGATGTAGACCTGGAACTCACCGATAGCGGTCAGGAACTTGCGCATATTCGGATAGTCTGTGTCGATGCCTTCCGCATCGAATTGCAAGTCGGCGATTTCGTCGCGGGCCCGTACGT